>NZ_JARJDD010000024.1:0-84542 GCF_029269935.1 Gordonia sp. N1V
CCAGCATCGGCACAGGCGGTCTCGAGGCTCGCCGCACGCGGCTCGCACCTCGACCGTCGGATGATGGCGGTTCCCCCGATGGTCGAGGTGCCCGAGCCCGCCAGGGCGAGGGCCTCGAGACCCGGTGAGACGATGGGAATCGGAACCACGTCAACTCCGGCGAATCCAGCGTGCTTCGTTCGGCATCAACGTCAGACGTCACGTGATGCGTGAGCCGCGCCGCCCTCGATCAATTCATCGAGATGTGCCCTGGACCAGGCGCACATGGTGTGCAGAAGGACGAGCAGCTCGGCGCCGGCGGTGGTGAGCGAGTAGTCGACGTGCGGACTGGCACACCCATGATCCCGCCGCGTGACCAGGCCGGAGTGCTCAAGCGTGCGCAGAGTCTGAGTCATCACCTTGTGGCTGACCGGACCGACCGATCGGCATACATCGGCGAAGCGTTTGGGCGGACCGTCGAGGTATTCGAGGGTTCGCAGGCCCCATTTGGTGGAGACGGCGGCGAACACCTCGCGGGCAATCGTCTGGGCGGCGAGCACGTCGGGGTTACTTTCGACGTCTGTAAGTGTGGTTACTTTCAAGTGCGTACTTCCCGGTGGGTGGCCGTGTTCCTAACCTCAGAGTATGTCGATTCTGAAAACCTATGCACGATGCTTCGTTGACGATTTGGACTCGGCGCTTTCGTTGTACGAGACGCTCGTCGGGCAGACCGCCGACCTTCGCTTTGAGTTCGAGGGAGCGTCGCTCGCCGCCGTGGGAGATCTCCTGCTGATCGGCGGTCCGCCTGAGGTGACGGATCGCTTCCGCGATACGGTCGGTCCGCTGGTTGTTGATGACCTGACCGAGACGATGGATCGCCTGCGAGGCTTGGGCTCGCAAGTGGTAGGCGGACCGTCGCGGAGCGCGACGGGCACGTTCGCTTATGTTCGTCACCCCGACGGAGCCGTGATCGAGTACGTGCAGTGGGATGCGGAGATCTTGGACAAGGTCAGGCTCAACGAGCGCGTCTGTCGGTAGAGTAACCGCTCCAACGAAACCAGCATCGGCACAGGCGGTCTCGAGGCTCGCCGCACGCGGCTCGCACCTCGACCATCGGATGATGGTCCCCGATCGCGGTGCCGATCTCTCCCCCCGATGGTCGAGGTGCCCGAGCCCGCTAGGGCGAGGGCCTCGAGACCCGCTGAGCTAACCAGTGTCGTTGCGCACTCAGGCAACGATCCTCGTGCACGACGACATGTGCCAGATGATCGGACGGATGCTGTGGTCACTGCCGACGCTGACGATCCGCAGCACGACGATGTCGTGGTCCCCAGCGCGATGAATGTTCTCGATGGTGCACTCGAAGTGCACCGGTGTTGCATCGAGAAGGATTGCGCCGGTGGGCAACACGCGAGTGCTCACGCCGGCGAGGCGAGCCGCCTTGTCCTTCGATGACAACTGCCGGATCGCGCCGGCCTGCTGCTCGCCGAGCACCGACACTCCCAGCGCCGGCGCCTCGCGCAGAACGGGCCAGGTGGTCGAGGAGTGCTGCACGGCGAACATGACCAGCGGCGGGTCCTGGGAGACGCCGACGGCGAACGAGGATGCCACGAGCACGGTGGGTTCGCCGTCGACGGTTCCGGCCAGTGCGACCACACCGGTGGGGAAGGCCGAGAAAGCTTTTCGCAGTTCGGTGGCGTCGAGGTCGGTGGTGGGGATCATGCTCATCGTCCTTCCGTGGCGAGGGTGGTGGCAGAGCGCAGGACGACCTGGCCCCAGCGTTCGATCCAGGTGGCAAACGCGTCGGCCTGGTCGTAGGACTTGTCCATCACGTAAAGCCCGGCCGCGGGGGTGATGGCACCCAATTCCACGAGAACGGGTTTGAGCAGCAGTTCCGGTGCCATGAAGTGCGCCGGGCCGGCGCCGAGCATCAGTGGGATGGCGGTGACCCCGCGCAGGCCGTCGGCGGTGGAGAACTGGTCGAGGAACAGCTTCAACAGCCCGGTGTAGGTGGCCTTGAATGTCGGGGACGCGATCACCACCAGATCGCTGGAGGCGAGGGTGCTCACCGCCTCGGCGACAGCGGGATCTCCCCACCCGAGCAGCCCCGGCCCCAGGTCCACCACGTCGATGACGTGGTCCGGCTGCTGCCCGGTGAGCTCGGTGGCCAGTCGGGTGGCCGCGTGCAGGGTGCGCGAGGCCGGTTTCGGATTCCCCGCGACTACGGTGACGATCACGTGGCATCTCTCCAATCTTCGTGACGGACAACTACTCCGAGACGAAGAGTGCGAGGCGACGATTAACCGTCGGTCACCTGATCGTTACGCCCCCATTGCGCGACTTCGCGCCGAGGACACCTCCGCCGACACCGATGACGGCGCTGGTCACCGCGTCAACGACGTCGGCGCCGACCCGATTGCGCCGCGGGCGATCACGCCACACCCCGATGATCGTGGCGGGTTTCGAACCGAACGAAGTCCGCGCGGAATCGATCGAACACGATCTGGAACGGCGCGCCGTCACTGGTGGTGTAGGTGATCTCGCGCATCAGCAGGGTGCTGCCGGCCGCGACGCCGAGTATCTGTCCGGTCCGCTCATCGCAGCGCTCGGCGCCGATCGACACCCAGGCGTCGCCGGGGTCGGTGCCGAAGAACTCGGCCGCGGTGCGTTCCATGGTCAGCGGTATGCCGGCGAGTTCGGTGGGATCGGCATCGTAGGACGCCGAGAAATAGGCACTGCGCAAACCGATGGTTTCACCGAATGCGTGAAATGTGTTCTCCACCAGCCGAACGTGGTCGTCGTGGATGTTCAGTCGGGTGCGGACCAGGGGGAGGTTGGGTACCAGTCGTTGTTCGCGGATCACGATCTCCACCGATTCTCCGCCGATCCCGGAGATCGCGGTGAGCTCCAGGCCCAGGTCACGGCGATGAACCCGCGTCCCGAGCCGCGGCCTGCGCACCAGGAATCCGGCATCGCTGAGCTCGTTGAGGGCGTCGCGGACCGCTGCTCGACTGGAGTTGAACATGCGGATGAGGTCCTCCTCGACGAGTTGGGTGTCGAGGTCGAGGGTGCCTTCGCGAATCGAGGCCAGGACGAGGTCGCGTACGCGTCGGGACGACACCTGTCGACCTCGGGCGGACCCGCCGCGGGCGCGTGGATGGTATTCGGTCGATCGTGTCATGACAGTCCCTCGAAAGCTCTGGACTCCGGTCCGGTTGTGCTGGCCCCTTGCAGGGAGTTTAGGGCCGAACCCGAGTCCTTGCGTTGTCAAGTAGTCGGGGTCACAGTCGGCGGAATTGCGCTCAGGTTTCCCACAGAAACACTCTGAACTGCACCGATGTGCGCCGACGCCGATGTGTCAGCGGCGCAATAGCCGAGTCACGAAAGCGCGCAGGAACCGAAACAAAGCGCCCCGAAGATCGTCGCATCGTCCTTGGCAACATCAATCGGGAGGGTGCCGGTGACCGCCGAAACCACCATAGTCATCACTGAGACGCAGGAGAATGCGCCGTCGCGCCACGTCTCCGGAGCAGTCATCGCACGCCTGCGCGCCAACCTGTGGATCGCACGTGCGGCGGGCACGGCGATCGTCAACTTCCTCATCTTCGTCGTCCTCGCGTTCTTTCTCGTCAAGATGATCCCGGGCGATCCGCTCGTGTCCGCCTCGGGTGGTCAGCTGTCCGGGGCGGCACTGGAGGCCGCACGAGACAGCTACGGCCTCAACGATTCCTGGATTTCGCAGTTCGGGACCTACCTGCACGGACTCGCCACCTTCGATCTCGGGAGCTCGATCGCCACCGGCCGCCCGGTCGCCGACGACATGGCCACCCGCGTACCGGCGACCATCGAACTCGTCGGATCAGGCTTGTTCTTCGGGGCGCTGGTGAGCCTTGCACTCTCGTATTTCGTTGTCACACGGCCCAAGAACCTCATCGCCGGTGCCGTGCGGAGCTACGCCCGGGCAGCCGGAGCGGTTCCCGAATACGTCATCGGCATCGCGTTCCTGTTCATCTTCTTCGCGACGTTGCACTGGGTGCCCGCGCCGTCGGGACGGCTCGACCCGTTGTTGATGCCACCGCCGCAGGTCACCGGCTTCCCGATCCTCGACGCCCTCATCGCCGGTGACATGCCGGCCGCGAGTTCCTATGTGGCACATCTGTTCCTACCGGTCGTCGTGATGGTCGTCGCGCACTCGGCGATCCTCGTCAAGACCTTGATCCTGGCCCTGGACAAGGAGATCGACAGCCCGGCAACACGTTTCCGCATCGCCTCCGGTGCCCCGCGCCGGACGGTACTGCTCAGCATCTATCGTCGCGCCCTGCCGACCGCGGTCGCGATGCTGGGCATGGTCTTCGGGCTCCTGCTGGGCGGGGCGGTGGTGCTCGAATCGCTGTTCGGTCTCGGTGGGCTCGGCCAGTACGCCGTCGACGCGGTGAAGGCCTCCGACGTCTACGCCCTTCGCTCGTTCCTCGTCGTCACCGCGGGGTTGTGTCTGGCCGCCTACTTCCTCACCGACATCGCCACCGGCCTCCTCGACCCGCGCCGCCGTTCCGCCCGAAAGCAGGAGATCTGATGACCGCCGCCGACCCCACTGTCACACCCGCGACCGGCACCCACGCCACCACCGATATCGCCATCCCGGTCGCCGGCGAAAGCCGACGTCCCACCGCGGCCGCCAGGGGAATCCTGCGTCGCTACTGGGGATTTCTGCCCTTCGGCGTCCTGGTGCTGCTGGCCGTGATCGGGCCGCTGCTCGCACCGCAATCGGCGACGATGGTCGTCGGCCCACCCTCGGTCGGTCCGTCGGGAGCGCACCTGTTCGGCACCGACTCCAACGGTTTCGACGTGTTCTCCCGCACCCTGACCGCCTTCCGCCTCGATGTCCTGATCGCCATCGCGGTCACCGTCCTCGCGACCGCCGTGGCGGTGCTCATCGGCACCTTCTCGGGGATGTACGCGACCTCGGCGGGCGTCCGCGGATTCCTCGCCTCGACGGTGGGACGTCTCATCGATCTCATCCAGGCGCTGCCGGTGATGATCGCGGGACTGGTGATCGTGTCGTTCTTCGGCCGCAACGCCGTGGTCATCACGATCGCACTGAGCATCGTGGTGATGCCGTTCCAGGCGCGGCTCATGCGCACCGAGGTGATGCGCACCCGCACCGACGGTTACGTCACCGCCGCCCGCATGAGCGGCGAAACCGAACTGCGCGTGGTGCTCCGACACGTGATCCCCAACTCGTGGGGGCCGATGCTGGAGAACAGTTCGGCGATCTTCGGCATGGCGATCATCTTCTGCGCCGGGCTCGGCTTCCTCGGCGTCGGGATCCCACTCCCCGAGGCGGAATGGGGCAACATGCTCTCCTCCGGCGCACCCGACGCCGCCGTCGGCCGCTGGTGGCCCGCCCTGTTCCCGGCGCTGGCCCTCGCCTACGCCGTATGGGCCGCCTCGACGTTCACCACCGCGGCAGGCGCCCTTCGCCGCCGCTGATCTCCCACACCGACAAGAGTCCACGAATCACGTTGCGTCATATCCCTGTTGAGAGAAAGCGAAGTAGTTCTGAGATGAAGATTCCCAAGAAGGTCGTACTCGGCCTGACCGCCATGCTCGCCTCGGCGATGGTGCTCACCGCGTGCGGTGGTGGGTCCTCGGAGGAGAGCGGCCTGGTCCTGGTGACGGCCGCGCAGCCGCAGAGCTTCAGCTACGAGACCAGTGCCACCGGTTATGAGTCGGCGGAGTTCTTCATGAACACCGGTGCCACGCTGATTCGCAACCCCTACGTCGCCGGCGACAACGGGATGGCAGCCCACCAGCAGCTGTTCAAGTTCGAGCCCGAGCTGGCCAAAAGTTATGACGTCAGTGCCGACAAGAAGGTCTACACCTTCCATCTCAACACCGCGGCAAAGAGCGTGGCGGGCAATGCCCTCGACGCCGACGACGTCATCTTCTCCTTGCAGCGCAAGTTCAAGGTCGACACCAGCATCATCCCGTTCATCAGCAAACCCGTCCTCACCGACCCCGACACCCAGGTCCGCAAGATCGACGACGCCACCGTCGAGATCTCGATCGCCGACCCCGGTTTCGGTTTCACGCTGCTCTCACTGCTCGCCAACACCCCGTACACCATCTACGACGCCAAGGTCCTCAAGTCGCACGCCACCGCCGCCGACCCGTACGGCGTCGAATGGTCGAAGACGAACGCCGACTTCGGTTTCGGGGCCTACAAGCTCACCGACTACACCCCGGGCCAGCAGATGGTCTATGAAGCCAATCCGGGATTCGCGCTCGGCGCACCCAAGGTCAAGCGCATCGTGCAACGCGTCGTCGCCGACCCGGGCCAGCGCAGCAACCTCGTCAAGAGCGGCGGCGCCTCCATCGCGACGCAGCTGCGGCCGGCCGATCAGGTCGCGCTCCAGCAGGCCAACGCCGCGCAGGTGTTCACCGTGCCCACCAACGCCTACGTCTACATCCCGCTGCTCACCACCAAGGCGCCGTTCGACAATCCGGCGGTGCGGCGGGCGTTCGCCTCGGCGGTGCCGTACGAGTCGATCATGAAGAACGTCTATCACGGTCGCCTGGGCCCGCTGACGTCGATCCTCAACGGCACACTGCCCGGCTACAACGCATCCGGATTGCAGCCCAACAGCACCGACCCGCAACGGTCCCTGCAACTGTTGCGGGACGCGGGAATCAGCACACCGGTCAAGTTCGCACTGACCGTCAACAACGCCGTGCCCGACCTGAAGGAGACCGCGGTCCAGATCCAGACCGCAGCCGCCAGTGCCGGATTCGAGGTCACCATCAACGAGGTCAACTCCGCGGTGTTCCAGGAGGGCTTGGCCAACAAGACCTTCCAGGCGTCCATGGGTCGTGACTACGCCGTTGTCCAGTCGCCGCCGTATGTGCTGTCGCTGTTCTACACCCCCGGATCGCCGATCAACTGGCCCGACTTCGACTACGCACCGCTCAACGACGCCATCGCCGCCGGCAACGCCGCCGGGGACCCGCTCTCCACGGCGGCGTGGACCCAATGGAACACCGCCACCCGCATCCTCGCCGACCAGATGCCGACGGTCTACGTCGGATACGTCCAGCCGCTGAACGCATTCGCCAACAACCTCAAGGGCTATGTGTTCCGCACCGACAACGTCATCGACTACTCGGAGCTCGAACAATGACACTCGATCACGCACCCCGGCTCGCCGCCAACATGCCGCACACCGACTCCGGCGCAACGCATACGGCCGATGCCCGACCCGACATGCCCGTCCTCGAGGTCGCCGACCTCACCGTCGCCTACCACGGTGCGGTCAAGGTGGAGCCGACCAGCTTCACCGTCCGGCGCGGTGAACGCCTCGCCATCGTCGGCGAGTCGGGATCGGGAAAGTCCAGCATCGCCAACGCGATCGGCGGATTCATCAGCCCGGAGGCGGGCACCGTCAGCGCGACCACGCTGACCTGCATGGGCCGTTCGCTGCTCGACGCTCCCGCCAAGCGCATTCCGGCGCGCCGGGAGGGGATCTCGATGATCTTCCAGGATGCGATGAGCAGCCTCGACCCGGTGTGGAGTGTGGGTAGCCAGCTCCTGGCCGTACTGCCGTCGGCGAGGCACGGGTCGCGGCGAGCGCGCCGCGGCATCGCCGAGGAGCGGCTGCGACAGGTCGGGATCACCGATCCGAGGCGCGTCATGGGTGCTCTGCCCGAACAACTCTCGGGCGGCATGCGTCAGCGGGTGATGATGGCGATCGCCCTGGCCGGTGAGCCGGAACTGCTCATCGCCGACGAGCCGACCAGTGCGCTCGACGTGACCCTGGCGATCACCGTGATGGAGTTGCTGACCGGTCTGGCCGCCGACGAAGGAGCCGCGCTGGTCTTCATCTCCCACGATCTGCCGCTGTCCCGCAAGTATTGCGACCGGATGCTGGTGATGCGTGCCGGGCGGATCGTCGAACACCTCGATCCCGAGCACGTCACCGACGCAACCGACCCGTATACCCGCGGGCTGTTCGCGTGCATGCCGACGCTCCAGTCGTGCGACCGTGACCGGCTGCCCACCGTCGACGACCTCACCCGCGCGGAGATGGTCGCATGAGCACCACCATCGAACTGGTGGGAGTCACCAAACGCTACGGCGGGGTGAGCGCACTCGACGGTGTCGACGCGCGGTTCGCCTCCGGAGTCGCCACCGGGATCGTCGGCGAAAGTGGTTCGGGAAAGTCCACATTGGGCCGGATGATCGTCGGCCTGTCCAAGCCGAGTGCCGGTCAGGTGCTCGTCGACGGCAACGATCTCGCCGAACTGCTGAAGTGGCGCACCCGTCGCACGGAGTATCTGCAGACCGTTCAGCTCGTCGCGCAGGACACCACCACGACGTTCGATCCGCGACACCGCGTGCGCAGCGCGGTCCGGCGGCCGGCTGAACTGCTTGGTGGGATGGACCGGCGGGCCGCCGATGCCGCGGTGGAGGAGATCGTCGACGAACTCGGTATCGACGCCGAACTCCTGGACCGCTATCCCGATCAGCTCTCCGGTGGTCAGCGCCAACGACTGTCGATCGCGCGGGCACTGGTGGTGCGCCCGCAGATCCTGGTGTGCGACGAGGCCGTCAGCGCACTCGACATCTCCGCGCAGGCGGTGGTGCTGAACCTCCTCAAAGGCTACGTGCGCACCCATTCGCTCGGTCTGGTGTTCATCTCTCACGGCTTGCCGGCGACCGGTTTCCTCACCGAGCAGCTGCTCGTGATGAACGCCGGGACGATCGTCGAATCCGGTTCGACCGCCACGGTTCTGAATCACCCGCAGCACCCGTACACCCAACAACTCGTCGAGTCCTACCGGCGGATCGACATGAGCGCCGCATGATCTCGCTCGTCGCCTCGACCGGGCACCACCACACACCGCAGAAGTAAAGGAGTAGACAATGTTTCATCTCGGATGGTTCCTCGGAGACGGATTCGGAATCCACGCGTGGAGTCCCGCCAACGGCGATGGCCCGTGGATCGGCTCCAACGCGACCGACTGGATGCGGCCCGACATCTACATCGACATGGCGCGCAGCCTCGAACGCGCCGGCTTCGACTACATCCTCATCGAGGACACGTCCATGGTCGAGGACTCCTACAAGCAGTCCGCGGAGACCTCGCTGCGACGCGGGTTCATGGCGCCGAAGAACGACCCAATGCCGTTGGTGCCGTTGATGACCCAGGCCACCCGGCACATCGGGATCATTCCCACCGTGTCGACGATCCAGTATCCGCCGTACCTCGCGGCCCGTGCCTTCACCACTCTCGATCACCTCACCGAGGGCCGCGTCGGCATGAACGTGGTGACCAGCGTGACCGACCGGGTCGCCCAGAACTTCGGATACGAGCGGCATCTCGAGCACGACGAACGCTACGACATGGCGATGGAGTGGATCGACGTCGTCCAGCAGTTGCAGGAGTCGTGGGAGCCCGACGCGGTCATCGCCGACCCGTACGGCGGCGTCTACGCCGATCACACCAAGGTCACGCCGATCGAGTTCGTGGGCAAGTACTTCAAGTGCCGCGGACCACTGAACACCATTCCCGGCCCGCAGCGCACCACCCCGGTGTGCTCGGCCGGTAGCTCACCCGCCGGCCGCGCGTTGGCCGCAGCCTACGACGACACCCAGATCGCGATCGTCCGCGACGCCGAGGCCGCACGAAAGTACCGCGAGGACATGCGGTCTCGGGTGACGGCACTGGGACGCAACCCCGACGACGTCAAGTTCTTGTTCATCGCCACACCCACCATCGCCGCCTCCGACGCCGAAGCGCAGGAACAGTATGCGGCGTATCAGGCGGCCCGGGCGTCGGACAAGGCGATCGAATACAACCTGTGGAACATGTCCTACACGTCCGGTGGGCGTATCGATTTCGGTGGGATCGATCCCGACACCAAGATCCGCGACATCGATCTGTCGAAGCAGAACGGGGAGTACACCTCGATCAAGGAACTCTTCGAGGGGCACGAGGACGAGACGCTGCGCGAGGTGGTCGCCAAGAGCCACCAGGTCAAGGACATGGGGTTGATCGGCTCGCCGGCGACGGTCGCGGCGAAGATGGGCGAGATCATGGAAGAGGCCGGCGGCGACGGATTCCTGTTCTACCTGCCGACCACCCGCCACAACTTCGCGTTGGTCGCCGACGGTCTCGCACCCGAGCTGCGGCGCCGCGGACTGATCCGGGAGGAATACACCGGCTCCACGCTCAAGGAGAATCTGCGCGCGTTCTGAGCCGGTCGGCGGTGGTCCAGCCGCTGTGAGGAGGGAGAGGGAATGGATGTCGGGCAGAACGCGGTTGTGGTCGTCGCCGACGACGACGCCACCGGCGGCGGTCATCTCGTCGTCGATGCCGGTGAGGTGTCGGCGCAGACGCTGATGGGTGTCGGTGCCGTGGGGGCCGGCAGCGTCAGCGTCGTGGTGACCGATGCGCGGTGGCAGCAGATCATGTCCGCAGTGGCCGGCGTCCATTCCCTCGATATCGCCGGCGTCATGATCGATCTCGTGCAGTCGGGGGAGACCGATACCGTGCGAGGCCGGGCCGCGACGATCAGCGCCATCGCCGGCGGCGGGAGCGACGTGCGGTTCTCGACACACGGTTACGTGAGGGTTCGTCACGGCGAGCGCCACGACGGTCCGTGGTCCGACCGTGCCGCCCTGATCGTCGGTCGCCGACGCTGGAAATCCGATGCGGTCGTCGTGAGCAGGCTCGGCAGTAGCAGGTATCCGGGAGAGCCGGCCCGGGGGAGCGAACTCCGCGAGATCGCAGGCGATCTCGGCTGCGACGTGTGCGTTGTCGACGACGATGTGCTGACAGCTGCGGATGACGACGTGGTGGGAACCGCGGTGCACGTGCGGCTTCCGCTGCCGCACGGCGAGTTCCGCGGCATCGGCTTCACCCTGGGCGCCGGCCGTGCCGAACACCTCGCGCTTGCCTGCGGTGCGCGCGCAGACAATGCCGGTCCGATGAGGGTGGTGGTGCACCGCGAATGCCCGATGGCCGATACCTTCGGCGCGCTCGGCTGTGACTGCCGCGACCGGCTCGACGCCGCCTTGATCAGCACGATCGCCGGCGACACCGACGTCGTTCTATACCTGCGCGACGCCGATTGGCGCTCGCTCACCCACTCCGTTCGACCAACCTGGACTCCCGACCACGTGGCCTCGATCCTGCGTCAGCTGGATATGTCCGCCGAGCACGGCGTTGTCATCACCGAACCAATCAGCCCGCCCGCCTGCCGCTCCGCATAGGCCACCCCTTCCCCCGATCGCCCCCCGGTGAGTCGAGAGGTTTCGCAACCCCCGTGGAACTGCGAAACCAGCGTCGGCGCAGATGGTCTCGAGGATCGCCGCACGCGGCTCGCACCTCGACCATCGGATGATGATCCCCCGATCGCGGTGCTGGCCCTTCCCCCTGATCGTCCCCCCCGATGGTCGAGGTGCGCGAGCCCGCTAGGGCGAGGGCCTCGAGACCCGGTGAGTCGAATGTTTCCGCAACCGCGTGGACCGACGAAAACTGCGTCGGTGCAAGCGGTCTCGAGGCTCGCCGCACGCGGCTCGCACCTCGACCATCGGATGATGATCCCCCGGTGGTCGAGGTGCCCGAGCCCGCCAGGGCGAGGGCCTCGAGACCCGGTGAGACGAAAACGCCACTCACCCCAGCACCTTCCCCAGCCCTGCACACAGCCGGTCGACATCGGCGGACGAGAACACCAGTGGTGGGCGGATTTTCAGCACGTTCGAGTCCGCCCCGCACACGGAGATCAGGATGCCTTCGCGCCGAAGGTCGTTGACGAGACGTCGGGCGAGTGTGTGGTCCGGACGGCGGGTGTGCTCGTCGGTGACGATCTCGACGCCGATGTACAGTCCGCTGCCGCGCACGTCACCCACCCTGTCGTCGTCGCGGGTGACGTCGAGGATGCCATCGAGGAGTTCGCCGCCGACGGTGGCTGCGTTCTCGATGAGCTTGTCCTCCTCGATGATGTCGAGCACCGCGGTGGCGGCCGCTGCCGCCACCGGACTCCCACCGAAGGTGTTGAAGTAGGGGACCTCCGTCGCGAAGGGCGCGAGCACCGTCGACGATGCGGCCATCGCCGCCACCGGAATGCCGTTGCCCATGGGTTTGCCCATGGTGACGAGGTCGGGGACCACCGCGTGCCGGTCGAAGCCCCACATTCCTGCGCCGGTCCGTCCGAATCCGGGCTGTACCTCGTCGGCGATGAACACACCGCCGGCGGCACGGACCGCTGCCACCGCGGGTCCGAGTAAGCGCGGGTCGACGAAGATCCCGTCGGAGGAGAACAGCGTGTCGACGATCAGCGCGCTCACGCCGAAGCCGGCCCGCTGTAGATCTGCGGCGGCCGCGGCAACGCTCGCGGCAAAGTACTGTGCCGCATCCACCGGTGTGAGCACATGGGTGTCGGGGATGGGCACGGTCCGGACGTGCTCGCCGACGCCGATGGTCGAGCTCAGCGACGGGGAGATCTCGGTCACCGCAGCGGTGTTGCCGTGGTAGGCATTGGCGGTGATGATCACCCCACGTGCGCCTGTGTACTGTGCGGCCACCCGCAGGGCGAGGTCGTTGGCCTCGGAACCGGTGCAACAGAACATGATCTGATCGATCCCGCCGGGCAACGTTTCCAGCAGCCTGATCGAATAGTCGACGATCCCCGAATGCAGGTAACGCGTGTGGGTGTTCAGCGTACCGATCTGCTCGGCGACGGCGCTGGCGACCCGTGGATGGGCGTGCCCCACGCAGGCAACGTTGTTGTAGGCGTCGAGATACTCGCGGCCGTCGGCATCGAACAGCCGGGTGCCCTGACCGCGGACGAGATGCACCGGGTCGTCGTAGAAGAGCCGGTAGGCGGGTCCGAGGACTCGCTCGCGGTCGGTGATGAGCTCGGCGATCGTGGGATCGACGGGTTGGGTTCCGTCAAAACTGTTGGAATTCATGATATTCGAGTAGCCCACGATCGCCGTGCCTTTCGGGTGTTGGAGTGGTTGGCTGGTGTTCAGCGTTCGTGGGCTTCGTGCAGGACGACCCGCCCGAGTTGGGAGTATCGGCGCGGAGAGCGGACCCGTAGGATCACCGCCAGCGCTATCCCGCCGATACCCACGACGCCGACGATGTACGGGATCGCATGGAACACCCAGTCGGTCGACGCGGTACCGGCGGCGAACGACGCGTTCTTCGCGAGTAGATAGATCACGTACAGCATGCCCAGCCCGCCCAGCAGTGGGGCGACCAGTGTTCGGAACCAGTTGGCGGTCTCCGGATGCTGTTTCTGCACATGGAAATACGAGATGACCGCGAATGCTGCGAGTGCCTGGACGATCATGATGGCAGTTGTCCCGAGCAACGCCATCAAACCATACAACCCGGTGTAGGGGTCGCGGCCGGTGACGGCGAAGAACACCACGATCACGGTGGCGACACCGGTCTGGATGAATCCGGCGATGTGCGGTGAGCCGTGCACCGAGTGCGCCGCGCCCAGCGTCTTGCGCATGCCGGGGATGACGTCCTCACGGCCGATCGCGTAGATGTAGCGGGCCGCGCAGTTGTGAAAGGCCAAGCCGCACGCGAAGGATCCGGTCATCAGCAGGATGTGGAACATGTCCACGGCCCACACCCCGAGGTGCTCACGCACCGGTAGGAAGAAGATCTCGCCGGCCGTGTTCGAATCCTGAGCCAGGGCAACGGCATTGTCGGGTCCGGTGCCGACGATGGCCAACCAGGACACCAGCACATAGAACACGCCGATGCCGATCACCGAACTGAGCACCGCGATCGGGATGATCTTCTTCGGATCCTTGGACTCCTCGCCATACATCGCGCTCGACTCGAAGCCCACCCACGACCAGAACGCGAAGAAGAGTCCGACGCCGGCCGATCCGGCCACGGCGATCGGTGATCCGCCGGCGCCGGTGACCGTGCCGCTCAGGCTGTGAAAGCCGTTGAGCGGGTTGAGCGATCCCCATGACCAGCCTTGTGGTCCGCCGCCGGTGGCGAGCACCGACACCGCGAGTAGCGTCAGCATGGCGATCTCGGTGATCAGTAGGACGCCAAGCACCTTGGCGGCCAGGTTGATGTCGAAGTAGCTGAGGATGGCGTTCACGGCGAGCATCGCCAACGCCAGGATGATCCACGGGATGTGCACACCGAAGAACGTGTTGAGCAGATCCTCCCCGAAGAACGAGAAGATGCCCACCAACGATGCCTCGAACACCATGTACGCCAACGCCGTCAGGAATCCCGCACCCAGTCCGACGATCCGTCCGAGCCCGTGCGAGATGTAGCCGTAGAACGCGCCGGTGGCGGTGATGTGACGTGACATGGCCGCATAGCCGACCGCGAACAGGGTCAACACGATGGTGGCGACCATGTATCCGGCCGGGGCGTAGGCGCCGTTGCCGAATCCGACCGAGATCGGCACGTTGCCGACCATCGCGGTGATCGGTGCGGCGGTCGCGACCGCCATGAACAGCACGCCGACGAGCCCGACGGCGTTGGGTTTGAGTCGCTGGACGGCGCTCGCGTCGGCGGGTGTCGTGGAGGTGGGCGGGGAATCGACGGTGTCGCTCATCGGAAGATCCTTCGCAACTGGCCTGCCTGGTGGCAGGGCGAGGGCTGGGAGTCGAATTGGTCTGGTTAGCGACTGTGGTGACCGGACCGATTGGAGGTGTCGTGCACGAGGTCAATCGACACGATCAGGAATTATCGGCACAGGAGTCGGCGCTGGTCAAGTGGTGAGAGCACCGCGGCGACAACATGTATTACGTGCAGATTGCCGATGTCGGGTTCGTGAAACGATTCGGTGAAGTGCTCGCTATTTGGTCTGTTCTCCGGTTGTCGAAGACCGCGTGCTCGCTCATCCTGAGCCGATGCAGGAGGCGACGGCTCAGATGAGCGTGCGGACCGAACTCGCCGACGGCTACCGTGCGTTCGCGGTGGCGGCGGCACCGCGGTACGGGTTCAATCGGGCGGATGTGCAGCTGCTCAGCATCAGCGAGAACGGCACCTTTCTCCTCGAACAGGACGGCCGGCGGCTGGTGATGCGCGTGCACCGACCGGGCTATCACTCGCGTGAGGCCATCGAGTCGGAGCTGGCGTGGATGGCCGCGCTTGCCGAATCGACGACGATCTCCACACCGGGAGTCGTTGCTGCGCTCGATGGTTCGCTGTTGACGCCGATTCGGCTCGCTGACGAGCGGCGCTTCGTCAGTGCCTTCGAGTTCGTCGAGGGCGTCAACGGCGAGGACCCGACCGCCGACGTCGGCTTCCGGGATCTCGGGGTGATCACCGCCCAGTTGCACGAGCACGTCGAAACCTGGCGGATGCCGCCCGGATTCACCAGATTCCGGTGGGATCTCGACGCCACGCTCGGCCCGCAAGCGCGCTGGGGTGACTGGCGTGCCGCACCGGGTCTCACCCGCGATCAACAGGTTCGGATCGGCCGCGCGGTCGACACGCTCTCGGCCCGGCTCGACACCTACGGTATGGGCCGCGATCGCTTCGGACTCGTGCACGCCGATCTCCGGCTCGCCAACCTCATGGTGCACGACGCAACGATCACCGTCATCGATTTCGACGACTCCGGATGGTCCTGGTATCTCGCCGATCTCGGCGCGGTGGTCTCCTTCGTCGAACACACGCCGCAGGCCGAGACGATGATCGGCGAGTGGGTGTGCGGCTACCGGTCGGTGCGGGCACTCGACGCCGAGCATCGCGCGATGATCCCGACCTTCGTGATGCTGCGGCGCGTCATGCTCACCGCGTGGATCGGCAGTCACCCGGAGGCGGACTCCGCTCTGGCCGCCGGTGCCGACTTCGTCTCGGGCACAGCTGAGATCGCCGACCGCTACTGCCGGGATCGTATGTGGTTGGCCGAGCCGTGCCAGCTGGTATGACGATCATTTTCTCGAACAACCCTCGCCTGGGTGGCGAGCGAAAGGAGTAGCCGATGTTCGCGCTCGAGGGTAAGTCCGTGGTGGTCACCGGGGCCAGCAAAGGGATCGGGAAGGGGATTGCGTCGGTATTCGCCCGTGCCGGCGCAAATGTCGCCGTCGTCGCCCGCAACGACGAGCAGGTCGCTGCCTGCGCCGCCGAACTCGACGTGCTCGGCACCGGACGAGTGATCGGCGCGGTAGCCGATGTGTGCGATCCGGAGTCCTGTACAGCGATGGCGCGCACGGTGATCGATGCGTTCGGTGGCATCGACGTGGTGTGCGCCAACGCCGGGATCTTTCCGGAAGCGCCGCTGGCGACGATGACCCCGCAGCAACTCGACGAGGTTCTCGACGTCAACGTCAAGGGCACTGTCTACACGGTGCAGTCCTGTCTCGACGGCTTACGGGTCTCGTCGGCCGGCCGGATCATTCTCACCTCGTCGATCACCGGTCCGCTCACCGGTTTTCCGGGATGGTCGCATTACGGCGCGTCCAAGGCCGCGCAACTCGGCTTCATGCGCACCGCCGCCGTTGAACTTGCCCCGCACGGCATCACCGTCAATGCCGTTCTGCCGGGTAACATCCTGACCGAAGGACTCGTCGAGATGGGGGAGGACTACATCGCGTCGATGACCCGCAGTATTCCGGCGGGCACCCTTGGCCGTCCTGACGACATCGGTTATCTCGCCGCGTTTCTGGCGACCGACGAGGCCGCGTACATCACCGGTCAGGCAATCAGCGTCGACGGCGGACAGGTGCTGCCCGAAACCCCGGAAGCGGTGCTGCCACTCGACGCTGCGACGTCCTGATGGAGGAAACGAAAGGCGGCCCGGTCGCCGAGGACGTCCGACGGCGCATCCTGGCGATGCTCGGTCGCGGTGAGATCGGCCCCGGGTCGCGGCTCGGGTCCGAACGTGATCTGGCCGAGGCATTTTCGGTATCGCGGTCGACGCTGCGCAGTGCGCTACTCACGCTTGCACAAGCGGGCATCGTCGAACGCCGTCCAGGCCGCAGCGGAGGGATCTTCGTGCGCGCCGGAGTGGTCGAACGCGCCGCGGGAGAGTTGAGTAGCCTCCCCGAGCGGTTACTCACCGGCGGACACACGAGCAGATCACAGGTGCTGGCCACCGAACGCCGCCCGGCAACTGTGGTCGAGGCGCGGTCACTCGAGATCGGCGAGCGCGAGGAGGTCCTTGTCGTGCGGCGGTTGCGCTTCGCCGACGGTGTTCCGCTGTCGGTCGACACCGCATGTCTCGTCGCCCAGCAGGTGCCCGACCTGCTCGACCAGCCCCTCGGCGGATCGCTGTACTCGCTACTCGAGGAACGCTATGGGTTCCGTCCGACCACCGCATGCGAGACCATCGAGGTGGTGATGGCCAATCCGCGCGAGGCGCAGTGGTTGCAGATCCCCCGAAACCGGCCGCTGCTCGCAGTCAGCCGGGTCACCCGCGATCAGCGCGGGCGCCCCTTCGAGTACGGCAACGACCTGTTCCGCGCCGACCGCGTGCGGCTGGTCGCCGCCACCAACACCGTCCTCGGTCGCGAGAGCCTGGCCGCCGACGGCGTGGTGGAGCGGGTGGTCAGCGTCTGACGAGCGTGACGCACAACGAGGCCGACGAATGACGAGGAGCGACCGATGGACGACTACTACGATCTCGGTACCTACTCCCGGCAGGTGAGTACCACCTCTCCGTTGGCCCAACTGTGGTTCGATCGCGGACTGATCTGGAGCTACGGATTCAACCATGAGGAGTCGGCCGCCTGTTTCGAGCGTGCCCTCGCGGCCGACCCGCACTGCGCGATCGCCCACTGGGGAGTCGCCTACGCGCTCGGTCCGAACTACAACAAACCCTGGGAGTTCTTCGAGCCGGACGAGCTCACCGACTCCGTCGGGCGGGCGCACGCTGCCGTCGGTCGTGCACGAGAACTCGCGGCATCACCGGTCGAGGCGGCTCTGATCGGCGCCCTACAGTTCCGCTATCCCGCCGCCACTCCCGACGGTCCGGCCGGTGACCCCGACACCTGCAGCGTGTGGAATCACGAGTACGCCGCCGCAATGCGGGAGGTCCACCAACGCTTCCCCGACGACCTCGACGTCGCGACCCTGTTCGCCGACGCTCTGATGAACCTCACCCCATGGCAGCTGTGGGACATCCGCACCGGGGCGCCGGCACGCGGTTCGCATGCCGTCGAGGCGCAGCAGGTGCTCGACGTCGCACTCCGATTGGCAGGTGGCCCAGAGCATCCGGGTCTGTTGCACATGTACATCCATCTGGTGGAGATGTCGGCGAGCCCGGAGTCGGGGCTCGTGCACGCCGACGGCCTGCGCGATCTCGTGCCCGATGCCGGACATCTGCAGCACATGCCCACCCACCTCGACGTGCTCTGCGGTGACTACCGCCGCGTCGTCGCCTCCAATGCGCGTGCCGTCGTCGCCGACGAGAAGTTCATGCGCCGGGAGGGGCCGATGAACTTCTATACCCTGTACCGCTGCCACAACCACCACTTCCGGGTATACGGCGCGATGTTCTCCGCGCAGTCACAGGTGGCCCTCGACGCCGCTGCCGGGCTCGAGGCGGCGATTCCCGAACAGCTCTTGCGCGAGGAGAATCCACCGATGGCCGACTGGCTCGAGGGATTCCTGTCGGTAGGCGTCCACGTCGATGTCCGCTTCGGCAGATGGCAGCATCTCATCGACATGGCGTTGCCCACCGACGCCGACCTCTACTGCGCGACAACCGCGATGATCCACTACGGCAAGGGCGTTGCGCACTCGGCGCTCGGCCACATCGACGACGCCGAGCGTGAACGTGACCTGTTCACCGCGGCGCTGGCCCGCGTCGCTCCCACCCGCACCCTGTTCAACAACACCTGTCTCGACATCCTGGGCGTTGCCGCAGCGATGCTCGACGGTGAATTAGAGTATCGCAGAGGGAATCACGACGATGCCTACGCACATCTGCGGCGCGCCATCGAACTCGACGACACCCTTCCCTACGACGAGCCGTGGGGCTGGATGCAGCCCACCCGGCACGCGTACGGGGCGTTGCTACTCGAACAGGGACACGTCGCAGAGGCCGCCGCGGTGTACCGCGCCGACCTCGGTCTCGACGACACCTTGCCGCGTCCGCTGCGTCATCCCGGCAACATCTGGGCGTTGCACGGTTACCACGAATGCCTGACGCGGCTCGGACGCCACGGGGAAGCCGAGATCATCGGTCAGCAACTCGCTTTCGCCCAAGCAGTCGCCGACGTCCCCGTCGTCGCGTCGTGTCTGTGTCGGCGGTCGGTGTAGATGGCGGTACGAAACCAGTATCGGCACAGTCAGTCTCGAGGCTCGCCCTGGCGGGCTCGTACCTCGGCCACCGATTAATGGCGGCCTGCCCGCGGGGCCCAGCCGCCCCCGGATCGCCGACCGGTCCTTCCCCCGATTGCCGGCCGGGCCTTCCCCGGGATCGCCGGCCGGTCCTTCCCCCGGATCGCCGGCCGGTCCTTCCCCCGGATCGCCGGCCGGTCCTCCCCCCCGATGGTCGAGGTGCGCGAGCCCGCTAGGGCGAGCGCCTCGAGACCCGGTGAGATGATAGGTTTCGCAACCACCGTGGGACTGACGAAACCAGCGTCGGCACAGTCGGTCTCGAGGCTCGCCCTAGCGGGCTCGCACCTCGACCATCGAATAGCGGTGACCTCTGACCACTCACCCCGCCGCCGCCGACTCCACCGGAGCCACCCGCCCTTCCGGCACGCCCCACTGCACGAGCCGGGGCCGCCAGCGGGGTGCGTTGGTGGCGATGGCAGTCGGTGGGACGAGCTCCCGTAGTACGTGGCGCAGGATCAGGTAGGAGACGACGGCGACGAGGATGGAGAAGACGTTGAGTATCACGCCTTCCTGCACCACGTCGGTGGGCGTGAAGTCTTGGTCGGTGACGGTGTTCTTCGACCCGTGCTGACCGAACGACCCGATCCCGTCGTGCACCGAATGCAGGAGGGCCGCGGTGAGCCACCCGAGGAAGCCGACCTTGGAGACCACCCGCCCGGATCGGTGCGTCCCGAGCCAGATGGCCGCGGCGGCGATACTCGCCCACAGCGGATGCCCGGTCTCGGCGAGCGGACGCGTGACCGCTTGCAGCAGATGCGAGTTGGTGCCGTTGCCGCCACCCATGTATTGGAGGGCCTCGCCGATGCCGAACACCGACCCGCTGATCAGCACCATGAGCACGCCGCGGCGAGGGTCGCCGAATGCCGAGCGCGCGAAGATCAACAGGATCAGCGGCACCGCGATCTTGCAGGTTTCCTCGATGGGCCCGGACAACCACAGGTCGACCGCGAAGGGGAGGTGCAAATGCGGTTCGAGGAGCCCCTCGATGGCCGTCGCGACGCCGAGGGCCACCGCCCCCGACACCACGCCGACGACGATCGTCAGCGGGAGTCGATTCAGCTCGGTGAACCGCAGGTGTGGGGCGACGAGCGTGACGATGCCCGTCATCACCAGCACGACGCCGATCGCCGCGGGCCATACCCACCAATGCCCGGAACCTGAATTCCCGATGATTCCGAAACCGATGGCCACCACCATTCCGGCGACGATCCACGAGAACCATTGATGTGTCAGAGAACGCCAGGGACGCCGATGCCACGCAGGTGGTGAGGATACCGAAGAATCGGGTGCGGATTCGCCGGTCCATCCCATTCCGTCCCAGCGTGCGGTAGTGGATGCGGCACCGTAGGGATACCATCCCGGCGGCGGGACCAGCGAGTTCGTCATGACATCCTGCTTTCGTCGCACGAGTGAATGCAATTCTCGCACGCTCGTGCACGATCTGCGGAGGTATTCCACCGAACGTGGGAATGACCAGCACCGGCGGAATTCTGCTATTCGGCAATCGCGACAAGAATGTCTATCGCGTGCATGTATTCACGACGTCTCGTCGTTTTGGTTGACCAGCCCCCGCAGGTTGCTCATCATGCGCCACGTCATCACCGCGCTGATGACGCTGGTGACGTCGATCATGGCCCGGGTGGCGCAGCTGTTGTTGACGTCACGCTGCAGCAGATACAAGCGGGGCGCGGATGATCCGGTCGTATTGGTGGGGAGCCGGCAGGGCACCGTGGATCCGTGCCGAGGTTTCCAGGCTCTCGACATCGTGGCCGTGGCCTCATTGGCCGGCCCGGTCACCGGCGGCGGCTCCGAGCGTCGAGGGTGGGCGTCAGTGCACCGGCCAGTACCTGGTGGTCGCTGGTGGCGATAGTGAGTCCGCGTCGCGCTGCTTGGGCCACGAGTATCCGGTCGAACGGGTCCTTGTGTTCCCACGGCAGGCGTCCGGCCATTGCGGCGTCTGCGGAATCGATCGGGAGATCGGTGGCGTTCATGGCCGTCAGGATCTCATTCCATGCCGACAGCAAGGGTTCGCCGCTGAGGCGTCCGATGCGGGTCTTGATCGCGACTTCCCACGCCGATGCGGCGGAAACGATGAGTTCGTTGTCCTGGTCGCCGAGGGTCGCTCGAACCTCGGTGGCGACCTTGGTGGGGTTGGATACCAGCCAGAGTAGAACGTTGGTGTCGAGAAGTATTGCGGTCATTCGAGATCGCTCTGTTCCCACACCGATTGCTCGGAAGCCGGCAATGGTTCGTCGAAGTCCTCCGGCACTACCAGCGTCGGGATCTGTCCGAAGGAGCGCGGCAGCGGCGTGATCGGTGAAAGCACTGCGACCGGTCGGCCATGATTGGTGATGGTGACCGAAGCGCCCGACCGTTCGACCTCCGCCAGGATGGCGTTGAGCCGGGTCTTGGCCTCGGTACTGGTGATCGTCCGCATCGCCCCAAGATACACCATTGAGACTAGTTCGATTAGTCTTAATTGACTAGGGGTGACTCTGCTTTCGACGGGCCGTTCGTGCTCACCCATCTAATCGACGATCGCCTTTCCGTACCCGGCCCGGAAGTCGGTGATCGCGTCCTCACCGGCGAGCGCTCGCATCATCGCCGTCAGCCCACGGGTGACGGCAACGTCGTTCTCGCCGTTCGCGATCGCCGCATACGGCTTGATGCACCCGCTCACGGGATCGACGAAGTCTGCGTAAACCGCGGCCACGTGCGCAGGCAGCGGACCGACTCCGCTGAGCACGTTGTAGAAGGCGGTGTTGCTGTTGTCGCCGTGGAGATGGGCCACGGTCCCGTCGGCGTTGATCGCGACTGACGTATCGGTCGGTGGACCGATCAGCAGGTCCTTGAGTCGCCCGGTGAGGCCGGTGGCGTCGGCCAGACCGGTGGCGTCCTCGCCGAACGGCGCATACCCACCCGCGGTGGACAGCAACGTGAACATCTGGTCAACGGACTCGGACTTGCGTTGATAGGCTTCGGCTGCGGCCTCGCGGCCGTATTCGTCGAGGGTGGCCAGCTTGATCCCACGATCGACGATTCCTTCCACACGCCCTGCGGTGATGAGCTTTTCGTTGGCGTCGGGGTGTTGGCCGAAGTCGCGTTCGAGCTCGAGCTGGGTCAGCATGGCGCGGCTGTTGATGGTCTGCCCGGCCTGCGCATCGGTGTTCAATGTGGCGATAATGTTCGACGCGCCACGCAGCGTGTCTCGATCGAGGCTCTTGACGTCGAACCCTGGATGCTCATCTGCGCCAACGAGATCGGGCAGGTACTCACCCATGCTGAGTGCCAGGCCGCGCACCAGTTCCGGGTTCACCTCGCCGACGGATTGCCCGTCGGTGCTCGGGACCGCCGACATCAATTGCCAGGAAGCATCACTGGCGGTGGCGCGGGCCACCGACTCCATGATGTCGCCGGCCCGGGTTGCGCGGATCACGTCAAGCGGATCGCCGGCGTTCTCGACGCGCATCTCGGTGTCGGCGAAGGTGAACATCAGTGCGGCATTACGGCCGTCGTCATCCCACTGGTGGGTCAGGACGTCGGTGACGAACTGCATGCCCGTCTGCGGGTCGGCGACAGCGGCGTTGATGGCGATCGTGTCGGACGACAGCGCCCCGATCATTCCCGTGGTGAGTGAATCATCGCGCATGCGGCCATGGCCGTCGACGGTGTAGGACGGATTGTTCGGATCCTGTTCGGCGAGAACCTGTCCGTGCAGATAGGTCTTCGTGGCGTGCATCAGCGCGTGGTCGAGGTCGGTGCCCATCGCGTACTGCCGCTCGCCCATGCCGACGATGCGGCTGATCGCCTGATTGTCGGCGACCCCGTTCAGGCTGTAGGAGTTGCCGCCCACACTGGAACCCGGGGCTCCGGGAGTGCTCTTCGTCCCGACGACGAGAAGATCCTTGCGCGTGAGCGAGGCACGCATCCGCGCGGGGAGGACGGCCAGGCCGCCGGTCGTCGGAACCTCCGGATCGCCGGTGACACTTGCCGTCACATCGTGATGCGACGAGATCTGCATGATGTTGACCAACCCGCTCTGGGCCTCCGGGGGAAGGGCACCCAGGATGGCTTCGATCTCTTGTGGCGACTTCCCGTCGAGTCCCCGCAACAGGGTGTTCATGTACTCCATGTGTGACGCCGAAATGGTCACCGGCGCTCCGGCTTCGAGTGCGGCGACTTGTTGCGGATGGAGCCTTCCGGCCTCGACCAGTCGGCGCAACGCCTCCGGCGACAGCGTCGACGGATCGGTCGCGAGCGCTCGGCCGTCGACGCCGCCCTCGGGGCTGCCGATCGAGTCGGCACTGGTGAATCCGGCGATCAGACCGGATCGCATGCCCGCGAGTCTGTTTCGGACGTCGGTATCGGCGGTGATCACATCGGCGACGGCGCCGGTGATCGCCTGGGTGTGGGCAACGATCGCATCCCGGATCGCCACTGTCATCGGACCGGCGGCGCGTGGGTGCGCCGTGAGGTACTCGTCGACCGTGAACCCGGAAGCCTCGGCGGTCGCGATCGCGGCGCGCGCACGCCGGAGCGGGGCGTCGATACTCCAATACCCCTGTGTCGCTTGATCGGCCAGATCGGTCAACGTCTGCGCGACGGTACGCGAAGCCCGCAGATCGGACTCGGCGCGAGCGACCGCGGCATCGGCAGCAGCTCCGGTCCAGTGGGTGCCGTTGTTCATCGCGACCGTGGACCGGTAGCGGGTGAACAGGTCCTCGATCCCCGTGCCCATCGCCGTCCAGGCCGCGGCTAGATCGAGCAATGCCGACGCGTCGTAGGCGATGACCTCGGATTTCGTCAGCGAGCAGATCATGCCGGGTCCGTCATATCCCACTCGCCGGTCGCCGCGGTGTAGAGCGCCGCGATCTGTTCCGCGTTCTGCTCATCGGAGGCCTCGAACTGCCGCGCCACGTTGATCATCACGTCACCGGTTTCGCTGAGCCGCTCCCGGATTCCCGGAATCAGCACACCGGAGACGACGGCGTGAGCGATGTCGAGCGCCTCGTCGACGGCCTTGACCAGACCCGGGCGGGCCGCGCTGACGGCGTCCTGCCCGGACGTGGCCGGCAACATCATCGCCGCACCCGCCAGACCGTGTAATTCACCTCCGAGCGACCGCAATCTGTCGAGATCTGCTGCCACAGTCATGTCGTCCCCCCGCTGCCGAGCAATGCGTGCCGGGAGCCTATAACGCGCACACCGGCCATCGGCGGGTCGCGACGAAGCCTGTGGATAACTCTGGCCACCAACCTGTTTCGTCAATGACGTACGCCCTCGGTGCACCACCCGGCAAGCGCTGATAGGACCGCAAGGGTGCTGGCGTCTCGAATGAGATCCTCGGGATGTCGGACCAGTCCGCTTGACTCAGCGCCTCTCACGCTGGGAGCAATACTGGTACCGTATTCTTGTACCACCCAATCAGGAGGGGCGTGTCATGTCTATCAGTGCGAGTGAGGCGCGGAAGTTGCTGTTTCCGCTGATCGAGCAGGTCAACGACGATCGGAGTGCGATCGAAATCGTGTCTCGGAAGGGCAATGCGGTGCTGATGTCGGCTGACGAGTACGCGGCGTGGCAGGAGACGGCCTACCTGTTCAGGTCGCCGGCCAACGCCCGCAGACTGTTGGAGTCCTACACACGTGTCTCTGTGGGGCAGACCGAGGTGCATGACCTCGACCGGACCGACGAGGACGGCTGAGTGCGTCTGGTCTGGGACCAATCGGCATGGGAAGACTATGTGCACTGGCAAACCGCTGACCGGCGACTACTGAAGCGGATCAACACCCTGCTCGACGCGTGCCTGCGCGATGCATTCACCGGCATCGGAAAACCCGAACCGCTCAAGTACGGAGTCCCGGGCGCCTGGTCGCGGCGCATCTCCGACGAACACCGGCTCGTCTACCTCGTCGATGGCGATGACGCGATCATTCTGCAGGCTCGGTACCATTACTGACTCACGGCAATTGCCGGGCGCCCAGCAGCTTCGATTCCAGTCGAGGCCGGTGTGGAATCACCATTCCCAGCCCGCAGCGAACTCCCAGCTCTCTGACAGCGGACCGTCCTACCCTGACCCCATGGCGTCACACCGGTGTCGGGGTCTGCTGTCCATCGCGGGGGTCGCAGTGCTGGGGTCGGTGATCGCCGCCTGCGGCTCGCCGGGAACATCGGGTTCGACGTCGTCATCGGCGGCGTCGGCGGCAGCGTCGGCGGCCGCCCCCACCTACAACGTCAACGTCAACGACGCCGCGGGCGCCACCGGCGGCTACGTGTTCTTCAACGAGGGCACCTCGCCGGCGAGCGCAGTGGTCGGGCAGCGCTCGCACGACGAGCGGCGTGCGAGTTCCCGGGTCGTGATCGCCGACAAGAAGGGTCGCGTCGTGTGGTCGCGGACCGCCCCGCCCGGTCAGTCGATGGCCGACCTGCAGGTGCAACAGTTCCACGGCAAGCCGGTGCTCACCTGGTGGCAGGGCAACCTGGCGTCGGGGCAGAGCGGGGTGGACTACATCGCCGACGAGCACTACCAGATCATCGCGACGATCCCGGCCGGACCGGCCGGCGCCAACATCCACGAGTTCCGACTCACCGACAACGGCGAGCACGCGTGGATCACCATTTTTCAGCCGATCACCGCCGACCTGACCGCGGTCGGCGGCGCCAAGGACGGCACCATGTACGACGCGGTGGTCCAGGAGATCGACGTCGCCACCAAGAAGGTGCTCTTCGATTGGCATGCCTCCCAGCATGTTCCGATCACCGACTCCTTCATCTCACCCAAAGACACCGTCGACAACTCGGGCGGTATCTACGACCCGTACCACGTCAACGCGATCTCACTGGCCCCCGACGGTCACGTGGTCGTCTCGATGCGCCACACCTCGACCGTCTACAACCTCGACCCCACCACCGGCGCCATCGACTGGCAGATCGGCGGGAAACACTCCTCGTTCGCCCTCGGCAAGGGCGTGCAGTTCTCCTTCCAGCACGACGCCGAGATGCCCGACGCCACCACACTTCGGTTGTTCAACAACAACTCCGACGGTCAGACCACCAACGGTGCGTCGAGTATCGAGTGGATTCACCTCGACACCGCCACCCACACCACCACGCTCATCCGCAACCGGACCCACCCCGGCAACGTGCGGGCCACCGCGATGGGCAACGCGCAGATGCTGCCCAACGGCGACGTGTTCGGCAGCTGGGGGACCGGCAATCACATCGCCGAGTTCACCCCGACCGGACAGATGGTCTACGACGTCTCCCTGGCCCCGACGGGCAGCTACCGCGCCTACTACCAACCGTGGACCGGTGAGCCGACCGGCGTGCCCGAGGCCGTCATCGGCCACGACGGCATGACGATCCGCGCCGCCTGGAACGGCGCGACCCGCGTTGCGCAGTGGCGGGTGCTGCACGGCAGCACCGCAGCCAACCTGACACCGCTGACGACCGCGGCGTGGAACGGCGCATCGACGCCGATCACGCTGCCGCAGAAAGCTTCCGGCTACTACCAGATCGAGGCGCTCGACTCGGCGGGGAAGGTGATCGGGCGGTCGGTGCCGTTGTCGGCGGGGTGAGACTACCCGCGACGCAACCGTCTGGGACGAGAACTCACATGACGACCAGGTTATGAATCTGGACTGGTCGGCCCGTTAATCCCCTTGAAGGCTTCGAGATAGTCACATTGCGCTGTGACTGTCTCGTGGCTCTACACTTTGGCAAGCCAAGTGCGTCTGGTCCCACGAGGACGCTGGCTACAACCGATGGCGGTCGGGTAATGTAGCCCGGGCTGAGCCGTTGAAAACCTGCTTTGAGCGGGACTTTCAGCTAGGCGGAGGTCCATGTGTGCTTGTCCGTTTATACTGCTTAGCATCGACGTGCTCATCAGGATTAATGGCGTTTGCTACAGGTAGCGCCGACGCGGAATGGAAATCAGATCAAATTGAACGACATGTTCGAGAACTTGGTACCCAAGCGGAGTGTAATAGTCGTTGATACGAATGTGCTGTGGTCAAATGACAAAGAGCTGCGAAGCACTGTCACGTGGAAGACGCTCCTGGAAATCGCGCGCTATAACGTAAATCGGGCTGTCGTGATACCGGAGATCGTCGTTCGTGAGTTGGCCCGGCACGAGAGGAATCGGGTTAGGCGTTTGCTCAGGGCGGGAGCCAACGAATGGTCCGATGCTTTGCAGAAACTCAGGTCAGCCGGGTTCCGTTTCGCTGATGACCTGCCCGCTCCGGCGGAAATCCGTGCACACCCGGTCCTGACGATTGAGGAATTGGCCGATGAACTGCGCGCGGAGCTGGCTTCCTCCGGGGTGTTCGTATCCGAGATCCCATCTGTGGACCATTCCGAGCTGGTTTGGTGGTCACTCAGGGAGCATCCGCCATTTGATCAATCAGACAAAGGATATCGAGACGCGTTAATATGGCACTCGGTGCAAGAAGTGGCTTTGACAATGCTAGAGGGCACCGTTGTGGTATTCGTTACGGCAGACAACGACTGTCGGCGGAGCGGCTCTGACGAGCTGCATGCGCTTCTGGCCGAGGAGCTGCTGAAGGTCGGTGCGAACACGGTTACTCTATCCAGGACCTTAGGTGATGCAGTCAGATTCACTTCGACTTCGGTCCAGCCGGTGCTCCACGAGGGAGGGGATGAGGCTTTGGCGTTGTCTGCCGAATCTCTCGAAGAGATAATTAGAAGGAGAGTTGAACAGCTGTGCAGCGAACTCGAGGGTGTGTCGTTGGAAAGCAATACTGCAGTTCTCGGATCTTTGACACCGGTATTTGATTATTGCATAGATGACGCGATTGAGGGCCCGGTAGTTTCAAGCGTCTCACCGGATTGGAGTACTCTGTTTATACAGCCGCATGAAACGTACACGGGCAGCACTGAGATTGGCAGTTTGACGATCCAGGCGGGGGTGGAATACGAAGGTCTTATTTCTAAAGAAGACTACGCAGACCTCTCTGACTTAAACTTCGATGAGGTATACGATTGGGACGATCGTTTCTTGTCAGTGAACGGTTCTTTTCGTGTAGAGCTGACCTGTGATTATGCTGCTAACATAGACGGGATACAAGCATTCGATTTCGAGTTGGCTTCAGTGCTCTGACCCCGGCATGAATAAACCACTCGGCGCAGCGACGACTTCGACGCATTAACTGAGTTAACCGGGGCCGCCAGTCAAGACTGTCATCCGCCAGCGAACTCAAGATCGGGCCACTGCGCCAGAGCGCGGCGATGTAGGGCCTGTCGACGGTGGCGTTCTCTTCGGTTGTCGCGGCGTGGTTTTCGATCAGCAGGTCGCGCTTGAACTCCGCTTCGGCCTACATGTCGTCGACCGCCGACACCCGTGTGACGAACAGTCTTGACGGTCGGGGCCATTGGTGGACCTGGTGGGTCTGCCCGTCGGGCGACTCATCGATGTTGGGCAGGGCGACGGTCGAAGATGTCGCAGAGTTCGCGGACCCGGGCGATCGTCAGCGGTGTGGCCCGTTGCTTCCAGTCGGCGAGGCACGAGCGCGCTTCGTCGACCGTGTAGGGCTGTCAGTCATTACGACGGCTTCCACCCACCGGACTCCCGACACCTCTGATCAAGGAATCCGCTCGCCGAGGGCCACCTTGCTCTGCGGAGACGCTACGCATCCCACATTCCACACCTTCCCGGTCCGAAGGCCCGTACGGTGGAGTTGATGCGACAAGTGAGGGGCTCCGCATGAGGCGACACGCCACGACCAAGCGATCCACGTCGCGCCGAGTAGCCGCCGCGGTGCTTGCCGTGTGTCTCGCCTCGAGCGGAGCGGCCGTCGTGGGTGCCGGAGCGGCGCACGCGGTCGACCCCGACCGGCTGCGACCAGGATGCGTGTGGCGCACGGCCGAGGATCAGGCAAATCATGTGCAGACCTGTAGCTGGCACTCGGAGTCGCTGGGCCGCGAGGTCACCGTGCAGGTACGGCCGTCCGATCAGCAACCCGGCCAGACCGAGCGAGGGGTGTACTTCCTCGACGGGCTCGGCTCCACCCCGGCCTACAGCTCGTGGTCGTTGCCGATCGCTGGTGCGGTCGAGAATTACAGTCCCGCAGACAATCTGGTGATGCCGACGGGCGGGTCGGGGGAGTGGATGACCAACTGGCGCACCGCGCCGACCGGTGCCGCGTCTGCTCCGCAGTGGGAGACCTTCCTCAGCTCCGAACTGCCGTCTTACCTGTACTCGAATTTCGATGTCGGACAGCGCAACAACGCGATCGTCGGGGTGTCGATGTCGGCGGCACCGGCGATCATCACCGGACTCGACCACCCCGAGACGTTCTCGGTGATGCGCGCCTACTCCGGCTACTACGAGACCGACAACCCACTCGGGTGGCTTGCGATCCCACTCATCCAGATCAGCCGATCGGGCATCACCAACGGGCTCTGGGGAATGTGGGGTAACCCGTTGAGCCCCGGCAACAACTGGGCGCACAACAGCGTGGCGCGCCGACTCGTCACCGAGCCCACCCCACCCCAGACGATCATCGTCTCGACCGGAAACGGCACCCTCTCACCGGCCGAGATCGACGCGCAGAACGCTGCGATGGCTACCATCTGGCGTGAGCATCCCGAACAACTCCCGGCATTCCTGCTCTCCTCGGCCGACGGAGTGATCGTCGGCGGAGCTCTCGAATCCGCGGCGTTCGGCTCCACCCTGCTGCTGCAGGCAGCGACCACCGCTGTCGGGCTTCCGGTGCGCTACCGCTATTCGAGCGGCGGCCACAACTGGCTCGCGTGGGGCGACGACGCACACGCCGACGCGCAGGAGGTCGACGCCGCGCTGGATGCGGCAGCCGCCGGTACCTCGACGGCATCGACGCAATCCCCGTCAGTCGCACCGACCTCGCCCACGCCGGCGAGTCCGGTGAGCCCGACCAACGTCGAGCGCGAGCTCTCGTCGTTGCCGACGACGCTTCCCGCACCCGTGCGCGACGCGGTCGACACTGCGGCCACGGCCATCGGGTCGTTGGCTCCGCATCTGGCGCCGGCGTTCACTTCTGCGCATCGCTGAGCCGGTCGGGGTCACCAGCGAAGACTGTTATCCGGCAACGAATTCCAGATCCGGCCACTGCGCCAGGAGGGCGTCGATGACGCTGCGGCGCAGGTACCCGATGTCGTCGTCGAGCGTGACGCCGATGGCGTCGAGTCCGTCGGCGATGTCGCCGTAGGCCACCTCCGCCGTCGAACGCGGCACGAGAACGTAGTAGTACGTGCGCTCGGGTGAGGCGCCGTAGTCGATCCACTTGTGGATCACCTGCCCGGGTTCGGATGCGATGCAGCGCCGTTTTGCCCGACCGCGGACCTTCCACACCAGCACCACGTGGTTGCCCTCGGCGTAGACGTCCTGAGCCGTCTTGCGGTCGCCGTCATTGCAGAACACAGCGATGTAGGGCTTGCCGACGGTGGCATTCTCTTCGGTTGTCGCGCCATGCTTTTCGATCAGCAGGTCGCGCTCGAACTCGGCTTCGGCAGACATGTCGTCGACCGCCGACACCTGCGTGACGAACAGCTTCGACGGGCGAGGCCATTGGTGGACCTCGTGGGTCTGCTCCTCGGGCGCCTGCTCGTCCGGCAACTCCTCGTCGTCCGGCAGAGTCACGGTCGACTGATCGAAGATGTCGCACAGCTCGCGGACCCGGGCGATCGTCAGCTGTGTGGCACGTTGTCTCCAGTCGACGAGGCACGAGCGCGCTTCGTCGACCGTGTCGGGACTGTCGGTCAGTACGACGGCCTCCTGCAGCATCGCCTGCGACCGCTGCGAGACGTTGGCCGACCCGACGGCCACGAAGGCATCGGAGTCGTCGGTGGCCTCACAAAGGAGCATCTTGGCGTGCAGATGCGGCAGCGAATAGACCCGCACGTCGGCCTTGAGCCACGCCATCAGCGAATGGGGGTTGGTCGACTTCTGTTCCACGGCCCGGACCGTGGCGTCGACGATGATCGACGATCCGGATCGCAGTGGAAGGTGGGTGTGCGCGTCGGCGCCCACGTGGGCGATGGCCGCGGTCACCGAGTGCTGTCGAGCGGCGATGACTGGAGTGAGTTGGGTCCACACCGAACCGGTGAGGAGTCGGGCCGTGCGGTTGGTGCCAAGTCCGAGGGTGTCCACAAGGATTCACAGTAGAGGGCCGTCGCCTTGCTTCACCAGAGCGCGAGATGCGGGGCATAATGTCTGGCTTCCCCACTACGATCCATCCATGTCTCTGACAAGGCCCGGCTGGTACCCCGACCCCGCCGACCCCTGGACTCAGCGATGGCACGACGGCACTCAATGGACCGGTCAGACACAACCCAATCCTTTTCCGCAGAAGAAGCGTCGACGAAAGTGGCCGTGGATCATCGGTGCGCTCGTCGGCGCCTTGGTCCTTTACATCGGGATCAGCGCGGCTACAGGGTTTCAGACGAAAGGGTCTGACGATGCGAGGCCAGCCGCGCCCACCTCGAGCGTCGAGACGACATTCGAGGGGCCAGGCGTGACCGCGACCACCGCGAGACCAAGCTCCTGCGAGCCTGCACCAGACCAGGTTATCGCCATTATCGAAGGAAGCCTGCGTGATTCGACGCTCACCCTCGCCAACACCGCAATGGTGAGTGTGCCTGGGAACCTCAACTACATAGGCGCGAACATTATGCGCGGCTTGGAGAAGGTGTCATCCGCTGACGTACGGGCGCAGAAGGAAGCAGCGATCTTCTCGCTATCGGGATCCGCACGCGAATATTCGCTGCTCCCTGATGGCCGACACATCCTCGATATCAGCGCCGGCGACGATTACGGTACGGCGGTGCAGGACTGCGTGACCGCCCGGTGACCGATCCCGGACGAGTTGCTCAGCCCATCTGGCACAGGAGACGGCGATGTTCGGCGTAACGTGATTGTCCATGATTCGTCGCGCAGTCACCGCCTCGGGAGTAGTCCTTGCAGCGATATTGCTCGGCGGTTGCGGCGCCTCGATCACGACGTCGACGAGCACCCTCGTGTCGTCTGTCGCCGCGGCACCGACGACGGACCCCCATGCCTCAGGCGCATTGTCGAGACCGACATTTTCCACGGAGTCGGAGACATCCTCGGCGGACTGCACGAACGCCGATTACGAGAACCCGGCGAAGAATCCAACGATCATCCTGTGGGAGCAGTGGCCTAACACGCCTGCCGATGCGATCGAGGTCGGTTCCATGGACAAGACGACGTGCGAGCCGTCGATCGAGTCAGTCGAGGCAACGCTACCGACCGCGCCCGGATATTGCACCAAACTTGCTTGGGCAACTGACAATCCTGGCTATGACGTCGACATGAAACCTGCGGCACCGCTGAAGGAGGTAATCGATACTGTTGGCGACTGCTGACGAAGACGAACGACGAAACGGACGGCGAAGTAGTGGCCGACCGCGATCTCCTCCGCGCTGCCGCCCCGTGACATCCGCTCGCTGATGAAGCGTCGTCAGGCCAATGAGTAAGCTGCGGCGATCGAGGTCGACCCATGGGCTTCGGTCGGCCTGGACCCGGAGCTCGATGTACTGGTGGTCGGAACCGACGAGGTGACGTTCGGCAAGCGGGCCGAGATGCCGGGACTGGCGGTGCGGATCGCGGCAAGTTGGGGGATGGCTGGGAGTCGTGATCGTCAGTCGTCGGGAACGTCACGATCCGGCCGGTGTGCACCAGAGTTCGGGAACAGATATTGCGAGATGACGTACAGGATTCCGATCGATTCCACGACAACGGACGTGAAGTAGGCAATCACCACGCTGGCTTCGACATGGTGCCATTGCGATCCCATGTAAACGCCCATGAACGCAGTGGCGGCGAAAACGAGACCTCCCACGGTGATGAGTGTGAACGTGACGATCTTCTTGCGGTAGCCCCGCGCGTCACGCAACTCCTCGATGCGCTCCTCGTCTATCCGCTCCTGTGTTGACCTGCCGTCGGGATCGGCCTCACCGGCTGGGGTGGTCTCAAGTTCGGATGCCGCGGCGGTGTAGAAGCGAAAAAGCCTCTCGTCTGCCCGGCTCTCCTCCTCGCCATCGTCGCCGCTCACTGGTGAAGCTCGTCAGCTTTCTTGATTCGGTCGAGCCGCTTGACCATCGCAGGTACCGAGACGCCGAAGTGCGAAGCCATCTGCACATTCGTCTCGCCGCGGGCCCGCAGTCGCTGAATCTCGCTCCGTGGCATTAGCAGATTGCCGGCAAACTCGTCGGCGTAGAACTCGTGCAGGTCGTACTTGGTTCCACGTTCATCAATGAACGCGAAGTCCGCCTTGCCCTGGTTGCTGCGCTCGACGAAGTGTCCCAGCTCGTGGGCGATGGTGAAGCGTTGACGCGCCGGGTTCTCATCGCGATCAACGTAGATCGTGGGGATCTCGTCCGGTCGGGCACGGACCATCCCCGATACGCCCTCACGGAGGTAGGTGTACTCGATGCGCAAACCCATACCTCGCGCGATTGCCTCGATGTCCACGGGGAACCGACCCGGCTGCCAGTAGTCATCCGCTACCTCTTGCGCAGCCTTGCGCGCGACATCGATAACGAGCGGCCCCATACACCTCTCCTCCTTCACGATCAAGCGTAGTCGCGACGACGTGGCGAGGATACGGCCCTGCACCGACAAACAACGGACCCCGTCTGCGGCGATGTGGTCCCGCTGCCATTGCGGCCTGACCGAACAGCAGCTTTCATGGCATCCTTCGTTGATGCAGTGGGAAGCTGACGAAATTGTCGAGTGGTTGCCGAACTATGACGCTCGGTACGTCACCCTAGTCGTGCCCGGTTTGAAACCAGTATCGCTGTATCCGCCGGCGCGTACCCTCATTTCAAACGATCGGTTTCGCTCCGACGTCGAAGCGGGGGTGCTCGCGTTCGAGGAGAAGACGGGCATAGAGATCCTTGTCCAGGAGTCAGGTTGGCAAGCTGACCTTGGTGGCGCGGAATGCGTCATGACATATGTGCTCGATGCGGCGGTATCCGGAATTATCGGCGCATACGCAACAGACCTACGTGACAGCGTCGTGCGCGCACTCAAGTCACGATCACCACGCGCACCTATCACCGAGCAACGCGTCAAACATCACGCGAAGATTCTCGTCAGTGTTCGGCACAACGTCAGCGCGGCTGAACTGACCGTACGAGCAGTGACGCTGCGCGGGACTTCGGCCAGTGTCTCCCTGTCGGGTAGTGATGGGTCATCGTTCCTGGCAGAGCTGCAGTTTAATGAGGACGGGACCGCTTCACTCACATCCTCAACGCACACGTTCCCCTAGCGCGACCTCGGTCCGTGTAAAACCGCGAGCAAGACTCTGCGCACGCCACATTCTGGGTTATGTGCGGCCATCACCGCCCCCTCCGCCCGGCACATGAATGCCCTAAACCACCCCCCGACCTGCGCCGATCCATTTTGTCAGACCTCGAAGGTATGTTCCATTCATGTCCTCCGAGATCCCGCTTGATCGCGATGCCGACGCCGATGCCGTCGGCGTGCCGAGCGCGACGGATCTGTGGCTTGCGGGCGCGCATGACGAGCAGCCAAAGTCGTTCTTGGAGCAAATCCCCGAGGATGAGGACCTCTCGAAGACCGATTTGGTGGAGGTTATCGCGCATAGCGCCGCGTCGATCTCGGCGGCGCACTACCGGATGCTGCAGGGCATCTCGCTGCTTCATGAGGCGCACGAGGAGGAGTACGGATGCGAGGTCGCCGAGAAGACCTCGGGTGAGTCGAGTCTTGCGGAAATCGCCGAGTCGGCGGCGAAGGCGGTGTGCGGAGTCGATCCGCGCGAGCAGTTCGGTCCGGACGGCTTGGACCGGACGGTCGCCGACGTCGGGGCCGTGTTGTCGATGTCTCCGGCCGCCGCCAAGGAGATGATCAAGCTGGCCGAGGTCGCCCGCTATCGGCTGCCGTCGACCGGCGCGATGCTCGGGCTCGGTCGAATTGACCCGCAACGTTTCAAGATTGTGGCTGCTGCGACCGAACTGTGTGATCCGGAGCTGCTTCCGGAGATCGACGTGAAGTTGTCCGACATGATCGGTTCCCGTGATCAGATGTCGACGCAACGGTTCACCAACATGGTCAAGCGGGTGGTTTCCAAGGTCGACCGGTCGGTGTCTCGGCGTCATCGGGAGCGGGCACAATCTGACCGGGGGGTCGCGATCGGGCCCGATCGGTTCCGGCCGGGCCAGGCGCGGATGACCGCGCAGTTGCCCACCGCCGACGGCGCTCTGGTCGGCTCGCAACTCGACGCGATGGCCGAGGGCGTTCACAAGGGTGACCCGCGGACCAAGAAGCAGCGGCGCGCTGACGCGTTGATCGCCCTGACACAGGGACGCGATCGCCTCGCCTGCGAATGCGAGGACTGCACCGCGGTCGCTGATGACAGCGACAGTGACGGCGCACCCGACGATTCAGCGGTGCTCGATGCCCAAGCGCCGCAGAATGATCCGGATACCGATGAGGTGCAACCTCCAGAAGCGGAACAGCTCGCAGAGCACGAACAAACCCCAGAGGACGCGCACACGGAGTGCACCTGCGAGTGTGCCGACCATCGCCACGAGCCGGCGGGCCCTCGAGGGACGATCTTCGTTGTGGCCAACGAGTCGACGCTGGCCGGCGAGGACGACGATGACGCGCTCATCGACGGATACGGTCCGATTGACGCCGACTCCGTACGTCAACTCGCCGAGGCAGAGTTCACCCGCAAGGTCGGGATCTCACGGGTGTCGGCGCTCAAGGGCATCGACGGGCTGAAGTATCGACCGGGTAAGCGTCTGCAGGCCTTCATTCGGGTGGGTGAGCTGTGCTGTACGTGGCCGGGCTGCAACGAGCCGGTCTGGAAGACCGATCTCGACCACAGCGAGCCGTTCGACCACCAACACCCCGAGCGTGGTGGTCCGACCGAAGCGTGGAACATCAAGCCGCTATGCCGTTTTCACCATCGGATGAAGACCTTCGGCCGGTGGCGAGACTTTCAGGACACCATGATGACCGCGATGTTCCAGTCGCCGACCGGGCATTGGTTTGTCGGCAACGCCTTCCGTGGTGTCGACATGTTCCCCGGGCTGAAGGGCGCCCACAAACTGAGGTACCTCAAGAACAAACCACCCGATCATCCCGCCCGCAAAGCGATCGACGCGCGCCACGCCAAGGCACGCGCCGCGGACCAACGTGCCCTGAAGCGTTGGGATGACGCGCATCCGCCGCCGTACTGAGAGCGGTTGTCTCGCTGGTTGTCTAGTAGGTGAGTGGCGGTCGTTCGTGTCGAAGGGCAACCAATTCGATGGCATAGGCGATCCACGCGGTCGCGGCGAAGATGGCTGATACGCCGGTGAGATAGATCGCGGTAGTGACGGTGGTGACCTCCACGAAGGTCTGAGCGGACTCAGAACCAAGCATGCCAAGCTGCTGATTGAGGTTTGCGGTGACCACAGCAACGATGAACCCGCTGACGATCGCGAGACCTGCAGTCGCGCGAACGCGGCGATGCCCAAGAAGCCACGCAGCGACAAAGGCGCTCGCTGACAGGAAGTCTCCGAGGAACAGGTATGGGCCCGCATCTGCCGCGGCGACCGATCCAGTCGTGATCGCTTGAGCGACGGCAGCACCGAGTTGAGCGAGAAATGCGACGGCCACCAGGGCTCGAATCCATCCCTGCGGCACCCAGATGTCCCGGCGTGAGCGTAGGACGGTCATTGCTGCGAGCACGGAAGGAACAAGCGAGAGCAATGCCAGGCAAAGCATCAGGATGAGCGCGGTGTCCGGGGACAGAGAAGCAGTGAAACGTGTGTTCCCGGTTTGGATTTGCGCGTTCACGCCCAGGGCGATGGTGTTGAGGACCGGATACAGAATCAGTGTGGCGATCGCCAACAGCGATCCACGGGGCGCCGGGCGCGAATGTGGGACTTGCACGGTGGACAAGGGCGGCGGTGGGACAGCGTCGGCGACGCCAGGGAGTGGGCCCGTCACGGGATGCCTCTGCCGGTCGACCGGCGCCGACTCCTCGGAGCAGAGTTTCTTGAAGTCGATGCCCCCGGCGAGCGTCAGAACCACCAGAGCCAGCGGAACCACTCCGAGGCCGGCGAATAAGAATATCCAGGACGTTGCCGTCTCAACGAGTGCGCGACCGACAAGAACTGATAAGGCGGTGAACGTCGTGACGGCCACCACCGGGAGCGCCTGACGCCACCTGTGAACACGGGCCGCCCGAACACTCTCCACAATGCATCCACCGATCGGCATGTCGTACTTGATCGCGAAGTACGCCGCCCACCGAAGCGGGACGAACATCATCGCGGCGACGAGAGCCGCAACAAGTCCCACAAGGCCGACGATGGTGTTGCCGGTTGGTTGTTGCTCCCAGGCGATTTGGAGGTCAAAGAGGGACGCATACACGTCGAGCACCAGATACGCGGCCACCGACGGACAGACGATCGCAATGAATGAGCACATCAACGCCTTCGGCCAGCCCCGAGACGGAATGAACGCCGACGCCGACAGCGGCCTCCCATCGAGCTCAGCAAGTGACCCGGCGATCAGGGGAGGCACAAACACCGTGTAGACGAGCACCAACGTGACATACAGAGCTGTTGACGACAGCACTCCAGAAATCGTGTAGAACGCAAACAATGTGGTCGCGCCGACCAAGAGCACCGTTCCGGCAGCGAGAATCCACGTATGCACCGAGAACATGATCCGCCAGACGGCCTCGCCGAGCGCGCGGATCCCCGGTGTACCCGAAGGTCGCGGAGGAGTGACCAGCCTCCAGCGCATCACTTGTGCGAGGTAAGGATCGACGCTGGAACCGCTCGACGCTGCCGGCATGCCCGCGAGCAGCAGAGCGGTGTAGAGCAAGGTCAGTGCCGCGACGACCATCCCCGCGATCGGTGTCCACAAGAAGCCCACGAGAACAGCTGATGCGAAGCCGAGAGGCCCGGCGATCGTGGCCGCAATACTGGGTCGTGCCGGCCGGGGAGCCGCCCCATGGGCGGGTATCACCGGCACACCACCCGGACGTCGCGGGTGTTGGAATACCAGGTTTCTATGCTGACGGCGCCCGATGAGACGGCCGTACCAATATTGCGGGCACCCCACTGGATGCTCTCGGCCGGGTAAAGACGCGCAACGTCGACGTAGTAGCTGATCGCGTTCAGTCCAGTGGCGAAGTTGACCGTATTTCGCTCATCGAAGTAGTCGCGGGCCTCATCGAAGGCACTGCACAGTTCGGCGGTACTGGAGACGGGCTGTCCCGTGCCGGGACGGCCGAATTCAGGTATCGAGATTCCGTCATTGGTCACGCGCGAAGCCGAATCCGCCCTCGCGGCATCGACAATCGCGAGGAGCACCGCGGTCACCACGAGTCCGATCACCATCGCAGGGATGGCCGGTACGCCGCGTCGTGCCACAGGAGGACGATCAGCGGTTGGCGGCGGACTTGCCACTGTGAGCTCCTTCAGCGGGGCGCTGTACTCGAGCGCGGGTAGTACGTCTTGATATTGCATACTTTCCACTCGCCGCCGTCTCGGTGGACCACCATCAGGTGAGGGTCTCCGATTTCCGAGGCGTTCAACCACACGAAGATGTTGCCGACCCCCTTGATCTCTGAGTGGTCGATCGAAGGGTTGACGCGCTGCACGATATCCAGCGACGTCTGACTGCGCAGGAGATCGTCGTTGATCCCCAAACCCGGCCCGGAGTCGTCGTCGGGGTCGGGTGAAGGCTGTTGCGGCGGAGGATTGAACCATTGCTGGATCGGGTCATCTGTGTAAGCGCCACCGACGTTGCTGATGACGTCGTGCTCGATGCCGCACGTGGCCGCCAGCGCAGCATCGCGATCCCGAGAATTGTAGGCATCGTAGAACCCTCTGACGGCTTGCTCGGCCGATTCCTTGCTGACGCCCAGCGCGAAGAGCACCATCGGGGGGCCGCCCAGCACGAGGACCAGCGTCAGCGTGACGACCACCGGAATCCATCCGCTTCGAGGTCGGCGCTGGCGTACCCGCGGTGCGTGTGCGGTCATGGTCGACGGCAGAGGCTTGTAGAACGGGGGCGTGCTCGACGCCGGCCCCTCGTAAAGCTCGCTGTCCATAGCGGTAAAGAGTAGAGCCGAATCGGGGAAAGTCGTCGCCCCAGAACGTCTCTGCGACTTTTTCATCTCTTCGGGTTACAGACTCGATGCACCGCGATGGCGTCAAATGGGTCCACTGTCAACCGAAGGGACGGTTCCGATGCGCACCGACCGAGATGCTCCGGCGTATATCCGGGCTACTCCCGAAGCTGCGGCCCTCGCGCGTGACCCACACACGCCTGACTTCGTGCTGGCCCAGATCGCCTTGCACACCCCGGAACTCCGGCCGGTGATCCAGCAGAACCCCGCGACACGAACGGAACTGTCGCAGTGGATATCGAAGCGCTCGGCGGCGGAGTCGGGTGTCGCTCGCGCCAAGCAACAGGGAACATCCAAAGGTGTTCTAGCCCTCATCGTTTCAAGCATTGCACTCTTGGTGTCGATCGTCGCGCTGTCCATCTTCATGATCTGGGAGTGGCCTTTGCCTGCTGCGATCACCGGTGCGGTCAGTCTGGCCATCGCGCTGCTCGCCGCAGCTGTCGCGAAGGGCAAATTCAGAACAGGGTGAGTGTGGAAGTTACCGCCCCATATACGCCCGGATCTGCTGCTCCTTGGACTTGAGCATGCGGGCGCCTTCGTTCGACATCTGGCCAATCGTGCGTGCGTTGCGTTCGATGTTGCCGAGGAGGTCCTCGAAGTTCTTGCGTACCGGATCGTTCCACTGGGTGCCGTTGAGTTGGGTGCGGACGCGCCGCGTTGCCTCCTGCACCGACTTCTCCAGTCGGTTGAGCTCCTGCGCCATTCGTGCGAGTGCGGCGGGATCGGTGTTGATGGCCATGGGTTGTGGTCCTGTCTATGTGAGATTTTGATGCTTGATGGTGTCGAGCTGGGTCTTGGCCTTGTTGTTGATGTTTTGGAGTTCGCGCAGCCGCTGACCGTACAGTCGTTCCTCCATGACGACCTGATTCAGGACGTCACGGGAGATCGCCTGGAAAACAACGTCATTCCACCTCGTTCCCATTCGGCGTTCGGCGCGCTGACGTTCGTTGACGGCCTGTTCGTGGTCGTTGACCGAACTCATGAGTTCCTCCTTCGCACGGTCGCCGGCAAATGTGTGACACCGAGTTGCTGTGCCGCCCAGATACGATGCGCACCGTTGATGACCTCGTACGAGCCATCAGCGAGCTCGGTCACCTTGATGGCTTGATCGCCGAAGAACCCGACATATGTCGCGTGCAAACTGCGATTGCCACTGTTGCCGCGTCCGTTATCGGTGTCGTGAAGGCGTTGGAGAACATCACCACCGCGACCCATGCGAGGAATCACATCCTTGTACAGGGATTGCACCGCCCAGATCAGGTCGTCGGATGTTCCTTTGCCGCTGTTGAAGTCCGCCGAAGAGCGCACCCGGCCCTCGTCTACACAACGGCCGAGCGGTACCAGCACGATTCCCGCGGGCAGACAGTCAACGCTCACTTCGCCGTGATCGGCAAATCGTCCGGTTGAGGGGTCATGAACTGCCGGCGTCCCGGCAACGGCTCCGGTGGTGGACGACGAGCCGTCGCCGCCGGCATGCCCGGTAGTCGACCCGGCGCCGGGTCCGCTCGTCGTCGATGCTGCACCGCTCCATCCCGCATCGCCGGATGTCACTGCGCCCCAGGATGAGCCGCCGCCAAGCGACGATCCGCCCGTTCCCATGGCCCGCCACGTCGTAGTGGCCGAACGTGCTTGCATGTTCTGATTCTTCTCGTACTTGATCACGTCCTCGCGGGCGCCGCGCATGCGTGCGGTGCCCTTTTCTGCCAGCGGCTTCATCGCATTGGTGTAGCGACGCTGGTGTCCGCGAAACGTGGCGTGGTCGCGGGCCACCGATGCCTCGAGCCGACGGGTGTCGGAGTGCTTGCGTAGCCAGCCGGCGAGCTGACGTTCCTTCTCCCTGATCGCACTGAGGTTGGGCTCTTCTTCCTGCCGCAGTACCTCGAGTGCGTTCTCCAGACTGCGGATGTTCTTCTGGCACTCCTGCACGAAAGAAGCGATCTCTTCGCTGATCTTGGCCATCTCGCGTTCCGCTGCGGCGGCAGTGGGCTCCACCCGATCGGCATACGCCGACAAGGCCTTCTTGACCGTTGCGATTGCCTCGGCATCGGTACGTGCTTTGCTCACGGAACCAGCTGTCCGAGCAAATCGGGTTCGGGCATGCCGTACGCGAGAACCCGGGCGGTGACCCCACGCTCGTGATCGTCGAAGACGGCCTGGTTGCGTTTGAGGGTGGCACCGGCGTCGCTGTCGAGTAGTGATTGCGAATCCTCCGGCGAGCAGGGGCCAACCAACCTCAGTCCGAACTCGCGCAGAGACTTATGTGACATACGCCTGTTGAGAATTGCTCCCCGGTCCGACCAGGCCAGGACATGCACCCCGACCTCGGACCCGTCACGCAGGATCTTCGTCAGTCTCGAGTTCGCCGACTCCTCGTCATAATCGTTGTCGGCATCGAGATCACGTGCGCGGTGGAGGCCGAACAGCACCAGGTACTCGGCGGGATTGTTGTAGTCCTCGAACTCGACGCGCTCCTCCACGACGGTCGCCACCTCACCGATCACGTCGTCGAGCCCGCGCCGACCGACAATGCTGACGTTGTTGCAGCGCTCGAGATCAGTGCGCATCGAGGACCAGTCGTCATCGCCGATGACGAAGTCAATGATCCTGATTCGCGCGCCGGTCCGCATGAGTGCCAACATCGAGGCGAGTATCGGGCCGTAGTTCTCGTTGACGACGAGCAGGTGAGCCCCACCCTCCCGTCGGAGTTCGTAACTCAGGGCCGGGGCCAGCGAGACCGGAAGTCCGATGGGCAATCCGCCGGCACTGATGACATCAAGAGTCAGTGCGGCGTTGGTGTCTCCGGCGTACACCCGGGGCTCGGCGGCGACGCCCATCTCGTCGGACTTGGCCCGAATCGCGGCCAGCACGTCCTCGGCATCTGTGCCTTCGCCAGGACGGTCGGGACGGTCATGCCACAAGGTGGTCTGGAACCGCTCGTTGGCGTCGGGATGACCTTGTTTGATGTTGATGATGCCCTCACCGGCACGAGTGAGTTCTCGTGCATCGGTGTTGCTTTCGCCGAGAATCAATTCGGAGTCGCCTGCGCTCATTCGCAGTGCGATGCGCGTGGGTACCAGCGACAGAACGTGCCGGTCGAGACCCTGCATGCCCTGGATCGTCTGCGATGCCAGGACGATGTGCAGGCCGAAAGCACGTCCTTCGCGCAGAATTCGCTCGATCAGGTGTGAGGCTTGTTGCGCGATCTTGTCATCGCGTTCGAACAGCTTCTGGAACTCGTCGATGATCGCGATCTGCCGAGCGAGTACTTCACCTGTCGCGTTGCGGTAGTCGTCGAGCTTGGTGATGTTGGACGAGAAACTCTTGAAGAGTTCGCCGCGGCGCTCGATCTCGGAGACCATGCCTTCGAGGACGGCGACACCGAACTCGCGCTCCGCGTCGATCGCAACGGCTTTCGCGTGCGGGAGGCGATGGTCGGCGTATCGCTTGAACTCCACACCTTCTTTGAAGTCGATGAGGTAGAGCTCGAGGTCGCGCGGTGAATACTCGATGACCAAGCTCATGATGAGCGCGTGCATGAGCACCGACTTTCCGGAGCCTGGGCGTCCACCGATCAACGCGCCCACACCACCGTCCTCGGAGTGCAGCCGCACGTGAGCGATCTTCGTGGCGCCCAACTGACCGATACCCGCGGCGACGCCCTTGGCCGAGCTGTTGCGCCACCAGGTGTCGGGACGGTACGGATGGGCGGTCCTCGGGTCGTCGGAGAGCGCGGCGACCCAGCCAGGTCGGATGACGGTTCCGGTGCTGCTCTGGAAGTTCTGCTTGATGCGGGCGAGGAGCTGTTCACGGCGCGCTGGTTGGTCGTCGTCCTTGGTGACCACCGGCGACCAGCTGACCTCCAACTCCGACGAGCCGAGCCGAGCGTAGGTGGCCTTCGGACGAAATCCGGGGTTGCCCCGCTTCTTCATGGTCTGCAAGCGAATTGTCATGTCGCTCGGTGTCGTTCCGACGAGGTAGCTCTGTGATTGACCATCCAGGATGAGCCCGTGGCCGTAGCAGGGCAGCGAGTCGATGTAGCTTCGGACGCTCCCTCCGCCGGTTGAAGGGGTTGTCGGTCCTGGCCCGATGATCGCGTCGTCGGAGACGACGATGGTGAACACTCCGGCACGCGAGCCGCCATCAATGATCTTGGCCAGGCGTTCGAGCCGATCGTGGTCGAGGTGGTTCTGTTTCTGGAAGCCGGCCGGGAAGCCGTAGAGCAGGAGAATGCGGTACGGCTCGGTGACCATCTTGGCGGCAATGTTGTAGTCGGTGAGCGTTGCGTGTTCGCCTTGCAGATACTTCTGCGTCACACGAGTGATGTGCTCCTCGGTCTCCTGGAGCAACTCGTCGATCTCGCGATCGGTGGTCTTGACCTTGTCGCCGATGACACGATCCATCACGTCATCGAGTCCATACAGAAACGCAGCAGAGTCGCCGAGCTTGAGGGGGTCGAAGACTCGAATCGTCAACTGATCGGCGGGCAAGCTGGCGAGCAACTGCAAGATCACTCGTTCGGCCATCAGCGGGGCAGTGGTGCGGAACCCACCGGCGCGTCCCAGATCGAGGATCGCTGGGTACGCGGCAGCCGAGGTGGCCAGCGAGAGTGACTGCTCGGACTTGCCGTCGCCCGCCTCCAGCGTCAAATCGACTTCGGTCGCCGCCAGTTTCCCGCCGAGGGAGATCATCAGCGGCCCGAGGCCCGGACGGAGCTGGGAGAGAGCCCGCGGCAATTCGTTCGACCAAAGATCGGCTGCGGGGAAAGCGTTCAGCTCGGGGCCGGCGACCACGTTGTGTTGCAGGCCGGACGCGGCCCGCACCAGACGAAGCGCCTCGGCGAAGGCACGCTTGTGCAGGTCGTCCTGGATCGGCTGGAAGTTGCAGGACAGTCCCTTGTATCTGGCGGAGAACTGCTGCCAATCTTTCTCTCGCCCACCAGAGGTCATCGGAACCCGACGAGTCTGCAGATCGGTGATCAGGGACCTGACCGCCTGTACCCACACCTCGGCCGGGGGCATCGGGCCGCCCGCCGAATGATAGAGATTGCCGAACTTGTCGGGGAACCGTCCTGCCATCAACTGCTTCATGTGCTCGTTGACCGCTGTCACCTCCTCGACCACGGCGGAGATGTCCGGGAAGCCGGCCAGCAATTGCTCACACTCGGCCGCGAGGTGGCGGCGGTACTGTTCGATGTGATTGCGCATGCCGGGCACGTAGCGGCGCACCACCTCTGCAGATTCCGCAAGAGTCGACGTCTCGCCGGTACTGGTGGACGATTCTGCCCGCGAGTCGATCTGCCGGGGAACTTCCTGGCCCCGCGAAACCCGGGGAATAGAGGGTTGCGCGCCGGACGGAGCGGGCGGGGAGGCTTGAGCCGGTGGCACGGATCCATCTCGCGACGCAGGGCCTGGCTTGACGTAGCGCGGGGGAGAGCTCACGGGCCCCGGCGGTGTCGGGGGAGTGGTGTTCGGCGCAGGTGCGCTCGTCGTCCGATCAGATGAATTTCGTTCGGGCCGAGAGTAATTGATTGGCGTTCCGCTTGTGGGCGCGGCCTGCGGTGCTGACGACGGGCGAGGGTCCGATGGTGGCGTGGCGGCGGGACGACGATGGCGATCGGGGCGTGTGTAATTGATCCCACCCGAGGTGGCCTCTGCGGTCGGCTGCGCGGCCGGGGACGAATTACTATCGGCAACAGCGGTTTCCGTCGATGCCAGCGGTTCACTATTGCTGCTGTTGGCAGGACGCCGGTTCGGGCGCGTGTAGTCAATTGGCACGGAACTCTCCAACTTTGGTCGATGTCTGATGCCGGTGGAAGTGGTCGTCATCGGGTGGCGTCGATGCCGGAATGTGGTTCTCGGGACCCCGGGGTGGGAAAACTCTGTCTATTATGATCGCGAACCAACACTGTTGCACGACAATAGGTGTCGTGGATGCGAAAGGGTCGATCGGATGGACACATTTATCACAATCGTCGTGCTGGCGGGTCTGGTGTGGGCCGCGTTCTTCGCGTATCAGCTGATACTGGGTAAGCAACTGAACGAGCCGGTGCAGCGAACGGTGGCTGCTCATCCCACCATTGCGATCCAGCAGTTGGTTTCGGCCGCAGCGGATCGTGGCTGGGGTACCGAGCTGCGTGGAACGACTGTGGTTGCCAAGCACGGCAGTGGTGCCTCGGTGTTGGTGGACGTGGCTCCATCTGGTCAGGGGAGTGCGATGACTGCGAGCATCAGCGGTGTACGCACAGGTTCTCTTGCTGCAGTGAAGACGCACAAGGGCGGACAGGCGTTGCTGCGCAAGCGTACTGCGATCATGGCTGCCGTGTAACCGGTGTTCGCTCGGCGTGGCTGACGCGACGGTGTTCACGTCAGCCCACGTCGACACCGTAGTCGGTGGCTATGCCGGCGAGGCCGCTGGCATAGCCCTGTCCTATGGCCCGGATCTTCCACATGTCATTGCGGCGGTAGATCTCGCAGAAGACCATGGCGCTCTCGGTGGCATCGGGGAGATTGTCGATCACGAAAGTTGCGACCGGCCGGCGTGGACTTCCGACGGCGATCCGGGCGAATGCGGTAGGGACGAGACCGAACGAGTGGCCACGTTGCTCCGGCTCGTAGATCGATACCGGAAACACAATGGAATGGACGTGGCCGGCGAGTCGGTCGAGCGAGACGGACACGGTGGTCACCGCGTACCCCAGCGAGTCGAGGCGGCGCTGCGGGTCGAGTTCGACTGCCCCGTCGGGCGAGTGGGGATTGTTGAAGAACACGAAATCCTCGTCTGCAGCGACTCGTCCGGTGTGATCCAAGAGTATTGCGCTCGCGTCGAGTTCGACGGCGTCAACCGAAGTGAACCATCCCAGCTCCACCACGAGGCCGGCGCTCTGCGCGTCGGGAGGCAGGGCGGTGTTGGCACCACGGGTCAATAGTTGGCCCTCGAGCGTCGGCACTGCCGGCGCTCGACGTATCGGCGGACGCGCAACTGGGGACGCCGGTGGATGCGCCATCGGGTTGGCCGGAGTGAACTCCGGTGGGGGAGCCATCGGTGGGGCCTGTGGTGGCGCGGCAGGTGGGGGTGGTGGCGGTGGGGGTGTGACAGGCGGACGCGGAGGTGCTGCGTGATCAAGTGTCGGTACAGAAGCGAGCCGAGGTCCGGCAGTGACGGGTTCCGCGTGATCGGGGACGAATGACGTTGCTGGCGGCCGAATGTCACCTCCGCTGAGAAGGAGATCCATCGGCACCGACTGAGCCCCGCGCATCGCCGCAACAACGTCCTCGTCCGCGCTGCCCTGCGAGGCGATCGAGGATTTCAGCCCACTCGCGTTGGTCATCTCTTTGAAGGGATTGATGACAGTGCGCAGCAACTCCATGCTGAAGTTGCCTTCGAACCGAGTCAGAATGAAGATCGCTACACTTTCGCGGCCGTTGGAGAAAACCGACCACGCCATATCGAATGTCAGCGTCTCGACCTGGGCAAGACCGTCCTCGGGGCGAACATGGGTGTCTCCCAAGAACGGCGCGCATCTCAGTAGGTTGGCGAACAGTTCTCTGGGGCCGATCGTGCCGCAGACCGTGGGCGCAAGGCCTGCGGCCCCGACAAGTTTGGTGAACAACTCCACGAGGTGGTCGTGGGTCTGCATCTCCATCGGGATCATGAACCCTGCGTGCCTCTCTCGCGTGAATAGGCCATCACCGTGTGTGACGAATCAGGGCGCGCGCCAGCGTGTCTTGACAGTCACGGATGTGCACGACCCTCGCCCAGCGCAAGCTGGATCACGAGCGGGATACTACGCAGGATTCGAGATGAGTGACCTTCGAGGAAGCCCGAATTGCGGACTTTCGTCCATTCGGACTACAGGTTGTGCGTCGCTCTCACCTATGGGGTCGGCTGCTGCGGGAGGCGGTCAGGTGGGCGCGCTGGGCGAAGCGCCGCCGGCGGGGGCGGTGACCCGACAGGGCACACAACGAATCGCCGCCACCTGACGACTCTGCCAACCCGAGTGGGTGGCGCGCGTTCCTGACGTGGCTGCGGTGATCAGGTCAACAGGCAATCGGCTGACCTGTCTCCTCAGGCCGACGCCACTTCCGCCGACCCACTGACCTTCCGCCCCGCCTGCGCGCGAATCGCCTTACGGGTGGTGGCCGGAACCGTGGCGCGCGCGTTGGCGATGGCGCCGTCGATGAGCGCGGCGAGGTAGGGGACGACGCTGTATCCCTCGGACAACGATTCCCATTGCCCGAAGACGCGTGCCGCCGACGGGTGGGCGTCTTTGTCTGCGTCGGTGAATTCGGGTGCCGGCATGTGATCGCCGCGGCGCACGCGTGCCTCGCCGTTCCACTGCAGTTCCGAGGAGATGACGAACCACGTCGTGCGCCACAACCCGAAGGCTTCGTCGTCGTCGAATCCCAGGTCGTAGCAGGCGGACAGAAAGTTCTCGGCCTGGGACAGTGAGGGAATGCCGACGCTGGTGCCCTCGTGCAGCACGTCGGAGATCCACGGGATGTCGCTCAGCTTGTCGTAGAGGTCCACCGACTGGCTGAGCAGTCGCTCTCGCGGGGGACCTGAGTAGCGCGACCACACGACGCGCTGGACGACTTCACCGAGCACCATCGTGAGCAGACTGCTCTTGTTGGGCACGTAGTAGTACACGGCCATCGGTCGCAGATGTAACTCGGCGGCGAGGTGGCGCATGTTGAGGGCGTCGACCCCGCCCTCGTTGAGAATGCGGATCGCCACGTCCACGATGTGCTGCCGTCGTTCGATGTTCGCGCCGTCCATCTTTGCCATTCTTAACGACACTTCGGTCAATAGCGAGTAGGACCAAGGTCCCGATACTGTTCATTTGACTAAGGAAATGCATATCAACCTGCAACTATCTCGGACGAATCCAGTCGGTATCGCACAGAGGCTCATGCGGAAGCGCGAAACAAATTCTCCGGAATGAATTCGACCACTTTCTCGATACTCGCAACCGCTGAATGATGATGCTGGCGAGCACGATCCGAGAACTACGAGACGTCCAGCTCGTGGATCGGTGGCGTGACACCAGAGATCGGAACCGTGGGGATCGTGACGGCTCCGTTCGCCCGACTCACTGCGCCATCGATCAATGCAGCAATGTGCGGTGCAATGGAGTACGTGTCGCGCAATTCGTCCCACTGCTCCACGAAGTGTGCCGCCAGGGGGCGATCGGTCAATTCCTCGGAGGTGAAGTCTGGTGCTGTGCTTTCACCGGTCGGCGCGCGGTGGGTTTGCGCGCTGCTCATCAACTCCGAGGAGACGAGGAACCAGATGGAGCGCCAGAGCCCGAACGACTCGGCAGCGTCGAGGCCCAATTCGTGGCAGGCCACCAAGAACTGTTCTGCTTGTTCGGGGCTCGGATGTGTCGGCTGTGCGCCGGCGGCCAGCAGGTCGGGAATCCAGGTGATCGACGAGAGTCGGGTGTACAGGTCCATCGACTGGCTCAGCAGTGGCGTCTGTGCCGGCCCGCAATAGGTGCCGCGGTCGAGGCGGTCGAGGGTCTCGGTGAGCACCATCGTCAGAAGTGCAGTCTTGTTGGGGACGTAATAGTAGAGCGTCATCGGTCGTAGGTGGAGGTGGGCGGCGATGCCGCGCATGTTCAGGGAATCGACGCCGCCATCATCGAGGATGTCGATTGCTGCTTTGACGATCTGGTGGATCCGCGACTGATGAGTTGATGGCTCCACGGTCCGATTCTGAACCAGCGCCATACGATCTGCCAGTTATGGGCGATTCTGCAACGGCCACCGCTCGATCGCCTCGATCACCCGCTGCACCAGACTGAAACTGCCGGGCCACATGTCGATGCCGCTGAGTTCGTCGACGTCGAACCACGCGAACGCCGACGCTTCGTCGGCGCTCCCGGGCCGCAGGGACACGCCCGTCGGCATCGTTGCCGCAAAGCAGGTGCTGACGGCGTGCTTGCGGGGATCGCTACCGAACGGGTGGACGGGCGCGGGCTGATCGTGTGCAAGCCCGAGCCTCGGTGGGAACCACTCGCTGACAACGGGATACCGCAACACATCGAAGTCGATGGCCGCTGCGGCGTCGGCCTCGGAGTCGAAGGTGAACGTGTCGTACGCGTGGCGGACAAGGCCGGCGCGTAGTGTCTCGCCGAAACGGACGCGTCCACCGACCTGGCACCACACGTGGGTGGTCCGATCGGGGTCGGGGAACGGGCGACTGATGAGCCCGACGCGCAGCACCTCGCCAGCGGCGGGATCGAGGTCCACTGGAAAGAAGTCGACGCAGCAGATCGGCATCGAGCGCTGGATGGCGTTCCATGTTTCGGGGGACAGCCAGCCGTCGGTGGCCTCTGCGTCGGTCCTGTCGGTCATGTGTCGACTGTATCTGCGTCCTACCTGAACTTGGCTGTGCGGGTTGTGCCGGAATTGCCGTCAACGCCTATCCTTACGCCCAGAAGTTCAGCGGCGCTGTCGAGTTACGACACCGGAAGCGGGAGCCGTTCGGGGTATCACCATCTACGGCGGGATAGAAGATGATCGAGAACACCGTGAACACTGCAGGTCCACTCCACCGGGGTGCGACGACCTACATCGCCGGCCACCGAGGTCTGGTGGGATCGGCGCTGTGGCGTTTGTTCGAGGCGGAGGGGTTCTCTCATCTGGTGGGTCGCACGAGTAGTGAACTCGACCTGACCGATCGAAGTGCGGTCTTCGACTTCTTCGAGGAGGTTCGACCCCACACCGTCATCCTCGCCGCAGCCAAGGTCGGCGGCATCCTCGCCAACAGCACCTACCCCGTCGACTTCCTTTCCCAGAACCTGCAGGTTCAGACCAATGTGCTCGATGCGGCAGTGCAACAAGAGGTTCCACATCTGTTGTTCTTGGGTTCATCGTGCATATATCCCAAGTTCGCCGATCAACCCATCCGCGAGGACTCGCTGTTGACGGGGCCTCTCGAGCCGACCAACGATGCCTACGCGATCGCCAAGATCGCGGGCATCCTGAACATCCAGGCAGTACGGCGTCAGTACGGACTGCCGTGGATCTCGGCGATGCCCACCAACCTGTACGGCCCTGGTGACAACTTTTCGCCGACGGGTTCACACGTGTTGCCTGCTCTGATTCAGCGGTACGACCAGGCACGTCAGGCGGGCGACGAGGTGGTCACCAACTGGGGCACCGGCACACCCCGGCGAGAATTCCTTCATGTAGACGACATGGCGTCGGCATGCCTGCATCTGCTCGATCACTTCGACAGCCCTCAACAGGTGAATGTGGGGACAGGTATCGACCACTCGCTGGCAGAGATCGCCGCCATGGTGGCCGAAGCCACCGGGTTCGAGGGCGAAACACGCTGGGATACAAGCAAGCCCGATGGCACTCCGCGCAAGCTACTCGATGTCAGCACGCTGAGGAGCTCCGGATGGGCGCCGTCGATCGATCTGGGCGATGGTATCGCCCAGACCATCGAGTGGTACCGAGAGAACATTGCTTCCCTGCGCCGCTGAGGCACGAATCACGATGAATCGAAATCCGTTAGCCATGTAAAGAGTTCTGTCCACGGACCCTGCGCGGACTCAAATATTGTGAATTCCGAATTTATCCGACAGAAATGTCGACCAAATCGACTACACGGAAGTTGTAGATGCGTTGTAGTTCGTTCGGGTGAATTTCTTCGCACGAAGCTTGGGGCCATTGTTTCATTCAGATTTCATGCGGTAACAACGGTGTGTGCACGGTTCCTCGTGGTAAGTAGGCGCAGCCGGAGAGGCCGATCAGATTAGCTGTACAGCAACAGGTTTAGAGCGAGAACGCACGTCTTGCTGTCCAGACCAGGAGACGCTCATCACACACTCCTTATGGGCGGGGGTATGACTCCAAATTGTGTGGAACCTGAGAGCAAGCTATCTTTTTCGTACATGTCCGAACCGGACATGACGCTGTTGCAAGAAATCGAGATGACTTTGCAGGGACGTCGGTGTCTGGGGATGGGCTACTTGCCAACGATCGTTCCCCGTTCAACGCGACGGGAGGTGCGCACTGTGTGTACTGTGAGCGCGTTCGGTTGGACTCTTCGGGGGAAGTTGTGACCGCTAATCGCGATCTGAGGATTGGTCGTCGGCCGCTGGCAGCGGGCGACGACAGTGACGTCCGCACGCCACAGTCATGGGTGCTCGGCTACCTGCGTACTGTCGCCTGGGGTGACTTTGCCATCGTGGTCGCATCGATCGTTGTGGCCCAGCTGGTGCGATTCGGCTCCAACGATCCCCTGGAAGCCAACGGCGAGTTGGGTATTCCCGCCGCGTTCGTTTCCGTGGTGCTCGCGGTCGCTTGGCTGGCGGCGCTTCGCGTGTTCCACACGCTCGATCGCCGGGTCATCGGGTCGGGGCCCGACGAGTACAGCCGCGTCGTCACCGCGTGCTTGTCGGTGTTCGGCGTGCTGGCGATGGTGGACCTCTTGTTCCGGCTCAACATCGCACGCGGTTTCCTCCTAATCGCGCTGCCGGTGGGCACCCTCAGCCTTGTCACGGCTCGCTGGTACTGGCGAAAGCGACTCACACGTCAGCGCCAACGGGCTCGCCACCTGGAAAAGCTCCTCGTCGTCGGATCGGTCGGAGCATCCGCCCCCTTGGTCAAGAGACTGCTGAACACACCCACCCTGGGTTACGACGTGATGGGTGTGTGCCTGCCGCCCAGTAGGAGGGGCACACCCGAGGAACTGCGCATCGACGACCGCCATGTCCCCGTGTTCGGCGACTTCGACGACGTGACGTTGGCGGTCAAACACACAGGCGCGACCACCGTGGCGGTGACCTCCACCGAAGCTCTGGGACATCAAGCGATGCAGGACTTGTCGTGGGACCTCGAAGGCATGAACGTCGAGATGCTCGTCTCGCCCGGAGTCACCGATGTGGCCGGCCCGCGCATGATGGTCCGCCCAGTCGCGGGCCTGCCGTTGCTGCATATCGACAAGCCCCGGTACGAGGGTGCCAACCGGTTCCGGAAGGCCGCACTCGACAGAGTGGGGGCACTCGCCGCACTGGTGATGCTTGCTCCGATCATGGTCGCCGTCGCCATTGCCATCAAAGTCGACTCCGCCGGCCCGGTCTTCTATCGGGCCGTGCGCATCGGGCTGAACAACAAGCCGTTCGAGATGTGGAAATTCCGCTCGATGGTGCAGGACGCCGACAAGCGCAAGCACGAGCTGGCCCACCTCGACGAGGGGGCAGGTGTGCTGTTCAAGATGCGCGACGATCCTCGCGTGACGCGGGTGGGCCAGTTCATCCGGCGGTACAGCCTCGACGAGCTCCCGCAACTTCTCAACGTCGTCACGGGCAGCATGAGTCTCGTCGGACCGCGTCCACCGCTGCCGGACGAGGTGGAGAAGTACGACGGGCGAGTCGCGCGCCGGATGCTGGTGAAGCCGGGCATCACTGGTCTCTGGCAAGTCTCCGGTCGATCCGATCTCTCGTGGGAAGAGTCTGTGCGACTCGATCTCTCGTACGTCGAGAACTGGTCGATCATGCAAGACCTCGTCATCCTCTGGCGTACCGCCAAGGCCGTGCTGGCGAAAGAAGGAGCGTACTGATGCGGATGGTTGTGCTGGGCCTCGGCTACCTCGGCGCCACCCATGCAGCGTGCATGGCCGAACTCGGGCACGAGGTACTCGGAGTCGAGGTGGTACCGGAGAAGCGCGAAAGCCTTGCTCGAGGTGAAGTCCCCTTTTACGAGCCGGAACTCCCGGAGCTGCTAAAGAAGCACATCGACTCTGGCAGGTTGCGGGTCACTGGCTCGTACGCCGAGGCAGCCGACTTCGCTGATGTCTTCTTCGTCGCTGTCGGCACGCCTCAGAAGAAGGGGGAGTACAGCGCCGATCTGCGCTACGTCGATGCTGCAGTCGAGGAACTCGTCCCGCTGCTGACGCGAGACGCCTTGATTTTGGGCAAGTCGACGGTTCCGGTGGGAACAGCCCAACGGCTCAGTGAGCGGGCTGACGAGTTGGCCAAGGACCTCGAAGTAGAGATTGCGTGGAACCCAGAGTTCCTACGAGAGGGATACGCGGTCAAGGACACTCTGAATCCAGACCGGATAGTGCTCGGACGGTTCAGCGGTGGCCGAGCCGAGACGGTGTGCAGGGAGATCTACGCACCGCTCCTCGAAGCTGAAACCCCCTTCATCGTCACTGATCCTCCGACTGCGGAGCTGGTGAAGACGTCCGCCAACGCGTTTTTGGCCACAAAGATCTCGTTCATCAACGCAATCGCGGAGGTGTGCGACGCGGCGGGCGCCGACGTCAAGGCCATTGCCGACGCGATCGGCTATGACGCGAGAATCGGCCGCAAGTTTCTCAACGCCGGCCTTGGCTTCGGTGGCGGGTGTCTTCCGAAGGACATCAGGGCCTTCATGGCGAGAGCTGGTGAGTTGGGGGCGGCCGAGGCGCTCTCCTTCCTCCGTGAGGTCGACAACGTCAACATGCGAAGGAGGACCCGCATGGTGGAGCTGACGCGAGAGGTTTGCGGAGGGTCGCTTCTTGGGAAGCGTGTAGCCGTACTAGGGTGCGCGTTCAAACCTGAATCAGACGACGTAAGAGATTCACCTGCACTAAATGTCGCAGGACAGATCCAGCTACAAGGCGCATCAGTCACTGTCTACGATCCGCGAGCGATGGATAACTCGCGCAGGCTCTTCCCTACGCTTGACTATGCGGACAGCGTGCGTGACGCATGCGGCGGAGCCGATGTGGTGCTCGTTCTAACTGAGTGGTCCGAATTTGTTGAACTGGACCCAAACCTAATCCGGAGCACAGTTAGGCAAAGGAATGTAATTGACGGACGGATGTGCCTTAGCTCAGAGCGCTGGTTTAGCGCAGGGTGGATGTACCGCGCGTGAGGCTACATACGATCCGGGAAAACCCTCCGGATACTAAAAGCCCCTTCGCCGCATCCCGGATTCTTGGATAGAAAAGGTGCCGGTCAGATTTATGTCGCGAGATCGTTATACCGACCGGCCCGAACTCGGTGCACTAGATATGAATGCACTCGGGGCGATCGCAAAAGACCGAACGAGATTCTACGGGAGAATCTCGAATCCAATGGGCAAGCTGTCTGTAACTACCGAGGATGGGATCACGTGCTTGATTCCAAGGTAATGAGCGGAAGCAGCAAACGAATAGTTGCAAGAGTAAACGGAAAGATCAGCCACCCATCTGGGCCCAAAGATGACGCTATGAAGCCCACGCACTAAAACCACTCGTATTCAAAGTACACAACTCGAATAGCGACCATCAAAGTCCGGACAGATCAACAAAGCAAGGAAACCTTGCAAATGAAAATAGTAAGCTATTATGCACGGGAATCGACCGCGAACATGGGCGGGGTCAACAAGTCAAGATCCGACTGGATGAATGCCTTAAGCCGGTTGGGACACCAGGTAACAGTTGTGAGCCCAGAGGGCGGATTCAATTCTCGTACCCTATTAGACCCGAAAACAGCCTGCGTAGAACTCAAGCACTACGGGACGGGGCGCGCAAGCTACGTTCCGAGCGTTAGTCTTATCGACGTACTGCGGAACGCGGACCTGCTCTATCTACACGAAGGTTGGACCTTAAGTAACATTGTCGCTGCAACATGCGCTCGGTTGACCAGAACACCATACATTGTCATGCCTCACGGTGTGTACGAAGAAATGATTGTCCAGACGTTGCGCAATATTACTGGTAGGCGCCAGCTTGAACAGCTACTACTCGAGGGTGCAGCAGGAGTACATCTATTCTTCGACTCCGAGCGAGAAGAAGTGGCAAAGATCGCGCCGGCCGCGCGCACTTTCGTAGCGCCTACCGGGTTTGATCCCCGAGAGCTGCCCGGTACAGAACTGCCCGAGGCCCCAATTGCGAGAGAGCCCTACATCGCGTGGCTAGGCAGGTATGACGTGTACCACAAGGGAATCGATATCTTACTCGAGGCACAGGCCTCACTCCCGCGGGAGTGTAGGCCAAGGATAGTGATGGCTGGCCAAGACTATAAGGGAGGAAAGGCCGAAGTTTGCGATCTTGTAGAGATGCTGGACATCGCAGACAGCGTTGATGTACGTGGCGCAGTCACGGCGGAACAAGTCAACTCGTTTCTCGCACAATCCATCGGATTCATCCACTCTCCGCGCTGGGAGTGTCTGGGACGGACAGTAGTGGAGAGTCTCCTGACACAGACACCTACAGCGGTCGCATTGACCGCTCATATCGCGCGACAGATGCAAGCTGACCGCATTGGACTGGTCTTTTCCCTCGATCGAAATTCTGTCGCAGAGGCTCTACTCTCAGTTGGTAAAACGGATCGAGAGAGCGCCAAGCGCGGACGCGATTGGGCTATCGACTACTTCTCTTGGTCGACGTCGGCACGGCGTACGTCCGACTTTCTTGAGTCGGCAGCTAAGCAAGAAAGTGCGATAGGCCGTTGATAAAGGCGAAGCGATGTCGAAACTCGCGTACCCCCCGCATCGTGTACTTCGCCGTGCCCGTCGTGCTCGTGCTCACGCTAAGTTGGTCGCTAATAGAAGTTCGGGATCATGCTTCTCGCCTACCAGCAAACACGTCGAGGGTATCAATGCACTCGATGAGTCCCAGCGACTTTCTACAAGAAAAGGTTTTTCCCCCCCTAAGAATGCCTAGGCCAAATACGGGTGTCGTCTTCTTTGGAGACTCCTGGGTGGAGGGAGTAGGAGCGGACCCAAGAACGTCTGGGTTTGCCTTCGTGGCCGGAGCATCAATAGGTCGCAACCTTCAAGTGTATGGCGCCGGAGGCGTCGGGTATGTCAACCCTGGACCAAACAAGCAAGGCGCGTTCTCAGAGCGTATGGAGAAGCTGGCGAACGATCCGACCGTGAGTTTAGTAATACTTGAGGGCGGGATAAATGATCTACGAAATCCAAGCGGCGTCGGAAAAGGCGTGCGTCAGCTGATAACCGTCACGCATAGCAAGTACCCGAACGCGCAGATTGTTGTGCTGGGCATCGTACCAACTTCTATCGAACAGAATAGTTCGCTAACGCAGTTGTGCGCTGACATCCGCTACGAGGCTGCAATGAGTGGCGCGTACTACGTATCCCCGCTTGATGAGCGCTGGATCACCGCCGCGAATCTGGGAGAGTTTCTTAGCGATGACAACAACCATCCTACGACGGCTGGTCACGCGTACATTGCTCAGCGGCTGGTGCAGTCTTTGCAGGTATTGAGCCGCAAAGGACAAGTAATTAAGCTTTGAAAGCAACCAATAGAGAATAATCTGAAGTACAAGCTCGACCCAATTGACCAAATTCTACGAGGGTAATCACGATGACACTTCCATCCGCGGGACATACCGTATCTCTCGGTAAGGTTAGGTTTGCGGTCTCATCGATGGAAGAAGCAACCGCGACCGTAATAGCTAGCGCAAAACGAAAGAGTTCGCACACGGTCAGGCTATCGAACGCCTACTGTGTAGCTCTGGCGGACACAAGATCAGACTACAGTGCGGTACTGAATGGTCCTGGGCTTACCTATGCCGATGGTGCTCCAGTGGCGCTACTGCTTAGAGTGCTCGCTCCTGACCACTCTGGAGGCGGCCGTGTGCGTGGTCCCTCGCTATTTTGCAACGTACTAAGCGAGGGTCGAGCACATGGGCTTAAGCACTTCCTGCTCGGAACAACTGATGAGACCCTTGGACTTTTGCAAGATGCGCTCTATACGAGGTTCCCGGGATTGGAGATAGTGGGGGCTTACGCTCCTCCCTTCGGAGCGCTTGACTCTGATGACGCAATCGAAGACATGAGGGTTCGGATATCCGCAACCGATGCGGATATAATCTGGGTAAGTTTGGGTACTCCAAAGCAGGACTTCGTCGCCAAGGAAGTGTCGCAACGCACCTTGACCCTAAGCGTGGGCATCGGAGCGGCATTCGACTTCGCCGCGGGTGTGGTCACTGAAGCGCCGAAGTGGGTACAGGCATCCGGCTTTGAGTGGCTCTTCCGACTGTGTCAAGACCCGAGTCGACTATGGAGAAGGTATCTATTTGGAAACGTTCAGTTCATATGGATTGTGTTTAGGACGACTCTTGGTCGAGGAATGAGTGTAGTCCGTCTCCGGTCGAGAACTCAGAGTGTGGAGTGATCTATGAATTCCAGTGGCCGGTCATGTAAAGCGTTGCTCGATATGATCCGCGGGGATTTTGCAGTCAATCGTTCAAACCCTAAGGCGCAACTAGTTCTAGGTTGGTTCAGGTTAGCGCATTTCCTTCGCGCGTCGCCGCAGGGGGCGAAGAATCCGTTGACTGCAGTCGTGGGAGTGAGCTACCGAATTTCTGTTGAATGGATACTAGGCATTGAAATTCCCTGGAAACTGCAGGTTGGTAAACGTCTGCGTCTATACCATGGTGTCGGGATAGTAATCAATGACGGCTGCGTTATCGGAGATGATGTAACTATTCGACAAGGGGTTACCATCGGGCATACGGCGCCGGGCGGGCCATGTCCGGTAATAGGTAACAATGTCGAGATAGGCGCAGGGGCTACGATAATCGGTCGAGTTACCGTCGGTAATGGCGCCAAAATTGGAGCGAATGCGCTAGTAGTTCACGATATACCAGCAAATTCTGTCGCTATTTCCCCAGTAGCAAAGCTGGTGAGTCGTGACGAGGATTAAGCCGCGTCGTGTTGCAGTAGTCCATAGTTTCTATAATGCTGCCACGCCAAGCGGCGAGAATTCCGTAGTTAATACCCAGGTCGCGGCGCTTGAGAAGATGTACGAAGTAGAATTGCTGGCTAGGCGGACGCCCGAGGTCAGTTCAACGATAACCTATCTTGCACGCTCATCTATGTACAGTTCCGGAATATTTTCCGATGAGTCGATTTTGCGAAACATCGCTGATTTTCGTCCAGATATCGTTCATGTCCATAATACCTTCCCAAACATCGGGACTACGTGGGCAAAGCGATGCCGGGTGCCGATCGTTACCACAATACACAACTACCGCTCGGTTTGCGCAAACGGCCTCCTATGGAGAGATGGCAATGATTGTTCACTCTGCCCGACCAGAGGAACCCAGCATTCCGTTATACATCGTTGCTATCGCGCGAGTGCTCTTGCGACCATCCCACTCGCTATTTCGACGAGACGTTCTGCACGGGGCGGCAGGCTACTTAATTCTTCGGCCGCACTTGTATTTCTGAATCCGAGTGCTCTGGCAAAGATGGAACGCTACGTTTCCGATGTTGCCAAAGTGGTAATACCCAACTTTGCGCCGAAGCCGACAGACACTGGCGCACGAGCTCCTGCTGAGAGAGTTGGGTGGGCTTATGTCGGACGCATAACCTTAGAGAAGAACGTCCGATGGCTAGTAAAGCAGAAGATGTACCGCGATGAGCCGCTATTCATTGCCGGTGCTGGGCCAGATAGTGAAGCAGTTGCGGCCTCTCTATCCTCGTTTGGGAGCAGCCGGACAAAGATGCTCGGGCAGATCACCGAGACGGAAGTAGACCGGCTATTAGGAACAGTACGAGGCCTAATTGTCCCAAGTTTGTGGTCCGAGGGCCTACCTACAGTGGCGATCAAAGCGCTCGCCGCAGGCTGCCCAGTGCTGATTTCAAAGATGTGCGACTCGGCTGATCAGATAGTTGCTGGTGGAGCGGGGCTAGTGTTCGATCCGATGGTGAGCTCGGGAGCGACCTCGCTTTCTGCGGCACAGGAAATTGTTGCGGACCGGCAGATGTTCCATTCGGCACGCGCTTCGCAACGGTTCACATCGGATTTCTCTGAATCGATTTGGTCAGAGCGCATGGACCTGTTGTATCGCAATGTGTTGAAGCAGAAAGCGGGGCAGGCCATTGATTAGCCTGCCGCAGTGCCTAGCGCCAATTTCCCGGACTTCCGGACCGAGCCGTCGTGGGGGAGGGCTCCTGTCGGCAAGTCCGTTTACCGTGTGTTCGATCCTTTTGGTTGTAATTGTTTCGACGTTGGTTGGCTACGGCACAGCACGTGACGCAACACAGATGATTGGGTTATTTGTAGCAGTTGGGACCGTTGCGCTTGTTTGGACAATGCTATCGCCATTAGTGGTTGATCGCTCGCCTCTGTTACCTTTGGCAGTGGTGCTTATTGTCACGCTAGCGAATAGCAACGGAAAGTTGTCTGCGATTCCAGCCGGAAAATACGTTCCCTTGGTCGCCGCGGCTCTGTCGTTTGTGTACGTCGCACGAATACGGTGGAGCAGCCTCTCTCTGGTCAATGCACTCGCTCTTGGATTGTCAGCGTACGGAATTGTCGGCAGCTTGGTCGGTAGAGTATTTTACGGGACCACAGACGTGTCTCTTCCCTTGGTGCTGCCGCTGTTGCTTGTGGCAGTACCCTTTTTCGGCGTTGGGCAATATTCCAATGCTATGCTACGTCGCGATTCAGCAAGAATCTCAATCCTCGCGTCGACTATTATATTTCTTATCGGTGTGTCCTATTCTGGATGGTTTTCATTATCCAAGAATTCGCTTAATCATGAGAAGTCCTTCCTAGTAATTGTTGCAGTTGGATTCGGAGCGCTTGCTGCCCGCCGCTGCTTCCTCATTATGCTCGCGCTTGCAGCAGCTGTCTTTGCCTTTCTTCAGTACTCCGCCGGAACTTTTGTGGCTGTCGGATTGCTGGGTGTATGCGGATATCTCTTCTACCACTTAAGGTTAGGGCCGATACGGACTAGAGTTATAGCCGCTTTCGCTGGAACTGTAGTCGTCGTTTTGGTGTTATGCATTAATTTGATCCTTGATCGAAGCGAGTTCTACTTTAGGTTTGTAGACAAAACAGATAACGCATCGACTCGGCATGAGATCTACAGCCAGGTTCTAGCACGAACACATGAGCCCCTATTTTCATCATGGTTCACCGGACCAGTATCGGTGCCGGCAACGATTGAGTCGAAGATCGTTTTATTGCCAGCCCATAGCGATTTCTTGTCCCTATTTCTTGGGGGCGGTGCGGTTGCCGTAGTGATCTACGTCGCCCTGTACTGCGCTAGTCTGGTAAATATCCGTACGTCCCGTGGTTTTATTCTTCACGAGTGGTACGTCGCCGCTGGCGTGCTATCAACGACAACCTGGGCAGCCTTCGTCGCGGCGTTGGTGAACCCGATCATGTTCAATCCGGGCTCCGGAGCACTCGTCGTTTGCTGTCTGGCAACTTCATTGATGATTACCAGGCCGACTGATTCGGCCTGCGACCAGGGTGTTTCATCAATTGTGATCGAGTCGAATCCGGATCGCGGGTTTGATTTCGCCAACTCTATACAGCCGAATTATATCGGCATCGACCGTAGGAGCATCAAATGAGTCTGCGCAAGAGTCCGAACATTACAGTAGTTACCCCCTGCTATCAGGCTTCGCAGCACATTGAGCTCGCTTTGAGGTCGGTTGCTCCGTCAGTAGAGAGTGGTATTGCGGAACATATTGTCGTTGACGGAGGTTCGAATGACGGCACTGTGGATATATTGTCGAGTTCCTTGGCGAGATGGTCGTCAGCCCCTGATGATGGACAATCTGATGCCCTAAATAGGGCAATGGAGTTGTCCGATAGTCGGACCGAGTACATTGCGTGGCTTAATGCTGACGAGCGTTACATTCCTGGCATGCTTGAGTTCATGCTAGGAGTAGCTCGGGCCTGCGGCTCTGACGTTTTGTATGGTGATTATTACCAAATAACTACCTCTGGGGATCAGATACGCCTTGTCACGAGTCACAGATTCTCGCAGCGGGTGCTTAATCACTATGGAGGTATGGTTCCATCCTGTACGACGTTGATTAGAAGGGATTCCCTGGAATCGGTAGGACGGTGGAGCGTGGGTAACCTGACGAAGATGGATTGGGAACTATGGCACAAGATTGCTCGGCTGCCGAATTCTATCTTCACTTATACTGGTGTGCCGCATGCGCTTTTCACGCGTCATGACGGCCAGGCAACAGCTAGGTATGAGCAGCGTGCTCTTGTGGAGCATACCGAGATTTGTAGTCAGTTCGGGGTGTCAGATACGCCTGCGCAGCGGGCTTTGGCGGCAATTAGCCGCAGAGCTCTAAAGTTTTCGAACGGTGGTTACTTTCGTGAAGCCCAGCACCAGGCGTACGCGTCTAGTCGACTCTTTGTCGACTCTCGTTACGAGTCAGGCTCTCGTGGCTAGGCAGGCGGTGCTTGGTAGGTTGCGCGGACAGTCCTCGGGTTCGGCATTCACGGAGGAAAGGTCAGTCCAGTCGGAAGCGTCGGCATCCGTGGCGGCTGCGTTCCTAAGTGGCAGTGTCGCTAAACTGCTGATCGTTGGAATTAATGTTCTCGTGGTGGCTCTGTGCGTGCGCGAGGTGGGCGCTAGCGCGTATGGTGTGATTGCCGTCTTCGGTGGACTCGTGAATATGATAGGTTTCCTCGATCTTGGAATAGGGAATGCCTTGATATCGTCGCTGTCGGCTGCCGAGGAGTCTGGTGAGCCGGAGGACAGCTCACGGATAATCTCCTCGGGTTTGGCGGCGTTGTGTGCGATTGGTCTCACGGTGATTGTAGTAGGTGCCCTTATTACAGCAATAGTTCCCACCGCGGTCTTTTTTGACGCGCCGGGCCAATCTGTCTCCGATTTGCGTCTGTCGTTGTTAATTTTTGTCATCTCTATTTCCGCGTCTTTGCCCGCTCTGGTCGGAAATAGGATATGTCTTGCACGGCAGCGCGGTTATGTGAATAATTTGTACCTTTTGGCTGGCAGCGTTATCACGCTGCTAATGGTTGTATTTCTTTCTCTGGGGAATTTTGCTGTGTGGGTCTTTGTTGGCGCTGTACTGCTTGGCCCGGTTGCTGCGAGCTTCGTTCAGTCGGTTTTCTTCTTGTTCTATTCGAAACAACGTGTTCCTATTGGCTGGAAGCTAGTGTCGAAGTCGGATTTGCATTTGCTCTTGGGTCGTAGTTCGGGGTTCTTGATGCTCGGTATATCGGCGGCGGTGTCACAGCAATCTGCGGTGGTTATTGTCGCGTATGCTCTGGACTCCGTTGCTGCAGGCGTTCTGGGAGTAGCGCTCCGGATGTTTGGCCTAGTGACAGGTCTCTTCGCCACTGGTATGCAGCAGTCTTGGGCCAGCATGGCTCGTGCGTTTGAGCGCAACGATCTAAGATGGATCCGAAAGAATGTTGCTTCTGTGGGATTTATCAGCGTTGCATTAGCGTGTATTGTCTCTAGCGTCTTGGTGGCCATCGGTCGGTGGCTATGTCGTGAGTGGGTAGGGAGTGGTCTAATCCCGTCGCGAGGAGTTCTGGTTTGGACGGCCGTCTATACTGTCTATCTGCTAGTTTCTACCCAAATTAGCTTCGTCCTGAATGCTGCTAACCAGGTAGGGCGTCAAGCTCTAGTCTGGACGCTGTGTGTGTGCGTGCAAATCCCTTTGGCTTTTTCGTTCGCACATCTATGTGGAGTACCAGGCCCTCTGATAGCGTTTATGATAGTGCACTCGACTGTTGTCGGGATTCCGTCGGGAGTTTGGGCGTGGAGGGCTGTTCGAGTCGCGCCGAATGTAGGTGAGCCTCGAACGGCTAGAGACCGATGGTGGTCACGTTCTTCTGTGCGCGCTCGGTGAGCGTATCCGTTCCGTTATTTCCCTCGCAAAGGTGGCATGTCGATGAGTGAGCAGGCAACAACGTCAGGGCATTCGGGGTTTGTCCGCCAACGAGCGGGTGAGTCGGTGCGAGCAGTAGGGAAGGCGTGGTGGGTAGTAATCGTTGGTGCACTTGTCGGGGCGCTTGCAAGTTGTTTCTTTAGTCTTTCCCAGACTCCGATGTACGAGTCGTCTGCGATTCTCTACGTCACGTCCGGTTCAGATGGTGATTCTCAAGCGGCATATCAGGGGTCGCTCGCATCGCAGCAACGGGTTTCGTCGTACGCTCAGCTGGTGCACTCTGAGGCCGTTATTGCTAGTGCCCTCGACGCTTCGGGGCTGGCAATGTCTACGGCAGATGCCAAGAAGGAATTGTCTTCGCAGGCTTCGACTGGCACAGTGCTGTTGACTATCTCTGCGAAGGACGCTGATCCGGCCGTTGCCGCCAACCTTACGAATGCGATTGCGAAGTCGATGGTTGATTATGTTCGTGAACTTGAACAGCCAGCCGGTGGTGGGCAGCCGCTAGCGAAATTAACGGTTATTACACCAGCGGTGGAGAGTAATACCGCCGTCTCGCCGCGTGTTTACCGCAATACCGCTATTGGACTAGTGCTTGGAGCGATAGTGGGAGTTGTTGTCGCACTGCTAATGGTGAGACTCGACAATAGGATCGAATCCGAGTCGTCGCTAGTTGAGGTTCTTGATGAACCCGTGTTCGGCGTGATCCCGTTTGACACCGAGCTATCTGGCGGTGTGATGGATTTCAGCACGGGTGGAAGTTCGACGACTGAGTCTTTCAGGAGATTACGAACCAATCTTGCTTTTGCCGATGTTGACAACCCTGCTCGCGTACTGCTGGTAACGAGCGCTAACCCGAACGAAGGTAAGACGACCATCGCGATCAACGTTTCGGCGGCGTTGGCGGAGGCTGGCAAGTCGGTGGTTCTGGTCGACGGTGATCTTCGGAGTCCCAGCGTGAGTAGTAGGATTTCTGTGTCAAACGCACAGGGCATTTCGACATTTCTTCGTGGCGAGGCTGAGGTGTCGGATTTGCTGCAGCAAACTACAGTTCCGGGTCTCGATGTGCTGAGTAGCGGGCCGCGGGTTCCTAATCCATCCGAGCTCCTCGGATCAAGGAAGACCAGGGATATGTTGTCCGTTTTGGCGAAGGATTACGACTTCGTGATCATTGATGCTTCGCCGATCCTTCCCGTCTCGGATGCGGCGCTCCTCGCCCGCTATACAGACGGCACGCTTCTCACAGTCGGCGCAAACCGATGTACTAAGTGGGCGCTGCGCGGAGCTCTCTCTCAGCTGCGGCTTGCAAATATAAACGTGCTAGGTGCGGTTCTTAATATGGCCGCGACGGATCGACATAGGTATGGGTACGGCTACGGAACTTACGGCATATACGGTTCCAGTTCGCGAAGCGATCAGTTTCCGGGCGACGTAGATGCGTCGGCGTCGTTGATCCCTCGGCAGTTAGGTTCCTGAGCTTGGGATGTATGAGTCACCGAATCCGTACTTGCCAGATTGTGGTGGTCATGCGAGATCGCACGCAAGGCTGTACGTGACCACCGTTGGTACCGACGACGGGTACGACTTTCCGCTGAATGACGCACAGAAGTCCTTGCTGAAGCGGCAGTTCGCAATGTCGCGCGTTCCGCTAAACGTCGCTCAGTACGCCATCCTCGGCGGTCCTCTTGACGTCGAGACATTCCTGGGGGCCAGCCGTCGCGAGATCCGCGACACCCGGTCGCTACAGCTTAGGTTTCGCGTCGAGCATGGTGGCGTTGTCGGTGTGTACGACCCAACGTTGCACGACACCGTCGACTACATAGACCTCCGCGACGCTGAGGACCCGGCCGCGCAATCATTCGAGATGATGCGAGCAGATGCTTCCCGCCCCGTCGACCCGATGCGCGACCGCCTGGCGACTGGCACGCTGATTCAGCTCGCCGATGAGAGGTTCGCGCTCTACCAACGCACCCATCATCTACTCACTGACGGCGTCGCCACCGTTGAGAACATGGTCACCGGATTGCGACGGGTCGCGGCTGCGCTGGCCGGGGAACCACTGGAGCCTCGTTCACTTCCTGACCTGAGCGCCCCCGCCCGAGCCGACGCCAAGTATCGCGCCTCACCCAGGTTCCAGACCGACCGCGACTACTGGTTGGACGTGCTTGACGGAATCGGCGGCGGAACCCCGTCCCCGTCGCTGCGCGTCGGACCGCCGGCGGCGATTAATCGGAGAGCGTCGACGCCTATCGCCACTCCCATGATGGCCATGTTGCGACGTGCAGCGGAGGAGCGCACCACTACAATTCCGGCACTCATCGCGACCGCGCTGGCTACCTACTTCGCTCGCATCACGGACAGTGATGACGTCGTCATCGATCTCGCGGTCGCAGCGAGAACTGTCGCAGCTCTGCGGAGGACCCCACTGCCGACACTGAACTTCGTGCCCGTCCGGACTGGGGTCGGTTCGGCGACCACCGTTGGCGATGCGTTGCGCTCCACGCAAAGCGCGCTCATGGGCGCGTTGCGGCATCAGCGCTACCGGCGCGACGACATCGTCGCCGACCACGGCAACCTCATCACCGGACCCGTCCTCAACATCATGATGTTCGAACGGAAGATCCAGTTCGGAGAGGTCACCGCTACCTTCCACTCTCTGACCACGGGACCCGTCGACGACCTGTCGCTGAACATCTATCCCGACATCGACGGCGACCCGAGCGTGGACGGTTCGCTCGTCGTCGAACTCGAAGCGAACCCGAATCGGTACGACGAGGCCGACGTCGTCGAGCATCATCGACAGATCGTCGCGTTGCTGGGGGAGGTGGCGACGGCTCTTGTCGACGGTGGGGAGGTGGCTGTCGACGATCTGCCGATGGTGGTGGAGGAGCCTGCTGCGGTGTCGACGCCGGCTCGGGCCCGGGTGTTGACGGAGATTCTCGATGAGACCGTCGAGCGGTTCGGTGATCGGATTGCCGTCGACGGTGGGGCGTGTGGCGAAGACGCGCTGACGTTCGCTGAACTCGATGTGCGGGCAACCATCTTCGCCGAAGAGTTGCGCGGGTATGGGGCGCGGCCGGGGGAGACCGTGGCGATCACGCTGCCGCGTGGGGTGGAGCAAGTGGTTGCGTGGTGGGCGGTTGCGCGGAGTGGGGCAACGATTTTGCTCGTTGACCCTTCGCTCATGCGGGTGCGGGTGGAGACGATTCTGCGGGTGGCTGGGCCGGTGTGTGTGGTGTCGGAGGAGGGGGTTCGGTTTGGCGGCGGGCTGCGGGGGTCTCGAGGCTCGGCGCCTGGGGGCGCCTCGCACCTCGACCATCGGGATGGGGGTCAGCCGGGGGTGGACGACGTCGCGTATGTGGTGTTCACGTCGGGGACGACGGGCGAGCCCAAAGGTATTGCGGTACCGCATCGGGGACTGGCGAACCTGATCCGGGATGCGGAGTCGCTGCTCGACGACGGGAACGGGCCGGGACGGCTGGCAGCGGTGGCGTCACCGGCCTTCGACATCGCGCACTTCGAGATGCTCGCCTGCGCGGGACTCGGCTACACCCTGGTGCCGATCCCGTCGATCGACGCCGGCCTCGGCGCAGCACTCGTCGAGAACGCCGTCACCCACCTGTACGCCACCCCGTCGCTCATCGCGCGCATCCCCACCCATCAACTGCCGTGGGTGGTCGGGACGATCGGTGAAACGCTGCCGCCGGCCGTTGCGAATCAGGTCTCACCACAACGCATCCTGCGCAACACCTACGGGCCGGCCGAGGCCACGCTGTACGCGACCGTTGCCACCCTCGATGCACCGATCCCCACCGACCGGCCCACCCCCATCGGCGCCGCCGTCGACGGCATGGCCGCCTACCTCCTCGACCACCGGCTCCGCCCGCAACCGACAGGGATGATCGGCGAAATCTATCTCGCCGGAGCGCAACTCGCGCTCGGATACCTCGGCCGCACCGATCTCACCGCCGCCCGGTTCGTTGCCTGCCCCTGGCAATCCGGCACCCGCATGTACCGCACCGGCGACCTTGCCCGCATCGACCCCACCACCGGGCTCCTCGAATTCCACGGCCGCAACGACGACCAGATCTCCGTCCACGGCGTCCGCATCGAACCTGCCGAAATCGAACGCACCGCAGCCGATGTCGACGGCGTCGACGCAGCGGTCGCCATCGCCGTCCACAGCACACAGGGCACCACCATCGACGTCGCGATCACCGCTGCCACCCGACACCCTGCGGCCGACGCCCCTACCGCCCTAGCCTCGGCCGTGCGCCAGCACCTGTTCGCGACACTGCCGTCGATGATGTGGCCACGCCGCGTAGTCGCCGTCGACGAACTCCCACTCGGCACCACCGGCAAACTCGACCGACGCGCCGTCGCCACCCTCCTCGCGCAGATCCCCATCACACCGATCGCCTACGAGCCACCCACCACCGAATACGAAACCCTCGTCGCGGCAACGGTGTCCGCCGTACTCGAAGTCGACGAGCCGTCCATGCTCGCCTCCGTGATCGACCTCGGTGGAACGTCACTGTCGGTGATGGAGATCGTCGGACGCCTCGCCACCGCCACCGGCCGCGTCCTCACCATCGCCGACATCACCGCCGCCACCACACTGCGCGACATCGCCGCCCGACTCGCCGTCGCACCAACCCACACAGCACCCGCACTCACCCCGCAGACCGCCCGCGACCACTACCGGCCGACGCGCCCCCAGCAAGAACTCTGGCTCGCACACCGCTTGAACCCCGCCGACGCCGCCTACCACCTGCCCGTCCACCTCGAATTCGCGCCCGCGATCACCACGTCCGTCCTCACCGCAGCGCTGACCGACGTCGCCACCCGGCACGAGGCGCTGCGCACTGTCTTCGACACCGCCGACGATGGAACAGCCTCCGCACGAGTCCTTTCCGCCGCGCATCTCGCCGACCACCTACCGGTCGCGACCGCACCCCTCGACGAGGCAGGCATCCACGCCGCAGCCACCGCGCCGTTCGACCTCGGCGCCGTCCCCGCCTGGCGAGCCACCATCGACGACTCCGGCGACGCCGTCTCGGTAGTCCTCGTCGCCCACCACATCGCCGTCGACGGCGCCTCCCTCCCCATCCTCGTCACCGACTTCCTCACCGCCGTCGACGCCCGCCGCGACGGCCACGCACCCAGCTGGCCCAGCGCCGCAGCACCGTTCAGCGCGTCGATCTCATCCGATGTCACTGATACTGCTGCGGCGCAGAACTTCTGGCGCACCCACCTCGACGGCGCACCCGACCGATCGGCACTGCCCGAACCCGCACGGCCCGGGCCCGTGAGCTATCACCACCGCCACCTCGACACCACCTCACGTGAACGGCTCGCGCACACCGCCGCTGCCGCCGGCGGCACCGTCGCAGCCTTGATGCGGGTCACGCTGGCCGCGGTACTCGCCCGGGTCACCGGCCTCGACGACGTCGTGCTGTCGGTGCCGACCAGCGGCCGCGCCACCACCGCCGATCTCGGTCGCGTCGGCATGTTCGTGCGCACCCTGCCGCTACGACACACCGCCACCCTCGACCAGCGGCTCGGCGAGGCACTGACGCGCACCGACGCCACCCTCGCCGAGGCGGTAGGTCACGCCGACGCCGCACCCGCCGGCCTCGCCGACGTACTCGTCACCACCACCGTCACACTCCCGGACGTCACCGACACCACCGGCACCCTGCTTCGCGCCGTCCGCCCCCTCGACACCGGATTCGCCCAGACCGCACTACAGTTCGCCATCACCGACAACACCGACGTCATCGACATCCGGATGACCGTCGACGAACAGCGCGTCGACCCGGCCGGCGCAATCCTCATCCTCGACGCTTTTGTGGAGGCCGTCACTCAGCTCGCCGACGCGACCGCCGACACGTTGATCGGGCAGCAGCTACCGCCGGTCGCCGCTCCCGAACCGACTCCGCGACGCACACCCACCCTCGACCCGATCCGCGCACTCATCCCGCACACCCGGAGCACCCCGCACGCCATCGCCGTGACCGACGCACACGGCGACCTCACCTACAGTCAACTTGCCGCCCGCGCCCGCACACTGGCAATCACCCTGCTGCGCAACGGGGTCCGCGACGGCGATCGCGTCGCCCTGCAGATGAGCCGATCGTCGGACACGATCATCGCGATGGTCGCCGTCCTGATGGCCGGCGCCGCCTACGTCCCCATCGACACCGACCACCCGCAGTCACGCATCGACGAACTCCTCGACGCCGCAACCCCCGTCGCGATCATCGGTGACGACCTGCACGTCCAAGCCCGCGGCCCCTCGACCATCGCGCGCAGCACAGGCCACCGCGCGCCCGGCGAGGCCTACGTCATCTTCACCTCCGGCTCCACCGGAACACCCAAGGGCGTCAGCGTCAGCCGCGACAACCTCGCGACCATGCTCGGCGCCACCCTCGACGCGGTCGGCGCCGGCCCCGCAGACGTGTGGAGCTGGGCGCACTCCTACGCCTTCGACTTCTCCGTGTGGGAGATCTTCGGGGCGCTGGCCTCCGGCGGCCGCATCGCCGTGCTCGACCGCACCACCGTCCGCGACCCGCGCCTACTCCTCGACGCCCTCGCCACCCACGGCGTCACCATCTTGTCCCAGACGCCCACCGCCTTCGCCTGGCTCACCGACCCCGAGATCGTCGGCGCCGACGGTGATCTGCCGGCATTGCGGACCGTCGTCTTCGGAGGCGAAGCCGTCCACCCCACCGCGCTACATGACTGGGCGGCAACCCATCCCGATACACGCCTGATCAACATGTACGGCATCACCGAGACCACCGTGCATCTCACCGCCGCCGACGTCGACACCACCGACGCCCGCAGCATCATCGGCACACCGCTCGACGGCGTGCACCTCTCGGTCCGCGACGCCCGCGGATGCCGAGTTCCCGCCGGCGGGCGCGGCGAACTGTACGTCTCCGGGCGGCAGGTCTCCCGCGGCTACCTCAACGCGGCCGCGGCGACCGCCACCCGCTTCGTCGCCGACCCCGAACAGACCGGCGCACGCATGTACCGCACCGGCGACCTCGTGCGCATCCTGCCCGACGGCCGCCTCGCCTACCTCGGCCGCACCGACGACCAGATCCAACTGCGCGGCCACCGCATCGAACCCGCCGAGATCGCCGCCGTCCTGCGCCGACTACCCGGCGTCACCGACGCCCGCGTCCTCGTCGAACCCGGCACCCGCGCCGGCGACGAACGGCTCGTCGCCGCGGTCACCGGCTCTGACGGATTGGACGAGGCCGTCCTCCGCACCGAGTGCGCCGCCCAGCTCCCCGCCTATGCGGTGCCGCCGCGCATCGGCGTCGTCGACTCGTGGCCCGTCACCGACACCGGGAAGCTCGACCGCGCAACACTCCTCACGGCGATCACCGCAACAGCCTCACCCGCGCGACCGCTCACCGACTCCGAACAGCAGGTCGCCGCGGTGATCGCCGAGGTCATCGGCCTCGACGCCGTGGACGCCGACGCCAACTTCTTTGCCCTGGGCGGCAACTCGCTGTCGGCGGCACGGCTGGCCGCCAAGCTCAGCGGACCGCAGCGGTGGGTCACCGTCGGCGACGTGTTCGCCCATCCGACGGTGTCGGCGCTCACCACGCTGATGGGCCGGCCCGGTGAGGTGGCGGTGGGTGAGCCGCTGGCGCAACTCTCTGCGGCACAACGGGCGCTGTGGATTCTCAACCGCGTCGAACCGTCCGCGGCCTACCACCTCGCCGTGCGAATCCGGTTGACCAGCAGCACCAGTCGAGGAGTGCTCGAGACTGCGCTGCGTGACGTCGCCGACCGGCACGAGGCCTTGCGGACCATCTACCCCGAGATCGACGGAGAGCCTATGCCACGGGTGCTCTCGGCGGAAGAGATCACGCCGATCGCCGACCTAGATGAGCGCGAGGCGGTGCGCACACCGTTCGACCTGAGCCGCGACTGCGGCTGGCGGGCCGTGATCTCCGCGGACGACGCCGAGCTGATCCTGGTGGCCCACCACATCGTCGTCGACGGATGGTCGGTGCCGGTGCTGGTCACCGACTTCCTGCACGCCCTCGACGCCCGACGCGACGGCGAGGCACCGCAATGGCCCGAGCCGCAACCGCTTTTGGCCGCACGACGTGTGCCGGCCGACGCCGACTACTGGACCACCCACCTCGCCGGTGCCCCCACCACACTCGCACTGCCCGAGCCGCCCGACCCGCGCCCCACCGGGCTGACCGCCGGACCGGCTGTGGTGGAGCACTCGACGCTCGACGCGGCCACCGCCGCCGCCCTGGCACAACGGGCCGCCGACGCCGGAACCACCGTGTACGCCCTGCTCTGGGGGGCGCTCTCCGCCACCCTCGCCGAGATCACCGGCACCGACGACACCGTCATCGGCATCCCTGTCGCCGGCCGCGACGACCCGGCCACCCACGGCCTGGTCGGGATGCTCGCACGCACGGTTCCTCTGCGTGCCAGCGGTCTTCGCTCGTCGCGGGTCGACGACGCGCTGGCGCAGGCGCACGCCACGTTCGCTGCGGGGATGGCGCACGCCGAGTCCGCACCGGTCACCGTGCCGCCCGTACTCCTCGACCACGACGCCGCGCCGCCGATTCCGCCGGGCATCGCCGAGTACCAGGCACTGTCCACCGGGCAGGCGCGCACCGCACTGGAAGTCACCGTCCGCGACACCGGCACCGGCATGACCATCGCGCTGTCGGTGGCCCGGCACCATGTCGACCCCGCCGCCGGACCTGTTCTGCTGCAACGATTCCTTGCGGTGCTGCAGGGACTGGCGACGGCCGCGGATACTCGCGTCGACGAGCTGTTGCCTGCCGCCGATCCGATCCCGTCGCCCGCCCGCACCACCGACCCCGCCGACGTGCTCGACCTCCTTCAGGACGTGGCCGCGCGTCACCCAGAGGCGACCGCCGTTGCCGACGACCACGATTCGCTGACGTATGCGGACCTGCTGGCGCGGGCGAGCGCGTACGCCGCAGAACTTGCAGGCCGCGGCGTGGGGGCCGGGGATCGGGTGCCGTTGATGCTGCCGCCGTCGGTGGATGCGGTCGTCGCGATGCTCGGCGTGCTGATGGCCGACGCGGTGGTCGTGCCGATCGACCCGGCCGCACCGCAGGAGCGGGTCGCGGCGATGCTCGCCCGGTGCGAGACGGCGACGGCCCCAGGCGATGCGTACGTCATGCACACCTCCGGCTCGACGGGAACACCCAAGGGCGTCATCGCCACCCGCGCCGGACTGGCCGCCATGCTCGCCGCCTCCCGCGACCTCATCGACCCCCGACCGGGCGACGTGTGGGCGTGCACCCATGCCCCCACCTTCGACGTATCGGTGTGGGAGATCTTCGGGGCGCTCACCTCGGGCGGCACCGTCGCTATCGTGCGCCGCGACGACGTCGTCGACGTAAAGCGCTTCGTCGACGCCCTCGACCACCACGGCGTCACCATCCTCGCCCACACGCCCACGTCGTTCGTCCGGCTCACCGACCCGACACTCGGCAGACACCGGCTCCGTACGCTGCGGTGCCTGGTGCTCGGCGGCGAAGCCTTCGACCCGACCGCACTGCAGCAGTGGACACACCGGCATCCCGACGTCCGGCTCGTCACCATGTACGGACCCACCGAAACCACCGTCCAGGTGACCGGCGGCGACATCGACGTCGATGACCACCGACCCCTCATCGGCCGACCACTCGCAGGCGTCGGCGCAGAAGTCCTCGACGCGCACGGCCGGCCGGTCCCGATCGGCGGACGCGGCGAGTTGTACCTCACCGGAACACAACTCGCCCGCGGATACATCGACCCCGCCGAAACCGCCGCACGCTTCGTCGCCGCACCCGACGGCACACGCCGCTACCGCACCGGCGACCTGGTGCGCCGCCTGCCCGACGGCCGACTGGCCTACCTCGGCCGCACCGACGACCAGGTTCAGATCCGCGGATACCGCGTCGAACCCGCCGCCGTCGTGTCGGTCCTCCGATCCGTGCCCGGGGTGGTCGACGCACGGGTCGTCGTCGACTCGGGTGCACAGCGAGGCGACGAGCGGCTCGTCGGATTAGTGATCGGCGACACCGACGAGACGACCCTTCTGGATGCTTGTGCCGCAGCGCTTCCCGCACATCAGGTGCCCGCGCGGATCGGATTCGTCGACCGGTGGCCGCTGACCGCACACGGCAAGCTCGATCGGGAAGCGCTGCTGCGCGGCCTCACTACGCTCGACGTGCGTGAGCGGGGGGCGCTGACCGATCGCGAACAGGTGATTGCCGACGCGATGGCCGCCACCCTCGGCGATGCACCGCCCATCACCGCCGACACCAACTTCTTTGCCGTGGGCGGCAACTCGCTGTCGGCGGCACGGCTGGCCAGCCGGTTGACCCAATCGGGGCTCGCGATCTCGGTGACCGACGTCTTCGCCGCACCCACCGTCCGGGATCTCGCCGCGCTGGATGCCGTGGTGACGGACGGTGTTCCCGATCTGGATGGTGTTCGCATTGAACCTGATCGGCTTCCGCTGGCGCCCGAGCAAGAAGACCTGTGGCTGCGGTGGCGTGCCGAACCCGACCGCACCGGATACCTTGTGACCATGGCGATTCCGGTCGCCGAGATCTGGGACGGCAGCATCGACGACCTGCGCGGCGCACTCACCTCCGTCGCCCTGACCTACGAGGCGCTGCGCACCAGCTTCCCGACCGCCGACGACGGCACGCCCTACCAGAAACGGTGGACCGACGCCGACGTCCGGGCCCATCTGGGTGCTCTCGAGGTCACCGAGGTCGCCGACGTCCGGGAGGCGCTCGCCGCGCTGGCCGAGCCGATCGACCTGACGACCAGCCTCCCGTGGCGCCTCGCCCTCGCTGAACACGACCGCGTTGCATGGGTTCTCGTCGCCGTCCACCACATCGTCGCCGATGGCGAAACGCTGCCGATCCTGCGGTCAGCACTCGGCCGAACCGTCCCTCCCGCCGTCGACTACCGGCGCTACACCCAGTGGCGCCTCGACACCCTCGCCGCCCGCCGAGCCGAACTCACCGCCTACTGGACGTCGGTGTTCACCGAACCCGTTGCCACGCTGCAACTCCCCGAGATCGACCTCGGTGCACCGGCCGGCGGCCGTCCCCGACACAGCGCGGTGGCGCTCTCCGTAGAGACCACCGCGCAACTCGACGCGCTCGCCGCCGATGCGCGCAGCACCCCATTCATCGTGCTGCACACCGTCCTCGCGATGATCCTCGCCCGACAGTCCGGCAGCGACGTCGTCACCATCGGCACCGCACTGTCCGGACGAGTCGACCCGCGCCTGGCCGACGTCCCCGGACTCTTCGCCCGCGCCGTCCCGCTGCACACCCGCGTCGACCTCGACCTCCCCTTCACCGACCTCCTCGCCAGGGTTACCGCCACCGACGTCGGCGCGCTCGCCCACGCCGACCTGCCGCTGTCGGCGATCGGCCGCATCGCCGACCCCGACCGCGACCGCGCCGGACGCCCACTGTTCGACGTCGTCCTCGGCGCCGTCCCCGACGACGTCGCGTCGCGCTACTCCGGCGCCACCGCACCACTGTTCGGTATCGACGTAATGAGCCACCGCCGCGACGGACGAGCACACCTCGACCTCACCTGCGGGGAACGCGTCACCGACCAACCTCGACTCGACGCTCTCGCCTCGCTCCTCGGGTCGGTGCTCGAACAGGCTGTGGCACAACCCGAACGGACCGGGGCCGACCTCCTCGGCGGACCGGCAGTGCGACGTGTGGAGCCACCACCGCCGGAGACGCTGGCCGAGCTGCTCGACGCGCAGCTCGCCACACCGTCGGCGATCGCCATCGACGACGCCGCGCACCGCATCCCCGGATGCGGTGCCGCGCTGCGTTACGGCGACGTCGACCGCCTCGCCGACGCGCTCGCGTGGCGGCTGCGCGAGCAGGGGATCGGACCGGGTCAGGTGGTGGCGTGTCACCTGCCGCGGTCGGTGTTCGGGGTGGTGGCGACCGTGGCGATCGCCCGCACCGGCGCGGTCTTCGTCGCCGTCGACCCCGCCGACCCCGCAACCCGACGCCGCGACATCCTCGACCGTGCCCGTGCTGCCGTGGTTCTCACGCTCGTCGCCGACGAGGTGCCGGACGTGGCTGCGGTGCCGGTGATCGCTGTCGACAATCCGTACCTGTACCCGGCCGAACGGCGACGATTCACCCGCGCCGACCGGGTGCGCCCGCTGCACGTCGATGACGCCGCCTACCTCACCTTCACCTCGGGGACCACGGGCCGGCCCAAGGGCGTTGTCGTCACCCATCGCGGACTCGCCGGCTGGGCCCGCGACACCGTCCGACGCCTCGAGCTGACGTCCCTCGATCGCGTAATGCACACGTACGCCGTCGGTTTCGACGCGCACCTGATGGGCATCGTGCCCGTTCTCGCTGCAGGCGCCTGCGTCGTGATCTGCCCGCCGGAGGTGATCGGCGGCGACGACCTCGCCGACCACATCGCCGACACCGAAACCACCGTGCTGCTGACGACGCCGTCGGTGCTGTCGACGATCAGCCCCGCGCAGGTGCCGGAGGTCCGGCACGTCGCGGTCGGTGGGGAAGCGCTGAGCGCCCGGCTGGCCGGAACGTGGATGGCGCACGGGCACACCGTCAGCAACGAGTACGGGCCCACCGAGACGACGGTCGCCGTCACCAGCGCGCGGTGCCGCCCCGACGGCCCGATCACCATCGGCGCCACCATGCCCGGAGTCGACGCCGTCATCCTCGACGACGCGTTGCGGCCGGTACCCGACTACACGATCGGCGAACTGTACATCGGCGGAAGCGCCCTGGCGCGAGGCTATCTCGACGATCCGGCCGGCACGGCGGCCGCCTTCGTTGCCGGCCCCGGCGGGACGCGGATGTACCGCACCGGCGACCTCGTCCACCGCCGCGCCGACGGCGACCTCGTCATCCACGGACGTCGCGACGATCAGCTGAAGGTGCGCGGCATCCGGATCGAACCGGCGGAGGTGGAGGCCGCGCTCGCCGGTCTTGCGGATGTGAGCGAAGCGGTCGTCGCCGCCCGTCGCACTCCAGCCGGTGAGCGGGTGCTCGCCGCATGGGTCATTCCGGCACCCGGTTCCCCCGTGGACAGTGCGAGCCTGCGGGAACAGGTGCGTACGGTGTTGCCGCGCAGCGTGGTTCCCGCGTCGATCACACTCGTCGATCGGCTGCCACTCGGCCCGACCGGCAAGGTCGACCGCAGCCGCCTGCCCGCCCCGGACCTCGCCGGTGATGTCGCGGAGATTGTCGCCCCACGCACCGAGCTGGAGCGGATGGTGGCGGTCGTGTACGGCGAGGTCCTCGGCGTCGACGAGGTGCACGCGCACGCCGACTTCTTTGCCCTCGGCGGTACGTCGTTGTCGGCGACACAGGTCGCCTCACGGCTCTCCGAACGCCTCGGCGCCGACGTCGCGGTCCGCACTCTGTTCGACGCCCGGACCGTCGCCGCCCTCGCCGCGGCGATCCCGGCGGCCTCCGATGTGCCGGTCGCTGTGCCACGCCACCTGCCCCGACCCGAACGGCTGCCGCTGGCATACCCGCAGCGGCGCATCTGGATTCAACACCTCCGTGCCCCGTCGTCGACGGCGTACCACGTGCCGTTGGTGGTGCGGTTCTCCGGAGCCGTCGACGTCGACCGGCTCGCCAAGGCGATGGTCGCGGTACTCGGCCGCCACGAGAGCCTGCGGACCGTCATCGACGACGGACCGTGGCAGCGACTCGCCAACAGCGCCGACGTCCGCATCGTCCGCGTGAACGACGATGTGGGCGCGGCCATTCGGGACGAGATCACGCGACCCTTCGACCTGGAACACGAGATCGGTGTTCGCGCAGTCCTATTCGAGAGCGCCGACCACATCGTTGTGGCCGTGACCGCACACCACATCGCGCTCGACGGCTGGTCGGTGCGACTGCTCCTCGGTGAGCTCGCCCAGGCCTACACCGGCACCGAGTTGGCTCCGCCCGCACTCACCTTCGGTGACTACACCCAGTGGCACCTCGCGCTGCTCGGCGACCCGGACGATCCGTCGAGCCGATACGCCCGAGAGATCCGGCACTGGCAAGAGACATTGGCCGGTATCGTCCCGTTCCGCGCGCCCGGTGTCGGTGGGGACGTCGGAGCGGGCGGCCGTATCACCCACCGCCTCGACGTCGAGGTCACCACCGCGATCACCGCTGCGGCACAACGGGAATCGGCAACCCTGTTCCAAGCGGCTCATGCCGCGCTGGCGTCGGTTCTCGGTCGCTGGGCACGACGCGATGATGTGGTCATCGCGATGCCCGTGCACGGGCGGTCGGCACCGCAGTGGGAGTCGGTGGTCGGGATGTTTGTCAACACCGTCGCCCTGCGCACCCGGATCGACGCCACCACGTCGATGCGGTCGGCGATGTGGCAGGCGCGCGACGTCGCGCTCGACGCCCTCGACCACGCCGAGGTGCCCTACGAGGCGGTGGCCGCAGCAGTCCGGCCCGGTGCCCGCGACGGTATCGACCCGCTCACCTCGATCCTGCTAGTCGGCCAGGACGTGGTACCCGCGCTCGACGGACCCGTCGTGCTCGCCGACGGGGTGCACGCAGAGCCCGTGTCGCTCGACGGAGATGCGGTGGCCGCCAAACTCGACGCCGAACTGGTGATCACCGTCGTCGACGGGCACCTCGAGGTGACCGCGGTGTATTCACCGCGGATGCCGGCCGAGCTGGCCGACGCGCTGCTCGCCGACGTGTGCGCGGCACTCGCGGCGATGGCCGACGACCTCGGCCGACCGTTCCCCGAGCTGATGGCGCTACCGACCGGGGCGGTGGCCGAAGTGACGCCGCAGCCCATTGCGGCTATCGGCGAGGCGAACTCGCACGATGTGGATACGGTGCGGATGGTGATGGCCGACATCCTGGGCGTCGACGACGTCGCGGCCGACGCGGACTTCTTCACGCTCGGCGGGACGTCGTTGTCGGCGACGCAGGTGTCGTCGAGGTTGGGACGCGACCTGGGGGTGCGGGTACCGACCGCCCTCGTCTTCGACCATCCGACGCCGCGCGCCCTGGCGAGCGCTGTCGCGGGTGTGGTGAGCGCTGTCGGCGGTGGGGTGAGCGCTGTCGCGGGTGGGGAGGGCGCCGTCGCGGATGGGAAGGGCGCTGTCGGCGGGGAGTGGGTGCCGCTGGCGCCGACGCAACGACGACTGTGGACCGCGGCATCCATGGCCGAGGCCGCACCCCTCTATGCGGTACCCGTCGTGGTACCGGTATCCGACGGCGTGACCGTCGAACAGGCGGCTGACGCTCTGCGCGCCGTGATCGCCCGCCACCAGGCTTTGCGTCTGGCATACGGCGACACGGGGAGTGGCCCGCGCCAGCGTGTCGTCGAGGGCTGGTCGCCGGACGTCGAGATCCTCGCCGTCGAGTCGCTCGACGCCGATGTGCTGTCCGGTCTGCTGCACCTGCCGCCAGCCAACTCCGCCGGCACTCCGCCGGTGCGGGCGCTTGTCGTCAGCGTGCCCACGGACACCGGCGAGCGGCCCCTCGCGGTGGGCATCCTCGCCCACCACATCAGCATCGACGGCGAATCCGCGGCCATGATCGCCGCCGACCTCACCACCGCAGTGATGGGCACCCCGTTCGGTGCCTCGACGGGAGATTTCCTCGGTGCCGCAGCAGCACTCGATGCGCGCGAACGTACCGAACGCGCTCACCTGCTGGAGTTCTGGGAGCACGCTCTCGACGGATACGCCGACGACCTCGGCCTCGTCGAACACCGGCCCGTCGTCCGTGACCTCTCGACGGCAACCGTGCGTCGCACCCTCACCCGCCACCTCACCGACAAGATCCGCAGCACCGCACGTGGCCACCACGCCTCCGAGTTCCACATCCTGCACGCGGCCACAGCATTCGCGTTGAGCGTGCAGGCCGGTGCCGACGACATCGCCATGGCCACCCCCGTCTCACTGCGCGGCGACGACCGGTGGCGGTCGGTGGTCGGCATGCTCGTCTCGACCGTGGTGATGCGCACCCGGATCGGAGCCGTCGGCACCGTCGAGGAACTCATCGACATGGTGCGCGACGACGACCTCGCGGCCACCGACCATGCCCTCGTCGCCTTCGACGACGTCGTCGACCACCTCGGCGTCACCCGCGTCGTCGGCCGACATCCCCTGGTGCAGATCATGTTCTCTGTGGTCGACGGAGCCATGGCGTCGGGCGCGGCGGCAGCCACCGGTACCGTGCCCGGCGTCGACGAGTTCAGTCCGAGAAGCGAATTCGATCTGCAGGTGATCGTCACACTCGACCCCGAGGGACACCGCATCGATGTGATCTATGCGCGACAACTGTTCTCGGAGGGTCAGATCAACACGATCGTCCGGAGAATCGGCACCGCACTGCAGATCGTCACCGGCGACGGAACACAGCGCCTCGACCCCACCCGTCTGCTGAGCCGGCGCGAGTCGGAGTTCATCCTCGAGCATGCGGGCGCCACCCCCGACAGCGTCGAACCGCCACTGCTGCACGACATTCTCGACGCGGCCGTGCGTCGGCATGCGAACGTGATGGCCGTCGGCGACGGTGTACGGCATCTCACCTTTGCCGAGCTCGACGCCTGGGTCTCGGTGACCGTCCGCAGCTTCGCCGACCGCGGTGTGCGCGTGGGAGATCGGGTCGGGCTGCTCATCGACCGATCCGTCGAATGGGTGGTGGCGTGGTGGGCGGTGAGCCGGCTCGGCGCGGTGATCGTGGCCGTCGACGTCGATCATCCGGCCGCCCGCATCGAGAAGACCCTCGCGCTTGCGCAGGCCCGACCGGTGACCCGTCACGATATTCCATCCCAGCCTCACGGTCCGGTTACACCTGTTCCAGCACAACGTGTCTCACCCGATGCGCTCGCCTACATCATCACCACCTCCGGCACCACGGGCACCCCCAGCGCGGTCGCGGTCACCCATCGTGGGCTGCACCGCTGCACCCGGGTGAGTGGCATCTCGGTGTTGGACCGGGTCGCGATCACCACCGGCCCGGCGTTCGACGCGTCGATCATGGCGATCCTGTCGGCGGTCGGAGCGGGTGCGGCACTGGTGGTTGCGCCGTCGACGGTGCGCGCCGGCACCGAGCTGACCGGGTGGTTACGCGATGTCGGCGCCACCGTGATGCTCGGGACGCCGTCGGTGATGCAAACCGTCGACCCCGCGGCGTTGCCGTCGATGCGTCGCGTGTTCATCGGGGGAGAAGCGTTGCCGCGCACGCTTGCCGACCAGTGGTCGGCGCACACCGAGGTCGACAACGTCTACGGCCCCACCGAAGCGACCGTCTGGGTGACCGGCGCCCCCTATCGATCCGACGAACCGAATCGGATCGGATACCCACTGCCCGGCATCGGAACCATCATTCTGGACCGGCGCTTGCGGCCGGTTGCACCAGGTGTGGTCGGCGAACTGTACGTTGCCGGAACCGGATTGGCGCGCGGATATTTTGGTGATCCCGGCAAGACCGCCGTACGGTTCGTCGCCGGCCCGGGTGGCGAACGGCTCTATCGCACCGGTGATCTCGTGCGTTGGGACCGGCGCGGCGGTGGCCTGATCTATGTGGGGCGCGTCGACCGGCAGATCAAGATCCGCGGGCAACGCGTCGAACCCGCCGAGATCGACGCCGTGCTCTTGGGATCGGGGGCGGCGCAGGCGGCGACCGTCGTCCGGCCGGGTCCGGCGGGTGCCGCCCTGATCTCCTATGTCGTCGGTGACGCGGCCGACGTCGAGCGGATGCGCCGCGCGGTCGTCCGCATGCTCCCGCGGCACATGGTGCCCGCGCAGATCATCGCCGTCGACGCGTTACCGCACACCAGCGCAGGCAAGATCGATGACGCTGCGCTCCCACCACCGCAATGGACCCAATCGGGTCGCGCGCCGGCCACCGCCCACGAACACGCGGTGTGCGCGGCGTTCGAGTCGGTCCTCGGGGTGCCGGTCGGCATGGACGACGATTTCTTCGACGCCGGCGGAAACTCGTTGGCGCTGATCGCGTTACGTGACGAGATCGAGCACCGTACCGGGTTGCGGATCTCGGTTGCCGAACTGTTCGCGCACGCCACACCCGCGGGTGTCGTCGCCGGCGGTGACTGGCTGCTGGAGCACCGGGTGGTGGAGTTGTCGGCGGAGAGCGCGGCGCGCAAGGCCATGGTGGGGGAGAGCGCGCCGCTGTGGGTGGTGCACACCGTGACGGGCATCGTCACCGATTACGCCCCGCTGGCCCACGCGATGCCGCATCGTCGCGTGCTCGGCGTCCAGCTGCCCGAGCTCCTCGACACCGCGCACGCGATGCCGGAGTCGTTGGCCGCCATCGCGGCACGTCACGTGACCGCGATCCGCGAGCGTCAACCCGACGGTCCGTATCGACTGATCGGGTGGTCGTACGGTGGGGTGCTCGCCCACGAGATCGCCCGGCAGATCGTCGAGAGTGGCGGAGAGATCGCGCTGCTGGTGCTTCTCGACCCGCGGACCCCGGCCGAACTCGTCGCCGCCGAACTCCAGGGCGTCGCCGACGACGATGCGGCCCGGCTCGACGAGCTGCTGCAACCACTCGCCGCCGCCGACCCCGACCTGGCGGCCACCGTCACCCACCGTATCGGGATGGTCGTCGACGGGTTGCGCCGACATCAGCCGTCGTCGGTGACCGCAGGTAGGGTCCTGTATCTGGCGTCGAACGACGGCGACATGGATGTGGACGTGAAGAGGCAGGCGTGGGCGCCGTATCTCGACGGTGACGTCGAGGTGATCGAGACCGGTCGTGCACACGCCGACCTCGGCGGGCCGGCGTCGATGCGGCAGATCGCGCAACTACTCGAGGAGCATTGGTGAGCGAAGGACAGAGCAGTCCGGGAGACCGGCCCCAATCGATTCTGTTCGTGTGCACGGGCAACATCTGTCGGTCGCCGATCGCCGAGCGCATTCTGCGGACACTTGCCGATACCGCCGGGGTGTCGGTGACGGTGACCAGCGCCGGTGTCGGCGCGCAGAACGGCGCGCCGATGCATCCGCTGTCGGTGGAGGTGCTCGACGAACACGGCTACGACGCAGCCGGATTCGAGGCCCACTACCTCCGGCCGCAGATCCTCGACGGCGCCGACCTGGTGCTGACGATGACCCGCGAACACCGCGCCGCATGCCAGCGGACGACACCCGCGCGGTGGAAGCGGATGTTCACGCTCAACGAGTTCGTCGAGTTGGTCGGAGAACTCGACGGTGCCGGCCTGTCGACGGTGATCGACTCGCGAGCACGGATCGACACCAACGCCGAACGACTCGACATCGTCGACCCGATGGGGCAGCCGAAGGAGGCATTCGAGCGGGTCTTCGCCGAGATCGAACCGCGGGTGCTCGACGTCGCGTCGTGGCTGGCCGGTGGTGCGGCGGTGGAGCTGCCCGGTGGTCGTGTGCCGGAGCCGGTACCCGTCGAGCCCGTGGTCGACGCCGGTCCGCCGCCGGAGGACCCGGGGTCGGCGTCGTCGGGTGACGAGACGCCGCGCGCCCGGTGGTGGCGGAATCGGTGGCTGTGGATCGTCCTCGGTGTGGTCATCGCTGTGGTGGTGATCGGTGTTGCGTGGCTTGCCTATTCGGCGTTCGCGGCGAAGGGGGAGTTGGAGTCGGCGCGCACCGATGCGCAACGCGCGCGCACCGCGATCCTCGACGGGGACCAGAAGACGGCCAAGCAGGCCGCGCAGTCGGCCGCCGATGAGGCGGGTAGTGCCGCGGACCGCACCGACGGGGTGGTGTGGTCGGCGGCCGCGGCCATCCCGTGGCTCGGCAAACCACTCGACTCGGTGACCCAGATCAGTTCCGCGGTGTCGGACTACGCCTCGCAGGTACTGGTGCCGTCGGCGGATCTGTCGTCGGTGCTCTCGCCGTCCCAGCTGCGCCGCGGCGACACCATCTCCACCGCCCCGCTGCGGCAGGCGCAACCGCAGCTCGCGGCGATCGCGGAGAAATCGAACGCGATCGCCACTCATGCGGCCGGGATCGATCCGAGCTGGTCGGGCACCGTCGCCGACGCCCGCAACCAGCTCGTCGACCTGCTCGACCGGGCCAACGCCACCGTGCAGGGTACCGACATTGCCGCGCAACTGGTTCCGTCGATGCTCGGCGCCGACGGGCCGCGCAACTACATCCTCGCCCTGCAGACGCCGTCGGAGTCTCGGGGGACCGGTGGCCTCGTCGGCGGGTTCGCGATCATCAACGCCGCCGACGGCCGGGTGACCGCGCCGACGTTGGGTGCCAACTCGGACTTCCGTAATCCGACGCGTCCGCAGATCGATCTGGGGCAGGAGTACGACTGGCTGTTCGACTCGTTCAAGCCCTACACCGACTTCCGTAACTCCAATCTGAGCCCGAACTTTCCCGACGCCGCCCGGATCTGGATCGCCAACTGGAAGTCGCAGACCGGTCAGCAACTCGACGGTGCCGTCGCGCTCGATCCGATCGCGATGAGCTACGTCCTGAAGGTGACCGGGCCGGTCACGCTGCCGAGCGGGGAGAAGATCACCGCCGACAACATCGTCCCGATCACCCTGTCGACGGCGTATCAACGCTTCGCCGACAACAATGATGCGCGAAAAGCGTATCTGCAGAGCATCTCCCGAGCTGTCGTCGGCCAGATCTCCGGTTTCCGCGGCGACACCGGTGCGCTCCTCGAAGCGTTGGGTCGTGGAGTGTACGAGCGACGGATCATGGTCTACAGCGCCGATCCCGCCGAGCAGAAGATCCTGGAGTCCACCGACCTCGGACACCAGATCCCCGACACATCGGCACCGTATCTGCAGGTCGCGCTGTCCAACGCTGCCGGCAACAAGCTCGACTACTACCTGCGCCGGGACATCTCCTATCAGGCCGCCGGATGCAGCGGGGACTCGCGGAAGAGCACGGTGACCGTCACGCTCACCAATACCCTCGACAACCTGTCTCTGCCCGACTACGTCGTCGCACCCAACGGCACCAACCTGTCGGTGGCCCGCGGAACGAACCTGGTCAACGTCGCGATGCTGACCACCAAGGGCGCGACCGTCACCTCGCTGACCGTCGACGGCGTCGGCCCGCTCTACACCAACGAAACCCTCAACGGCCGCCCCTACGTCTCGACTCTGGTGCGCGTGCCGCCCGGTCAGAAGGTCACCGTCACCATGAACCTCGAGGAGCCGACGTCGGCGCACGGCCCCGCCGACGTCCCCATCCAGCCCCTCGTCGACACCCCGCAGGTAAAGGTGGACGTCCCGGCATGCCGGTGATCGCCCCGGCCCTTTCCCTGTGGTCCTTCACCCGGTCGCCCTTGCCCCGAGTCCTTCACCCGGTGGCCCTTTCCTCGGTCGTCGAGGTGTGACGAGCCGCTAGGCGAGGAGCCTCGAGA
>NZ_JARJDD010000025.1:0-82036 GCF_029269935.1 Gordonia sp. N1V
CGAGGAGACCATGCAGCTGCGCATACAGGCCCAGCATGTCCGCAGTGACCAACGCATCACCGCCACCATCGACGTCGGCCACCGCGATCACCCCCCTCGCACGCTAATCGAACAGATCAGCCCGTGAATATGTGTTCGAGTGTAGTCGGCGGCGTCCCTCACCGCAAGAGAAATCCGACAATTCGTTCGACTGATCTGTTCTACTAGCCGGCGGTGAGTGCTCGCAGCGGACGGAGCCCATCACGGAGCCACAGGTAGATCTCGTCGTGGTTGAGCAGCGTGAAATGGTTCGCGCGACCCAGGTGCATGCCGTCCTCGTCGCGGAATCCGATCCGCCGGGAGCGGTGGAACCCTCGACCGCTCGGCGTCAGAACCAGGCCGTCACCGATGAAGCGGCCGAGCGGGTGGCGCGGATTGCCGAAGAGGGAGGCCGTGACGAACAGATGGCGGGCGCCGGCAAGTAGTGGGACGTCCGCGCCGGGCGCCTGCCACCAGCCGTCCGGATCCGCCGATGGTCCATCCTCGGCGATGACGTTGCCGTGGAAGAGATCTCGGACGCCGGCACTGCGCCGACGCAACAACTCGCCGAACGGTCGGGTCACCGACAGCATGCGCAACGCCGACGACGCGGCGTGCACGCCCCGTGCCAGGGGCGCACCGAGGTGCGGGGAGCCGAGACTGACCGTCTCGGTCACCAACGGCACCCACGGCGCGCGGTTGCTCGTACCGAGGTGACACGCGCTGCGGATGACGAGGCCGCCCATCGAATGCCCCACGAGCGAGATGCGGGTGACCGGCACCGGCCACAGCAGGACCATCTCGCTCAGCAATCGGGCGAGGGTCGCGCCGTTGTCGCTGATGTGGCGGCCGGTGTTGTAGCGGATCTGCACCTCGGTGGCACCGATGTCGTCGACGAGCCTCGCTCCATAGGTCGGGCGTCCACCGAGTCGCCAGGCGTGCTCGGTCTCCATCAGCCCGTGCAGGAAGACGACGAGGTGTCCGGTGGCGCGCGGATACGCGGCGGCCAAGCCGTCGGTGGTTACGGCGACCGGCGACCCGCCGACACGGGGAGCCATCTGCGGCGCCAGCGGGGAATGTTCGTCGTCGAGGGCGTCGCCGATGAGTCCGTCGAGAATGCCGATCATGGCCGCGCCACGGACGGTCCTGGTGGGCTGAGGCCCGGTCTCGGGCAACGCGTCGGCGACGATCATGGCCGAGTCCAGCACTCCGGTGATCGAGGTGTAGACCGCTTCACTGACCGCGTCGTGCACGGTGCGCACCGGCGCGACAGGCCTGCCGATCGCGAGGTCGAGCGTGCCGAAGACCGCCGCCGAGGTCGCACGGTGCACCCGCGCGATCCCGACGGTGGCCTTGCCCAGTTCGCTCAGTCCCAGTCGTGTCAGCGCACGGACTTCTCCCTGTTCGCCGACCAACCGCCTGCTGCTCATGGTCTCAGTGTACGTTCGTTCACTCGAATCGTCTCCGTGACGGCGGGATACCCGCATCGCCGGTTGGATAAACGACAGCAATCGAACATATGATCGGATGCGTGGGTATGGCTCGGATCGGCGGCGACAGCGGGCGACCCCACCGGCCTGCTTTCGTGCGCGTCGGCCACCGGGCGGTGCTGATCGATCTCAACGCGCTGTATCCGCAGACCCCGCACCACAGTGGCACTTATCATCCCGACGGCCTACAGATCCGGAAAGTCGCCACCGGAGTCCTCACCGAGTGGGGGCTGTCGGAGTGGGGAGAGTGGTACGGCAAGGTCACCTACACCCTGAGCGCACGCGACCGGCAGGAGTCGGTCACCCACTGGGTGCCCGCGTGGGCCCTGCGTCCCGCCGATGGCCCCGGTCGGGTCAGGCCGGACCGGAGATGATGCTGGGCCCCAACAGTTCGCAGACCGTCAACGCCAGGGCGAGATCGAGCCGGTCGCGATGTCCGGGTACCTCGGCCAGCGCTTTGCCGACGCGGTACTTGACCGTGTTGCGATGCAGGTTGAGGCGGGTCGCGGTATGCAGATGACTCTCTCGGGTCGCGTAGTAGACCGAGAGCGTCTCGCGCAGCGTCGCCGCCGTGGGTGAATCGTCGGCGAGACCACCGAGCACCTCCCGCACCCAGGCCGTGGTGGCCGGCAGATCCTGCGCGAGCAGCGAGGCGATGGCGACTCCGCGGTCAGCGAATCCCACGATCGATCCGGTGCCGCTGCCGGGCATGATCGCCACCGCATAGGCCCCGCGAGCCTGCTCATGGCTGCGACGGAATCCGTCGACGCCCGCACCGACCAGACCGAACGCACCCCGGAGTCCAGGTGGCAGGTCGATCTCACCGACCGCACGCTCACTCGACGCCGTGCGCAGCGGGAACCAGACCCAGATCGTCGACCGGTCCACGGCCGTGAGGATCGGAGGCCCGTCGGCGCGCAGGCGAACCGCGAGTTCCTCGGCGCCGCGGTGCAGGCGCCGGAGATCCACACCGCCGTCGTCGGACCAGATGATCGCGGCGAGATGCGGGCGGTCCAGCCGGTATCGGGTCTGCTCGGTGAAGGTGCGGCCGTCGGTGTCGGTGCCGTCGAGAACGCGACGAATCGCGGTCGAGGACAGCGTGGCGTCGGCGCCGAGCCATCGGCGGCGTTCGTCCTCGTACGCCTGGAACACATAGAGGGTGATCCAGTCGATGTAGCCGAACATGACGCCCGAAATGTGTCGGGTCACCGCCATCGCCCGGTCCGCGTCCAGGTCCAGTTCACCGATCATCTGATAGCACAACAACATCACCGCGTTCTGGCCCAGATGATAGGCGCGCACAAGGGAATTCGACGGCACATCGCGTTGCGCGAGGCGCAGTGCGTACTCGACCGCGGCGGTCGTCGGCTGCAGATGATCGACGGGGATGTCGTTGGCGAGAACGTGGATGATCGTCGAGACGTTGCCGTGCACACTCGCCTCGAGCATCTCGACGAGCTTCGGATCCGCGTCGAGATGGTCGATCTCGCGGGCCATCATGGCGGTCAGATCCGCGACGATGGTCGCCTCCTGCGCGCGGAGCCGGCGCGCGATCGCCGTGACCACCTCCTGCAACTCGGCATCGGCGGTCGCAGGCATGCGGGCCAGCCGCGCACGCGCCTGCGTCCCTCGATCGCCATCGACCTCGGTCATCGGCGCCTACGCAACGATGCCAGGGCCGCCGACGCAGCGTGATAACCGCACAGGCCGTGCACGCCCGCGCCGGGCGGGGTGGACTGTGAACACAAATAGACCCCGTCGACGCCGAGCGCGTACGGGTTCGCCGATAGTCGCGGGCGCGCCAGCATCTGCAGCCCGTCATTGGCTCCGCCGATGATGTCTCCGAGAGCGAAATTGGGGTTGTAGGACTGCAATTGACGGGTACCGGTACTGCGCACGGTGACGATCCGATCGCGGAATCCGGGGGCGAAACGTTCGATCTGGGCGGTCACCGCGTCGGTGGCGTCGCCGTCGTATCCGCGGGGTACGTGGGCGTAGGCGTAGATCGGATTGAGTCCGCCGCGGCTGCGCGACCGATCGGCGAGATACTGCTGCCCGAGCAGGACGAACGGCCTGTCCACCATGATCCCGGCGGCCCGCTGCCGCTCGGTGTGCCACACCTCGGAGGCATCACCACCGAGATGAACGGTTCCCGCGCGTCCGCAGTCGGGAGTCGTCCAGGGGATGTCGCCGTCGAGGGCGTAGTCGACCTTGAACGCCGACGATCCCACGCGGTAACGCTGCAACGCGCGTCTCACCCTGGCCGGCATCTGGTCACCATAGATCGAGAGTGCCTGCGCGGGTGAGAGATCCAGCAAAACCAGATCGGCGGACGGGATGTCGGAGCGCGCCGAGACCAGTGTGCCGGTCTCGATCTTGCCGCCGTGGTCACCGATCGCGGCCGCCGCGGCGGTGCCGATCGCACCGGAACCCCCTCGGGCGACCGGCCACCCGTGGCGATGTCCGCTCGCCGCGATCATCATGCCCAGCGAAGCGGTGAGCGGCCGGTCGAGTCGGGTGAACGCGTGCGCCGCGATACCGGCGAACAGCGCGCGACCGCGATCGGTACGGAACCAGCGAGCCATCACGGTCGCGGGCAATACCGCACGCGGCCCGAAGGCCGCCAGCCGCAACGGATGCCGCGGCAGATGTACGACCGGACGAAGGAGATCCTCGCCGAGCTCGTCGAAGCCGCGCGCGAGGTCACCGAGGGCCAGCCGCCAACGCAGGCCGTCGGGGCCGAGTCCGTCGGCGGTCCGATCGATGCTGCGGTACAGGAGTCCGGCAGTCCCGTCGTCGAGGGGATGGGCGCAGTCGATCTCCGGGAGGCACCAGGTCAAGCCGTAGGACTCCAGGCCGACGCTGCGCCAGAACGGCGAACCCATTGCCAGTGGGTGAAAGGCCGCACAGTGATCGTGGATGAGGCCCGGTTCGGTCAGCTCGCCCGACCGACTACCCCCGCCGACCTCGTCGGCGGCCTCGAGGACGGTGACCTCGACGCCGTTGCGGGCGAGATGCAGGGCGGCGGCGAGCCCGTTGGGCCCGCCGCCGACGACGACGGCAGTCGTCACGGTTGCACCTGCCGCGAGGGTGTCGAGCGCATCCGGGGTTCGGTCACGATCTCAGGATCGGTGAGCGCGCGGCGGGCGTCAATGTCGAGCGTCCAGTCGACCTGCACCGGGATCGGCCCATTGGGCAACCACGGCTGCTCGGCAACCGCGTCGGCGACCCGGTAGGTGCCCGTCTCGATGACCCCGAGCGCCGCGTCGATCACCTTGTAGCGCTGGGTGCCCTTGTGGATGGGTTGCGACTCGATCCAGGCGATCGTGAACTCACCGGGCGCGAAGTCACAACGGCGCTGCAGGGCCGCGATCATCTTCTCGTCGTGCAGGTGTCCGTCACCGAAGTTGAAGGCCACCAGCGAATTACACGAGAACTCGGCCTCTCGCAGAGTGTAGGTGTCGATGTCGTCGCCGAGGTGACGCATCATGAGTGAGAACAGCGCACGCCCCTGACTGTGCAGGGAACGCCACGCCATCATCTGGTGCATGACGACGTCGGCGACCTCCGGTGGATACGACGCGAGCAGCTGGGTCCTGGTGTTCTTCGATGAGCGCACCACGCACTGGTCGAGTTTGTCCTCGGCGCCCGGTGCGAAGGCCCACGTGGCCGACGCCCAGTTCCCGGCGTACTGCCGCATCGACGGCAGGAACGACACGAGGTCCGGGCGGAGATTGCCCAGCACCGGGAAGAAGCACAGCGCTGCGGCGATCAGGGCGAGCACCCACGGCATGGTGGTGTCGGTCAGCGCGAAACCGTCCCACGTGGGGTGTCCCCAGAACAAGAAGATCGACGCGTAGGCGAACAGGATGTTCCACTCCAGCGGGACCGCGAGGGGGAAGGTGGAGAAGATGAACAGGTGGAAGCAGACCATCAGCACCACGCCCGCCAGCGTGAGCCACTTGTTGGTGGAGAACAGCAGCACCAACGGAGTCACGATCTCGACGATGGTGCCCAAGACGTGCCCGACTCCCGAGGCGAGGCGCGACGGTCGCATGTCGTGCGGGAAGTCGCGGTAGTGGGCGCGTTTGATCGACCGGAACGGCAACCAGGGGGTGTTCGACAGCATCGGCGGGATGACCATCGAGAAGTGATGTCCCAGTTTGGAAATGCCGGCCCCGACCCAGACGGTGACGATCAGGAGCTTGAGCGCCAGGATCATGTCCACGTAGGGCAGGAAGGCGAAGAACACCAGTGCAGGCAGGTACTGCTCGGACCGTGCCGCGATGAAGATCACCTTGTCGCGCAACCCGATGACCACGAAGAGCGCGATCAGCGGGTAGAGCACCACCGGATTCACCACGCCGTGATCACCGGCGACGACCGAGTTCATCGACGATGACGCAACGCCCGGGAGTGCCAGTGCGACAACGATGGTGATCAGGATTGCCGCGTAGACCACGACATCGGCGACAGTTCGGGAATCACCTCTGGTGAACGGTACGCGTCCCGGCCACGGTGGCAGGCGGATCGTCTCCGGCCGTAACCAGAACAGGAACCCACCGGTCATCGGTTTGAAATGGCCGGCCAGCGGACCCCACGACCCGCCGAGCCCGAGGGTTTCGAGCAGGACGGTCCACAGGACCACCTTTTGATACACGATCAGTTCGTTCCACCAGGAACCGACGTCGACAACGTTGAGTCCCGAACTGAACGTCGCGATACACAGTCCCGCAACGATATACAGCACGCCGACCTTGATCAGGTAGATCGTGTGCACCATCTTGGGTGTGCCGAAGCCGTATTCGGCCCAGTGCGCGCCGAGAACGCGCAGCCGGTCGAGAAACGGCCTGTCGAGAAAGGTCTCCGGTTCCACGGGCGGGAAATCCGGGGTGGTGAATCCCATGGGTACTCCTTCGGGGTGAAGCGGAATTGGTGGGTGGTTTCGGGGTGCGGACGCGTTCGGCCGACCCGACGCCGTCGTGCGGCCGGTTCGGGGGGAGGGAGAATGCGATTGCGCGGGGACTACAACAGCGCGCGCTACAACGCTGTCGGCGTTGCGAATTGCCGGCGGAGAGCTGGTTTGTCGATCTTGCCCACCGGGTTTCGGGGGAGGGCCTCGACGATGTGGATCGACTCGGGGATCTTGGCCCTCGTCACCAGCGAGCCGAGATGCCGCGTGAGGTCGTCGTCGTCGATGGTGTGGTCGGGGTAGGTGACGACGAAGGCGATCGGGATCTCTCCGTACACCGGATGGGGTGCGCCGACGACCGCGCACTCGAGGACTCCCGGGTGGGTCGCGAGGGCGTTCTCGATTTCCTTGGGGTACAGGTTTTCTCCGCCGCGGATGATCAAGTCCTTGATGCGGTCGACAATCGTCAGATAACCATCGGCATCGAGTCGGCCGACGTCGCCGGTGTGCAGCCGACCCTCGCCGACGGTCTTCGCGGTGTCCTCGGGACGATTGAGGTAACCGCGCATCACATTGGGTCCGGTGATGACCACCTCACCGACGTCACCGGTGGGTAGGTCCGCGCCGTCGGCTCCGACCACATGGATGCGCTGGCCCTCGATGGCCGGCCCCACGGTGCCGAGCTTGCGTACCCCGTGACGCGGGTTGCACGTCGATGCGCAGGTGCCCTCGGTGAGTCCGTAGCCCTCGAGAATCGGTATCCGCAGGCTGTTCTCGACGCGATCGAGAAGTTCTGCGGAAATCGGTGCGGCGCCGCAGATCGCGAAACGCAGGGAGTCGAGCGTCCGAGCCCGACGCTCGAGGTCGGGATGGGAGACCAGCAGTGCATAGATGGTCGGTACGGCCGAGAAGTAGGTGGGTCGTAGACGTTCGACGTCGTCGAAGAACCTCGAGACCGAGAACCGTCCGGTGATGCTGAGTCGTCCGCCGGCCAGGATCGGCGCCAGGAAGCTCACGCAGATCGCGTTCACGTGGAACAGCGGCAGGATCAGTAATGCGTGATCGTCGGCGTCGAGCTCGAGGTGGTGTGCCATTGCCGTGGCCATGTAGCGCAGGTTCGCGTGGGTCAGCCGAACTGCCTTGGGACGTCCCGTCGATCCGGACGTATAGATCAGCAAGGCATCGTCGGCGTCGGCGGGCTCGGTCGGCGCCCGCCACCCCGTGGTGGGGGCCGGAGACAGGTCGTCGACGTGGAGCACGGGCCGGTCGGCCCGCAGATCCGCGGCGTCGGACACGACGACCGCCGCGCCGGAATCCGCGAACTGATACTGCATCTCGTCAGCGGTGAACGTTGGGTTGACCGGGGTCGCCACCGCGCGCAGACGCCACGCGGCCATCAGGACGACGAGCAGTTCGGCACGGTTCGGCAGGACCGTCGCCACGACGTCACCATGCCGGACGCCGAGTCGCTGCAGCTTCTGGGCACATGCATCGACCCGGTCGGCGAAGCCGCGGTAGGTGAGGTCGACGGTGTCATCGGCGACGCACGGAGCGTCGCCACGCTCGCGGAGATCCCAGGCGAAGAACGAGGAACTGATCACTGGTGCATACCCTTTCGCATGTCTGTGACTTATGACACTAGAAAGGGGTGATGTGATGTGGAACGGTCTCACGAGCCAGAGTTCGGACGCGCGTTTGTGCCCGGAGGACAACGTCGGGGCCACGTCCCGGAAACGATTCCGGTCGGGGGAGAGGTCGGTCAGTCGTGAGTGACCTTGGTGCCGAACAAGATCGCGGCGTCGGTGGTGGCGACGGTGATCAGGGGACGACGACCCGCGAGATACCCGAGTGGTCCGTCGGGTGCAAAGGACCACTGCGCCCGCGCGGTGCGGAGTCGGGCGACGATCCGGTTGGTCGACCACGAGCTACGACCGTCGAGGACCTGGGCGGTCGGTAGGGGGATCTGATGCGTTCCGGGAAGCAGGCGCGGTCCCAGCCGCGCATCGAGTGCGGCGACATCGTGGCCGTCCACGGTCATCGCGGTGGTGATCCGGCGGCCGGATCGTTCGCGGGTGAACTCACCGAGGTGCTTGGGGATTCCCCAGAGCTCGCGTCCGCCCGTGCGTGAGTTCGGGCTGGTCACCCAGATGTCGGGAATGCTGACGCGCACACCGTGGCGTGCCGACACCACCGGGTAGGTCGTGAGCAGTTCTTCGTATTGCAGGACCCCGCCCTCGGTGTAGTGCAGGACGGCGGCGACGACGAGAACCTTGCCCGCCACCGTCAGCAGGCGGGCTCCGGAGGGTATGACGCCGAACGCCTCGGCTGGTAGGTCGGCGCGCGGGACGACGAACGCCGACATGAGAGCGTCGCCACCGAGATACCACGGTTCGGGTGGGTAACTCACCCCGTCTACGCCGACGTGCCATGCCCGATCGATGCTGACCGAAATCCTGGTGGTCGTCATCAGTGGATACCCCCTGGCCGATGGTCGGGTCACGCCGCAACGCAACACCCCTGATGGAACGAACCTACCGATACGTCTCAGCCATGTGCACGCCGGGAGACCCACCACTACAGGGAGAGCCCACCACAACAAGAGACTCCGATCGAGAATGCCGGGTCGGGGGTCTGGCACTCTCGATCGGAGTCATAGGTGAGATCGTCGGGGGTGGCGAGTGCGTTACACATCGTCGGAAACAATTTCCCCAAACGCCGAGCCGGCTCGACATCACACCGCCGAACACCCGAGGAGCACACCCAGCGATGACCGATCCCACCGTGTACGCCGATGATCTCCAGCCTGGTCAGCGCCATGATCTCGGCGTTCATACGGTCTCCGAGTCCGAGCTCGTCGACTTCGCATCGCAATGGGATCCGCAGTCGTTCCACGTCGACAGCGCAGCTGCCGATTCGGGGGCATTCGGTGGCCTGATCGCCAGCGGAATCCACAGTCTGGCGATCGCACAGCGACTCGCGGTCAGCTCGGTCCTGCGGTCGTGGAGCGTGATCGCCGGACGCCGGCTCCGGGAGATGGAGTTCCTGGCGCCGGTACGGCCCGGTGACACATTGTCCGGATCGATGCGGATCGAATCGGTCGACCTCGACGCGCGCGGCCGTGGCCTGGTGACCTATACGACCGAACTGGTGAATCAGACCGGGGTGGCGGTCCTACGCTTCGACGCCGATGTCTACCTCCGATCCCGGGGCGCGCACTGAACGAATACGTGCTGAACGAATACGTGCTGTCAACTATGCGAGGATCGTCCATGTGACCGCGAAACCAGACCGCGACCGGCGCCGGGCAGACCTGCGCCGCCTGCGACAGGTGCGCGACCGGATCGACCGCGACTACGCCCACCCTCTCGATGTGGAGGCGCTCGCGCGCGGCATCGCGATGTCGGCGGGACATCTGAGCCGCGAATTCAAGCGCGCATACGGTGAATCGCCGTACTCCTACCTGATGACGCGGCGTATTGAACGCGCAATGACCTTGCTGCGGCGAGGCGATCTGTCGGTCACCGACATCTGTTTCGCCGTGGGCTGTTCGTCTCTGGGTACCTTCAGCACCCGCTTCACCGAGCTCCTCGGTATGTCGCCCACCGAGTACCGCCGTCGCGCCGCCGACGAGACCCTGGGCATTCCGACGTGTCTGGCCACACAGGTCACCAGACCGGTCAGGAATCGAGAAGTCTCACCGGCCGGGCGCCGCTAGCGTTGTCGGCATGGACATCACCATTGCCTACACCTTTCTCCCGCAGACCGATCCCGACGCGGCGCTCGAGTTCTACCGCGACGCCCTCGGATTCGAGGTTCGCAACGACGTCGGCTACTCCGGCATGCGCTGGCTCACCGTGGGGCCCCCGAACCAGCCGCAGACCGCTGTCGTGCTCCACCCGCCCGCCGTCGATCCCGGCATCACCGAACAGGAGCGGGAGACGATCCTCGATCTCATCGCCAAGGGCACCTACGGCGCAGCACTGACGTTGGCCACCGACGACCTCCAAGGCGTGTTCGACAAGCTCCAAGCTGCCGGGGCCGAGGTCATCCAGGAACCGATGGACCAACCGTACGGTGTGCGCGACTGCGCATTTCGCGACCCGACGGGCAACCTGCTGCGCATCAACCAGACTCCCTGACGCCCGGGCCACGTGACGCCCGAGACCTTGCCATCCCACCAGAGAAGCCCGACCGCAACGGAGAGCCGATGAGCCGGACGCCGACGAGATCGACGCCCCACCCCGCCGACACCCACGACATCATCCGGGTGCATGGCGCCCGGGCGAACAACCTGCGCAACGTCGACGTCGAGATCCCCAAACGGCGCCTGACGGTGTTCACCGGGGTGTCGGGATCGGGGAAGAGCTCGCTGGTGTTCGCGACGATCGCCGCGGAATCGCAGCGGATGATCAACGAAACCTACAGTGCTTTCGTCCAGGGCTTCATGCCGAGCCTGGCCCGGCCCGACGTCGACGTGCTCGAGGGCCTGACCACGGCGATCATCGTCGACCAGGAACGCATGGGCGCCAACCCGCGGTCCACGGTCGGCACCGCCACCGACGCCAACGCCATGTTGCGCATCCTGTTCAGTCGCCTCGGTGAGCCCACCATCGGTTCGCCGCAGGCGTTCTCGTTCAATGTCGCTTCGGTGTCGGGCGCCGGGGCCGTCGAGATCGAACGCGGCGGCCGAAAAGTCAAGGAACGCAGGGAGTTCAGCGTCACCGGCGGGATGTGTCCGCGATGCGAGGGGCGGGGAGAGGTCTCCGACTTCGACCTGACGGCCCTTTACGACGAGACGAAATCCCTCAACGAGGGCGCGCTGACGATTCCCGGCTACTCGATGGACGGCTGGTACGGGCGCATCTATCGCGAGTGCGGATTCTTCGACCCCGACAAACCCATCGCCAAATTCACCAAACGACAACTCGACATCCTGCTCTACTCCGAACCCAAGCGGATCAAGGTCGAGGGCATCAACGTCACGTTCGAGGGCCTGATCCCCAAGATCCAGAAATCCATGCTGGCCAAGGACCGGGAGGCGATGCAGCCGCACATCCGAGCCTTCGTCGACCGCGCGATCACCTTCACCGTGTGCCCCGACTGCGACGGCACGCGGCTGTCCGAACTCGCACGATCATCGAAGATCGACGGTCGCAGCATCGCCGACGTCTGCGCCCTGCAGATCACCGACCTCGCCGACTGGGTGCGCGGCCTGCAGGGATCGTCGACGGCATCGGTGAGTCCGCTGCTGACCTCACTGTCGGAACTGCTGGACTCCTTCGTCGCCATCGGTCTGGGCTATCTGTCCCTGGATCGACCGGCAGGCACGCTCTCGGGCGGAGAGGCTCAGCGCACCAAGCTGATCCGTCATCTGGGCTCCTCTCTGACCGACGTCACCTACGTCTTCGACGAACCCACGATCGGGCTGCATCCGCACGACATCGAGCGGATGAACGATCTCCTGCGACAACTACGCGACAAGGGCAACACGGTGCTCGTCGTCGAACACAAACCGGAGGCCATCGCGATCGCCGACCACGTCGTCGACATCGGTCCGGGCGCGGGCACCGAGGGCGGTCAGATCGTCTTCGAGGGCAGCGTCGAGGGACTGCGCGGCGCCGACACCCTCACCGGCCGCCACCTCGACGATCGCGCGACACTCAAGACCACCCTGCGCGAGGCGACCGGAGCACTCGAGGTGCGTGGCGCGAACACCCACAACCTCCGCAATGTCGACGTCGACATCCCGCTCGGTGTGCTTGTGGTACTGACCGGCGTCGCCGGATCGGGGAAGAGTTCGCTCATCGGCGGATCCGTGGCCGGACGCGACGGCGTCGTCAGCATCGATCAGGGTGCGATCAAGGGTTCGCGGCGCAGCAACCCCGCCACCTACACCGGCCTGCTCGAGCCCATCCGCAAGGCGTTCGCCAAGGCCAACGGCGTCAAACCGGCTCTGTTCAGCGCCAATTCGGAGGGCGCATGCCCCAACTGCAAAGGTGCAGGCGTCGTCTATTCCGATCTGGCGATGATGGGCGGGGTCTCGACGATCTGCGAGGTCTGCGAGGGCAAGCGATTCCAGGCCGAGGTACTCACCTACACCTTCGGCGGTGCCGACATCGACGAGGTACTGGGGATGTCGGTGGCCCAGGCCGAGCGGTTCTTCTCCGACGGGGACGCGAAAATCCCTGCTGCACACAAGATCCTACAGCGACTGTCCGACGTGGGGCTGGGCTATCTACGGATCGGACAACCGCTGACCACACTGTCCGGCGGGGAACGTCAGCGCCTCAAACTGGCCGCACAGATGGGGGAGAAGGGTGATGTCTACATCCTCGACGAACCCACCTCCGGGCTGCATCTGGCAGATGTCGAGCAACTGCTCGGACTACTCGACCGCCTCGTCGACGCCGGGAAATCGGTGATCGTCATCGAACACCATCAGGCCGTGATGGCCCATGCCGACTGGATCATCGACCTCGGACCTGGAGCCGGACACGACGGCGGTCAGGTGGTGTTCACCGGCACCCCAGCCCAATTGGTCTCGGAGCCAACCACACTCACCGGCCGCCACCTCGCCGACTACGTCGGCGCCTGACGGCTCAGCCGTCGGCAGAAACGATGACGATCGCGAAGACCAACGTGTCCCCGGCATTGATGCCGGCCGACGGATTGCCGTCGGGGTAGCCGTCGGCGGGTGCGATCGCCACCGCGACCGTGGAGCCGACGCGTTGGCCGGCGATCGCCTTGCTGAATCCCGGAACCACTTGTGCCAGTGAGAATTGCGCGGGCTGGCCGTGGGTGTAGCTGCTGTCGAACTGCAGTCCGGTGCGTCCGTCGACGCCGACGTAGTTGACGGTGACGTTGGCGCCCTGCCCGACGGTCTGGCCGTCACCACCGCTCAACGTGTGCACCTGCGTCTCGGTAACCGCGAACGGCGTGGTCACCGACACCTGCGGGGCGGAGGTGTCATTCTTCGCCCCGGTTACCGTGACCCGTCCGGTCGATCCGTTCAGTGACCAACTCGGCGGCTCGTCGTCGGACGAGCCACATCCGGCCACCATCACCACGGCGAGAAGGGCGATCGATGCGAGGACTCCTCGAAGCATGCGCATGCCGCGCAACGCTACTACCTACGCGGTCTCGGCGACCAACGATGCCAGACGGCGCACCTCCTCGACACTGCCCGGCGAGACCAGCATCGTGGTGACGCCTGCATTCTCCCAGACCGCGATCTGTTCCCGGACATGATCGACATCGCCGACGATGGCCGAATCGTCGACCACCTGGTCGGGGATGATCGCCGCGGCGTCGTCCTTGCGCCCGGACCGGAACAGCGAGGTGACCTCGTCGACGACCTCGCCGTAGCCCATGCGCCGGTAGACCTCGGCGTGGAAGTTGGTGTCCTCGCTGCCCATTCCGCCCATGTAGAGAGCCAGGAACGGTTTGATCGCGGCGTAGGAGGCGTCGCGGTCGTCGGTGATGACGATCTGGGCGGTCGCGCAGATCTCGAAGTCCTCCCGACTGCGGCGGGCGCCGGGCCGGGCGAATCCCTCGTCGAGCCACGCGTTGTAGGTGTCGGCCATCCGTGGCGTGTAGAACAACGGCAACCAGCCGTCGGCGATCTCCGCGGCAAGAGCGATGTTCTTCGGTCCCTCGGCGCCGAGCATCACCGGGATGTCGGCCCGCAGCGGGTGAACGATCGGCTTGAGCGGCTTGCCCAGTCCGGTCGCACCGGGCCCGGTGTAGGGCAGCGGGTAGTGCGGACCGTCGCTGACCACCGGCGCCTGTCTCGCCCACACCTGCCGCATGATGTCGATGTATTCACGGGTGCGCGCCAACGGCTTCTCGAACTTCTGCCCGTACCAGCCCTCGACCACCTGCGGACCCGACACACCGAGGCCGACGATGTGCCGGCCACCGGAGAGATGGTCGAGGGTGAGGGCGGCCATCGCACAGGCGGTGGGCGTGCGCGCCGAGAGCTGCAAGACCGACGTGCCCAACCGCATCCGCTGCGTCGAGGCGCCCCACCAGGCCAGCGGGGTGTAGGCGTCCGAGCCCCACGCCTCGGCGGTGAAGGCCGCGTCGAACCCGGATTCCTCGGCGGCGAGCACGAGTTCGTGGTGGTTCGGTGCCGGCTGCGCACCCCAATATCCCAGCTGCAGTCCGAGTTTCATCGTTCTCCTTCGCGGCGCGTGAGGCGCCGACCATCGTGGGCGAGCGGCGCGTTCCTCGACGGTATCCCGCGACGGTGCCCGGCTCAATACCCAATAGGGGCAATTTGTTGACTACTCTGGGGGCATGTCGTTGCGTCACGCGATCCTCGCCGAACTCCTCGACGACGGCGCCAGTGGGTATCAACTGGCCAAGACCTTCGACGTGGCGGTTGCGAGCTTCTGGTTCGCGACGCCACAACAGTTGTATGCGGAACTGTCGCGTCTGGAGGCCGACGGCCTGATCCGCGGTCGTGAGGTGACCCAACAGGGCCGACCCAACAAGCGCGTCTTCACCCTGAGTGACACCGGGCGTGCCGCACTCGTCGCCTTCGTCTCGGCCGCATCCAAACCCACCTTCGTGCGCGACGATCTGCTGGTCAAGGTGCGGGCGTGCGATGTCGGCGAGGCGGCCACCCTGATCGAGACCCTGCATGCCCGTCGGGCGCACGCGTTGGCCAAGGCCGAGCTGATCGAATCGCTGCTCGCGAAGATGCGTGGGGAGATGTCCGAGGACCGGTACCTGGCCGAGAGTCCGCGCGTGGGACCGTATCTCACGGGGCTGCGCGGCATCGCCTTCGAGCGGGAGAATGCGGCGTGGTGTCGCCGTGCAGCCGACGTCCTGTCCGCGCGCCTCGACCGGACCGAGACGACGCACTGAGCACGGCGCGCCTATCCGCTGTGGGCTCCGCTTTCGGCCTCGGCGCGAATCCGGTCGAACTGCGCCCCCATCGCCTCAGCGAGTGCGGTGGCCCCGGACAACGGTCGGACCATCACCATCAACTCGTCGATCTTGCCGTCGGCGTCGAGATGAAGGAAATCGCAGCCGGTGATCGCCCTGCCGTTCACCGTCGTCTCGAACATCAGGGCATGGTCGGGCGCTCCGGGCGCACCGAACTCCTTGACGTAACGGAAGTCCTCGAACACCCGGAGCACGCCACGCAGGATGGCCGCGGTGATCGGTTTGCCCTGATAGGGCGCGAAAGCGACCGGACTGATGAAGGTCACGTCCTCGGCGAGAAGCTCGTCGACGGCTGCCATGTCCCGGTTTTCCACCGCTTTGCGGAACGGGTGCATTCGATCACGACTCCTTGGTCAATTAATTGACTATCTGGCGCCGACAGTAGACCGCCTGCTGTCGGTGTGTCCAGCGTCACTGGGCGACAGAACGCCGTCGACCATCCGATACACGGCGTCCATCCGGGCGAGATGCGTCCGATCATGGGTGACCAGAATCGTTGCGGTTTCGGTGGCGGCGGTGAGGTCGATCAGCATCGAGAGCACCTGTGCCCCACGCTCGGTGTCGAGCGCCGAGGTGGGCTCATCGACCAACAAGAGGTCGGGCTCGTTCATCAATGCCCGCGCGATGTTGACCCGTTGACGCTGTCCGCCGGAAAGGTGGGCAGGCAACCGGTGCACCATCCCGTCCAGACCGACGGCGACCAACAGGTCTCGGGCCCGAGCAGTGGTGGCGCGGCGCCGGGCTGCGCCGACGATCCGGGATTGTCCGAGATGTGCGGTCACCTGGAGTTGCTCGAGAACCGTCAGCGACGGCAGCAGATTGGGCTCCTGGAAGACCAGGCCGATGCGCTCGCGACGCACCCTGGTGGCCGCAGACGCGCTCAATTGCGCCAGGTCGACTGTCCCGCAGCCACTTGCCGAACGGTGCGAGCTGCGTTGGGCCAGGAGAACGCGTCCGCTGTCGGGACGGCGTAGCGCTCCGGCCACGGCAAGCAGACTGGATTTCCCGGATCCCGACGGCCCGGTGACGGCACTGATCGTCCCGGCGTCGAAGGTTGCCTCGATGTCGTCGAGGGCGGTGAGGTGGCCGGTGCCATCGGCATAGCTCATCGTCACGTGCTGCAGCGTCAGGGTCGGTACGCGTCGTGGCGTGGTCATCGGTTGCTCCCGAGTGCGGTGAGGGGATCGGTGGTGATGAGGAAACGCAGTGCCGCACCGGCGCCGAGGACGCCGAGTCCGATGGTGGCCAGCGCGGGCAACAGGGTGGTGGAGGCGGTCACGACAAACGGGATCGAGCCCAGCAGGGTGCCGCCGCCGACGGCAACCGCCACACCGAGGCCGCACCCCACGACCAGGATGAGCACGGCCTGGCCGAGGGCGTCACGCACCAACGAGGCGGTGGACGCCCCCAGCGCCTTGAGTACCGCGATGTCGGGGACGCGTTGCACGGTCCACACGGTGAAGAACGCACCGATGACCAGTGCTGAGATCAGCAACAACATCACCGTCATCAGTGTCAGCGACGAGTTCTCGGCGCTGTAGGACGCCAACGCCGACAGCGCATCGGACCCGGAGCGGATGGTGGTGCCACTCGAGGCGGCCACGGACTGCGTATCGGTGCCGACACGTGGTGTCACCGCGAGTACCGTGGCGGCGCCGAACTGCGGTGCCAGGTCCCGCCACGTGTCGATGGGCAGGTAGATGACCGGGCTGTGGGCGTACCACTGGTCGCCGACGATTCGTCCGACGGTCATCGTCCGCCCGCCGACCTGGATGGCCTGGCCTCCACGGAGCCCGAGAGACGAGGCGATCGGCGCTGCGACATCGACGGTGCCGGTGACCGGGCGGTCGTTTCCGCCGAGGCCGAAGAGCGCCACCGGCATCGGATCGGTATGTGTGGTCGACGTCGCGCGATCTCGCGAAATGCCGACGGGCACCACGTCTTCGGCACGGTGTTGCCAGATCGCGATCTGCGAGGTGGTCAGCACCGACTGATCGAAGGAGGGCGCGGACCCGGTGTCGGCGAACACGATCATCGAACCGGGCAGTGATTGCAGGGCGGAGATGTTCTGGTGGCGCAATCCCGCGGTGAGTCCGCCCAGGAAGGTGACGAGCACCGACACCAGCACCACCACCAGGGTGATGAGCGCGAATCGTCCTCTGGCTCTTCGGAGATCACGAATGGCGACGAACATGGAGAGTCCTTTCGGTGGTCGGTTGCCAGTGTGGCGGGCATCGGGGATGCGGCGCGTCGAGAGTTGGAGGGTCACGGGGTGCATCGTTCGGCACCGGCGACTCGCACTTTCGATGGATGCGCGGCAGTGCACCGCCGATAAACTGAATCGACATGCACTCCTCACCGTTGGCCCCGGTCTTCACCGCCCTGCGCGCGGCCCTGCACACCATGGCCGCCGTGCTCGCGGTGGTGGTCGCGGTCCGCGCGGTGGGCAGCGGCGGCGCGACGTCGGAGGCGGCGGTGGCACTGGCCGCACTGTGGCTCGCAATCTATGCCTCGGGCATGGTGCTGGTGCGCTCGAGCCGTGCCGGTTGGTGGTGGCTCGCGGCGCTGAGCCTCGTGTGGCTGGCTTGCCTGTCCGTCAGCGGCGAGGCCGTCTACCTGGTGTTCGTGATGTTCTTCCTCTACCTGCATCTGGCCGGGATGCGTTGGGGCACCGCATGTGTCGCCATGTCCACGGTGGCCGCGGTGGTGGGTTTCGGTCTGCACAACGTCTGGTCGGTCGCCGCGGCGATCGGACCGATCCTCGGGGCCGCGGTGGCGGTGGTGATCACGGCCGGCTATCAACGACTCTTCGACGAGGTACGCAGCCGGCAACTCCTCATCGACGAACTGCTCGCCACCCGAGCCGAACTCGCCGACGAACAGCGGGAAGTGGGGCGGGCGCGGGAACGGGAGCGACTCGCCGGCGAGATCCACGACACGGTGTCACAGAGTCTGTCGAGCATCCAGATGCTCATCTACGCGGCCGAACGCCGGGCCGGTGGACATTCGCCGGAGCTGCACACCGCGCGTACCGCGGCCGCCGACGCCCTCGGCGAGACCAGAAGACTCATCGACGAACTCACTCCGGCACCGTTGGACGGACGCTCGTTGAGCGCGGCACTACAACGGGTGACCGATGATGCGGGCGGTCACGGCCTGAGTACCCGCCTCGTCGTCGACGGCGAGCCGTTCGGGCTGCCCATGCCGGTCGAGGCGGCGCTGGTGCGGGTGGCACAGAGCGCCATCGGCAACGTCGTGCAGCATGCGCGGGCGAGGGTCCTGCGGGTCACGCTCACCTACAGCTCCGACGAGGTCCATCTCGACATCGTCGACGACGGAGCGGGTTTCGACGCCGACGCCGCGTCGGGCTTCGGTCTGACGACGATGCGCCGACGCGTGCGCGAGCTCGGCGGCGACCTCGACGTCGTCTCCGAACCCGGCCACACCTCCGTTGCGGTCGGCTTCCGGGTCGAGCCCGCGCTCCGATGACCTCACCGACCGACCCGGACTCGTCCGCGGAGCCTCCGATCTGCGTCCTGATCACCGACGACCATGCGATCGTGCGAGCCGGTCTGCGTGCGCTGCTCACCGAGTCCGACGGCATCCGGGTCGTCGGGGAGGCCGCCACCGGTGAGGAGGCGATCGCCCGGTGCACGCCGCCGGCTCCCGTACCCGACGTGGTGTTGATGGATCTGCGGCTCGGGCCGGGATTGTCCGGGGTGGAGACCACCCGACGACTGCTGACGCTGCGACCGGTGCCCCGGGTGCTGGTGGTCACCAATCACGACACCGACGCCGACATCCTCGCGGCCATCGAAGCCGGCGCGTCGGGCTATCTGCTCAAGGACACCCCACCCACCGAACTCATTGCCGCGGTGCACGCCGCAGCTGCCGGCGAAAGCGCGCTGTCGCCCATGGTGGCCACGCGGCTGATGTCACGGATGCGGGCGCCGGCCGACGCGGTGCTCACCGCGCGCGAGATCGACGTGCTCGTCGAGGTCGCCGCCGGACACAGCAACCGGGAGATCGCCAAACGCCTGCTGCTCAGCGAGATGACCGTCAAATCCCATCTCGTGCACATCTTTTCCAAACTCGGTGTACGTTCACGAACCGCTGCCGTCGACCGGGCGCGACGCGACGGCCTCATCGGCTGACCCGTTCAGGATCGTCGGAGGACCTGTTCAGCGCAGCGCGCGGACCACGTCCACGAGGTCGGCGATCAGCGGTTCGGCCTCGGCGCGTCGGTGGGACCACACCGCGACGGTGCTGATGTGCGCGCGGGTGTCACGCAGCGGGATGACCTGCACCGCCTCACCGGCGAACATCCGGCCACCGATGCCCTCGCCGAGGGAGATGAGGGTGAAGGCCTGTCCGCTGGCAACCAGATGTGCAAGGCCGGCGAAATTATCATCGGGCAACGTGATTCGTTTACGGACGCCGTGCCGGTCGAGTAGCCGGTCGAGGTTGCGGTAGATCTCGGGTGCGGCCTCGTGGTTGATCGAGGCGAACGGCACGTGCGCCAGTTCGCCGAGCGTGATCGAATCGGGTTGTCCCGCCACGATCTTGGAGCCGACGGCCACACCGACCGGGCTGCGTTCGAGGAGCAGGCTGTCGATTCCCTCACCGTCGACGGGCCCGTGGACGAGTGCGACATCCACCGCCCCGGCGCGCAGGTCTCGCAACAGCGGTGCGGTGCTCGCGGGCAGCAGTTGCGCGGCGATGTCGGGGTGGCGGTCGGCGAGCGTGTCGAGAACGTTGTCCCGCACGCTGGGCGTGACCTCCGGCGCGATCCCGATCACCGCGGGCCGCAGGGCGTGCCGCTGCGCATCGGCCACGACCGCCGGCAACGCGTCCACCCGGTCGAGGATGTCGCGGGCCCGCGGTAGCAGCGCTTCGCCGGCATCGGTGAGATCGATCCGGTGGTGCGCGCGGATGAACAACGGTGTGCCCAACTCGCGTTCGAGATCCTTGATGCGCTGGCTCAGCGGCGAACCCGCCATGTGCAGCCGGGCGGCGGCTCGCGTGAAGCTGCGCTCCTCGGCGACGGCGACGAAGTAGCGCAGATGGGGCAGGTCCACGCCCTTCACGATAGGACACCGAACCATCACCCTCCGCCGGGTGCGCGCCATGACCGCCACGATCATCTCGCCGTTCGCGAATCGGTCGTGGTGGCCATCGGACGATGTCGATAGCGTCGGTCTCGACGCGAATACCGGTATCGGCCCCCGGACGAGGAGATCGGTGCCGGACAGACCACGCGAAGGAGCGTACCGATGACCGTGCGACGACCCATCCGCATCGCCAATTTTTCCGGCTACCTCGGCGATCGCCGGACCGCCATCGACGAGGCCATCGCCGGCGACCCCGTCGACGTGCTCATGGGCGATTATCTCGCCGAGATCACTCTCGCGTCACTGTCGGCGGTGCACCACCGTGACCCCTCCCGCGGATACGTCGAATACTTCGTGCGCCAGCTGCGCCCCCACCTGGCGACAATCGCCGAGCGCGGCATCAAGGTCGTGACCAATGCGGGCGGATTCGCGCCCGACCGGCTCGCGGAGGCATTGCGTAACGAACTCGCCGACGCCGGGGTCACGGTGAGCGTCGCACACGTCGAGGGCGACAACATCCTCGCCGACCTGGCCGATCTGCAGGCCGCCGGACATCGCTTCGACAACCTTGATTCGGGTGCGCCGCTCGATTCCTGGGCGGCCCGGCCGATCGCGGCCAACGCCTACCTCGGCGGCTGGGGAATCGCCGGAGCGCTGCGCGCCGGCGCCGACATCGTGGTCTGCGGCCGCGTCACCGATGCGTCACTGACCGTCGGTCCGGCGGCGTGGTGGCATGACTGGTCCGCCGACGACTGGGATGCGTTGGCCGGGGCCGTGGTCGCCGGCCACATCATCGAATGCGGTGCTCATGCGGTCGGCGGGAACTTCTCCGGTTTCCTCGAGATCCCCAACCGCACCACACCGGGTTTCCCGATCGGCGAGGTCGCCGCCGACGGCACGTGCGTCATCACCAAACACGCCCGGGACGGGGGAGCGGTCACCGCAGACACCGTCACCGCCCAGCTCGTCTACGAGATCCAGGGCCCGATCTATCTCAACCCCGATGTCACCGTCCACCTCGACCACGTGCGGGTCGATCAGGCCGGCCCCGATCGTGTCACGGTGTCCGGCGCGGCCGGCACCCCGCCGCCACCGACCACCAAGGTCGCCCTCTTCGGCACCGTCGGCGCGAGCGTGGTCAACACGGTATTCGTCACCTCACCGCATGTCGAGGAGAAGATCGCCCTCATCCGCGACCAACTGAACCGGGATCTGCCCGACGGGGTGCAGATCGACCTCATCCAGGTCGGTGAGCCCGCCGACGACCCCGAATCCCAGTGGGCGGCAACGGTTGCGCTGCGCGTCATGGCTGTCGCCGACGATGCCGAAACGCTCACGCGCGCAGAGATGGGGTCACGCCTGGGCAGCCTGTACCTGCAGGGCATCCCCGGCTATTTCCACGACGGTGCCGCCGGACTGCATTCCCGTCCCCAACCCCGGGTCGACTACTGGCCGGGCCTCCTCCCACAGAGTGCACTGCAGCACCGGGCGATCCTCGACGACGGCACCGTCATCGACGCCGCGGTGCCACCTGCCACCGCGACGACCCCCCAACCCGTGCATCCCGAGCCCGGTGAGGCACCGCTTCCCGAGCGCGTCACCCGCGCGCCACTGGGCACCGTCGTGCATGCGCGCAGCGGTGACAAGGGCGGCAACTCCAATGTCGGTGTGTGGACCCCGGATCCGCGGGTGTGGCCGTGGCTGCGGCGATTCCTGTCCACCGACGAGATCCGTCGCCTGATCCCCGAGACCAAGGACATCGACGTGGTGCGCCACGAATTCCCCGATCTGCGGGCGATTCACTTCGTGTTCAAGGGCCTGCTCGGCACCGGCGGATCCTCGAACCTGCGAATCGACCAGGTGGGCAAGGCGATCGGGGAGTATCTGCGCTCGCGTCAGGTGCTGATCCCCGACGACCTGCTGACCGCCGACGCGACCGTCCCCGACCTCACCACCGCCGACCACGAGGAGCTGGTGTGACCACCCTGACCGACCGACTGCGCGCGGCCATCGCCGCGCCGGCCACCGACGACTCCTTCCATCCCGCAACAGAACTCGCCGATGTCCTGGGCGGCATCGGCATGTCGGCCGAGGACACCGGCGGCACGGTCACCTTCGACGGCGCCGACCCGGTGGTGCCGAGCACCCTGCGTCTCGGCGGTGCGTCGGCCATCGCGCTCGCCGCCAAGTCCGCCGCCGTCGCCAAGCTGTGGCAGGTCCGCGGCGGCGTCGGCCAGGACATCGCCGTGGACCTGCGGAGCGCACCACATCGGTTGTGCCCGTTCTACGACCGCCGGTGGGAGATGCTCAACGGCTATCCGCCGGCCACCCCGTCGAATCCGTCGAACGCGCTGGGATTCCGCTTCTACCGGACCGGTGACGATCGGTGGATGATGCCGCTGAACCCGTATCCGAAGATCAAGGTCGGCGCGCAGCGGCTCCTGGGGGTACCCGACGACAACGACGCCGTCGCGGCGGCCATCGCGAGTTGGAAGGGCGCCGAACTCGAGGCCGCGGCCACCGAGGCGGGTGTCGTCCTGCCGATGCTGCGTACGACGGCCGAACTCCTCGACGAAACGCACTACCGCGACGTTCTCGCCGACATGCCGCTCATCGAGATCACCCGTATCGCCGACGGCGACCCGGTTCCACTCACCGGAGGGGTCGACCAGCCCCTCGACGGCATCCGGGCGCTGGGCATGGGGCATGTGATCGCCGGTGCCGGGGTCGGCCGGGCACTGGCCCTGCACGGCGCCGACGTGCTCAACGTATGGCGCCCCGACGAACTCGAGCACGACGCGACCTATGCCACCGCCAACGTCGGCGTACGGTCATCGACGATCAATCCCTACGACGCCGACGGTGCCGCCCGGATTCGTCGGCTGCTCAACGACGCCGACGTGTTCTACGCGAACCGCCGGCCCGGCTACCTCGACAAGATCGGACTGTCCGCCGATGCCGCCGCCGACGGACATCGCGGGATCGTCTACGCCACCGCCTCTCTCAACGGTGAGCACGGCCCGTGGTCGTCACAGGTCGGATTCGATCAGACCGCGGGCAGCCTGACCGGGATGATGCTGCTCGAGGGCGGGGGCGACAAACCCAAGCTCCCACCGATTCTCGTCGTCAACGACTACATCGTGTCGTGGTTGCTGACCGCGGGAATCGTCGAAGCCCTCACCCGCCGCGCCCGCGACGGCGGCAGCTACCGGGTGCATGTGTCGTTGACCCGGGCTGCACTCTGGATCATCGGGATGGGTGTGTTCGATCGTGGTTACGCCCACGAGATCGCCGGCACCGATGTCGGCGACGGCGCACATCACTATCTCGATCCCGAGACCTTCACCGCCGACACACCGCTCGGGGCGTATCAGGGTGTCACCGACCAGGTTCGGATGAGCCAGACGCCGGGTCGCTACCGCACGGTGCTGGTTCCGCGCGGCTCGTGTCGGCCGGAATGGCTTGCGCGGCCGGACTGATCAGACCGGACTGATCAGTAGGCGGATGCCGGGCCGAGCGGAGTGATCCCGTGATGTCGTTGTGCCACATCGGGATGCGCACGAACCCGGGACTTCCAGGCGTTCTCGCCGTAGGTACTGAAGATGGGATTGTCCGGGTCCGCCTCGACACCACGTGACAACGCCGCCAGCTCCGGCGGCAGCTCGATGATCGGGATCGTGGCGTCCAGCGCCGGATTCAGGAAAAACGGGATCGAGACGCGATCGGTCCCGGGGCGCGGCGCGCGCACCCGATGCCGGGTCGCGCGCAGGTAACCGCCGGTGGCCACCTCGAGCAGTTCGCCGATGTTGACGATGAACGCGCCCGGCTTCGGCGGCACGTCGACCCAGGTACCGTCCAGCGTTTCCACTTGCAGCCCTTCGGAATCCGGCTCCACCAGCAGCAGCGTGAGGACACCGGAATCCTTGTGTGCTCCGACGCCCTGGTCCCGGTCGTCGCTGCCCGGATAACGCACCACCTTCAGCAGGGTGGCCGGACGGTCGGCGAACGCGTCGTCGAAGTACCCGGCCGGCGCTCCGAGTGAGGCCGACCAGTGCCGTAGCAGGCGTACGCCCACCTCCGATACGGCGGCGATCCACGCCTCGAATGCCTCACGGAATCCGGTGGGGCGCTGCGGCCACAGATTGGGGCCCTGCAGATTCCAGTACCCGTGGGCACCGTCGACGACGGGCCGGTCCGGGCCGATGTCGATCTGTTCGCGCCAGTCGACGAGTCCGTTCGTCAACTCACCGCCGAGACGTGAATAGCCCCGGAACGCCGGACTGTCCAGCTGGGAGATCCGCGCCTTTTCCGCGTCGGGCAACCCGAAGAACTCGCGGGCGAGTCGTAGGACCCCGTCGATCTGCGCCGGCGCGATGCCGTGTCCGACGAGGTAGAAGAACCCGTGCTGGTGGGCGGCCTCGCGCAACGCGGTCGCGAAGGCCTGCCCGTCAGCGTCGGCTGCGGTGAGGTCGAGGGTCGGCAACATGACTCCATGGTGGCACCCTCACGTGCGCCGCGCGGTCCGAGAGACACCTCCGCGATCGTCAGTCGAGCCACCGCCGTCCCGTGCGCAGGTGGGCGGCCCGTGTCGACGGTTCCATGCGCTCGAGGTTGGCGACCACGACCGAGGACCGGCGGTTGTGGTCGAGAACGTCGTGGTGATCGGCGACGAACGTCCAGTACAGGCCGTCCCACTCCGCGCACCACGGGCCCTTGCCGAGGTCGGACATCTTGCGCAGGTAATTGCTGCCCGAGACGTACGGCTTGGTGGTGATGGCGGTGCCCGCGGCGAACTGGCTCATCCCGTAGACGTTGGGCACCATCACCCAGTCGTAGGCGTCGACGAACATCTCCATGAACCACCGGTAGACCTCATCGGGATGGGTTCGCAAGAGACACATGGCATTACCGAGGATCATCAGCCGCTCGATGTGATGCGCCCAGCCGCAGTGCAGGACGTGGCGCACGACGCCGTCGACCGGTGTGAGACCGGTCCGCGCGCTCCACCAGCCCGGCGCGAGTGCGCGACGGTGCCCCAGCCGATTGGCGGTCCGCATCGCGCGACCATGCACCACGTAGGTGGCCCGCATGTACTCGCGCCACCCGATGAGCTGACGGACGAATCCCTCGAGCCCGGCGAGCCCGATCTCGCCCTGCCCGCCGACCTCGAGTGCGCGGCGCAGCACCGTCCGCGGTGACAGAAGGCCGACGTTGAGGGCGGGGGTGAGCACGCCGTGGAAGAGGTACCGATTCCTGGTGCTGATCGCGTCCTCGTAGGGGCCGAATCCGGCGAATCGTTCGGCGAGAAAGTCCTCGAACATCTCGCGCGCCCCGCGGTGGTCGGTGGCCCACCGAAACGCCCGCGCATCGCCGGGGTTGTCGGGGAACTCCTTCTCGACCCACTCGATGGCCGCGTCGACCTGCTCGTCCGGATCAGGAAACCGCGGCACCGGCACCTCGAGCCCGCGGGGAAGCGGCTTGCGGTTCTCGGCGTCGAAGCTCCAGCGTTTACCCACCGGTACTCCTGCGCTGTCCACCAGAACGCCGAGGCGTCGGCGCTGCCACGCGTAGAACTCGCTCATCCGAGCGGTCGGGCCGTCGAAGAACTCGGCGATCTGGCGCCGTGAGGTGAGGAAGTTGGGGCTCTCGGCAGTGGCCTCGTCGTCGAGGTCGATCCCGGCGTCGGCCAGCGCAGCACGCACGTCGGCGGCCAGCCAGTCGTCGACAACGTCGTAGAGATGCACCGACGACGGGCGCAGCCGCCGCACCAGTGCCCCGAGGGCTTCTCGGCTGGTGGTCGCGGAGTCGGTCTCGATGACCTCGACGTCGAATCCGTGGCGGCGCAGCCGCTGCGCGAACCGGCGCATCGACACCCGGTGCAGGATCAGCTTCTGCCGGTGGAAGCGGTACTGGCGGAACAGCAGATCGTGCTCGACGAGAACGAACCGCGTGCCGGGCTCGGCGTTCAGATGTGATTCGAACAACTGGTGCGGCATCACCAGGCGCAACTCGGACATCGGTGGATCATCCTCTTCTCGCAGCGGCCGTGACGAGAACCGTCGTTACCGGTACGTCCTTTGCCTGGAGTTCGACGCCTCGCGACATGCGGATCTCTTCGGCCGGTCGCCTCGGCGTGTCGGCGTGGTTGTCCACAGCGGCTCGGACGTGGCGCGGGCCACGATCGGTGGACGTGGGAGACTACCTGGCGGCCCGGCCACCAACCCGACCCCCCGATCGCAACCGAACCCCGACGAGCAACCGAACCCGAGACGAACCCACGAGGCGGCGATGGACAGTGCAACTCAGCCCACGCTCATGCAGGCGTGGGAGACCAACCGATCGATCCAACGATCCGCGGCCGTCCGGCTGTTCGCCGCGACCAACTCCGCGCTCTACGTGACATTGATGGAGCGTCACCTCGACTTCGGGGCGCGCCGGTCGGAAACCGATCTGGCGATCCGGCTCGAACGCGACATGGCCGAACTCGGCGTCGGCGACCAGCCCCACGGCATGGATCTGCTGAAACTGTGGGCCAAGAACGGGTGGCTGCATCGGATGGCCGACCCGGTCGTCGCGACCCAGAACCTGTGCTACCTCACCCCCGAGGCGCGCTCGGTGCTCGATTACATGCGGCGGCTGCGCCGGGAGGACTCGGTGGCCACCGCGGGTTCGATCAACGGCATCGCGGCAGGTTTGCGGCGCGTGGCCGGTCAGGTCAGCGACGACCCCAGCTACATCCGTGAGGACCTCACCCATCAGATCGAGGAACTCGACGCCGAACTCGCCGACCTCGACGCCGGTCGCCGGCGCCGACCGGATCTGCGGGCCGCCGAGGACGAGGCCCGCGCCATCGCCTACCAGATGGAGCAGATCATCTCCGACATCGGGCAGTACGGCAGCATGCTCGACCGCATCACCACCGCGCTCCTCGACGATCCGAACGACTCCGATCTGGCCTATCGGGACCGGCAGCGGCAGATGTTCGACGATTACGAGGCCTTGCTGGAGTCCTCGCAGAGCGCGTCCTATCACGCGTTCACGCACATGATCGGCGACCCGACCCAACGGGCTCGATTGGTCTCCGACATCGAGACCGTCACCGCGCATCTGCCCGCCATCGATCCAGGGTTGCGATCGGTGATGGACAACTTCTTCGTGCTGGTCACCCAGCAGATCGACGAGGTCGGCCGGATCCGTCGCCGCTGCGCGCGTCGGATCCGCCGATTCGTCGCCTCGGGAACCCTCGAGCAGAGTCGCGGTATCGCCCGTCAACTCAACGATGCCCTGGCCACCGCCAACGAACTGCTCACGATCTCACTCGCCGACCGGCGGCTGGGCTACGAACTACCGCTGGCCACTCCCGCGCTGACATCCAACGGGCGTCTCGCGTTCGAGATCCGCACGCCCGAACCCCCACAGCCGGCGGTGCCCGCAACGGGGGAGACCGATCTCGATTCGTTCGTTTCGCTGGCCGGCCAGGTCGACACCGTCGAACTCACCGAGGTGGTCAACAACGCGGTCGTCGACGGCCCGGTGGCGTTGTCGGAGGTCATCGATTCCCTCGACGACCCCTACCTCGCCCACGTGATCGTGTTGTGGTCGTGGGCGTTACGGCAATCGACGGACACCGGCGACGCCGCGGCGACCGAATTCATCCGATTCCGCTCCCTCGACGGCGAGGACCGTCTCATCGAGATTCCTGCCCTGCACTTCACCGAACCCATCCCCACCGCGGAGGTCGACGTCCTGTGACCGATCAGTCAGAACGGTTTCCCGCCAAGGGGGTCAGTACCGAGGAGTTCAACGGCTACGACGATCTGCCCGCGGTGAGCCGGACCGCCGTCGAGGAAACGAAGGTCCCGCGCTTCGACGGGGACGTCTCGGCGATGCCCGACCGCGCCTGCTGGGCGTTGCAGAATCTACTCACCCGGCGTTACGTCAGCGGCGACCGCACTCCCCAGCTGTGGTCCTGGATCGTCGAATACCAGGAGTCCCTACGCATCCGGCTGTCCGAACTCGATCTGCGGCTGCGCCTGGTCACCGAACTCGAGGTCGCCTTCGTCGAGCAGGTGGGCTACGACTCCCGTTGGGGTAGAAGACTACTCAAGCGCGAGACGATCCAGGCCTACGACGCGATCCTCGCCCTGCACCTGGCCAAACACATGCGGGCCGCGCGCGAAGATCAGGTATTGATCACCCACGAGGAGATCCACGAACTGTTCGCCGGCGTCTCCAACACCATCGATCGCGACCTCGCCCTGTTCGACAAACGCATCGACAAGGCGATCGACAAGCTCGAGGAACTCGAGTTGCTGCGCCGCCATCGCGACGACCCCGACACCTTCACCGTGAGTCCGGCGATCACCGCGATCATGACGGCATCGGTGATCACCGATCTGCAGCACCAGTTCGAGCAATTCATCGGTGCCGGCGAGGACGCCGAGGCGCAGACGCTCGATCGCTCCGCGCCCGAATCCGGAGACGACGGTTCGGGATACCTCGCCGAGGGCGATCGGGACACCGACGACGGTGACGACACCGAGGATGACGACACGGACGAAGGAGATGACTGGTGAGCGATCGTGTCGACCAGTTCCACCTGTCGCGGTTGCAGTTGATCAACTGGGGCGTCTTCGACGGGTATCATTCGATTCCGTTCAGCGCCAACGGTTCTCTGGTGACCGGCTCGTCGGGCAGCGGTAAGTCCTCGCTTCTGGACGCCATCTCCCTGGCCTTCCTGCCCGACCATCGGCGCAACTTCAACGCCTCCGGCGACGCCACGGCGGCCGGATCGGCGAGTGGTCGGCGGACCGTCGGCAAGTACGTGCGTGGAGCATGGGGCGAGCGGCGCGACGGCGTGAACTCGACGCGCGAAATCATGTACCTGCGCGGCACCGGGCCGGCCTGGGCGGCCATCGCCGTCACCTACACCTCCACCTCGGGCGTGTCGATCACCGGCCTCGTCCTCAAGTGGCTCGCTGCGGGCAAGATGACCGACGCCCACAGCGCCTACTATCTCGCCGACGGCGACGCCGACATCGTCGACGCCTGTAACGAGTGGGCGGCCAACGGGCACAATGCGGCCCGGCTCCGTGAGCGCGGTTGGCGGGGCGGTCCCGGCGAGGGGAAGTACCTCGCGTCGCTGTACTCGCTGATCGGCATCCGCGGCTCCGAGGCCGCCCAGCAGCTGTTGGGAAAGGCCAAGTCGCTCAAGAGCGTCGGCGGGCTGGCCCAGTTCGTCCGTGAGTTCATGCTCGACGAACCGACCAGCATCGCGGGTATCAAGGATGCACTCGAGCAGATCGATCCGCTCGTCGAGGCCCGCGAATTCCTGGACGTCGCACGTCGCAAACGCACCATCCTCGGCAACATCGAGGCCGTCCAGGAACGGTATGCGACCGAGTCGGCGAAGTTCTCGGTGCTCGACACCATCGACAGCGCGACCATCCGTGCCTACGTGACCAACCTGCGGATCCGCAACGCCGAGCCCGAGATCGCCGACCTCGACGATCAGATCGCCCGTCTCGACGGCGATCTGGCCGCGCTGACCTCCCAGCACGATCAACTTCGCCAGGATCACAGCCATCTGCTGTCGCGAATCTCCTCCAGCACAGCCGATCTCGCACCACTACAGGAACAGCTCGCCGCGGCCGGCAAAGCGGCGAGCGAGGTGTCGATGCGGCGGGCCTCGTTCGACTCGAAGATGTCGGCGCTCGACGTGGAAATCCCCGAGTCGGCCGAGGACTTCTGGGAGACACGCGAATCCCTCATCGAGGAAGCGACACGGCTCGACGGGCAACTCGAGGCCGGCAAGGGACACTACGCCGAACTGCTGGCCGCGGAGGTCGCCGCTCGGAGCCGCCGCGACGCCGCTGCCGACGAGCTGGCCCGGGTGCGCGAGGCCGGATCCGCGCTGCCGCGCGCCGAGCACGAGATGCGCCGGGTGATCGCCGACGCGTTGCAGCTCGACGACTCCGAATTGCGCTATGTCGCCGAACTCGTCGAACTCGACCCGGAGCAGGAGCGGTGGCGTCCGGCGGTGGAGAAGGTGCTGCGTAACGCCGGTCTGCGATTGCTGGTGCCGGATCGCCATTTCAATGCCGCCCTGCGGTTCGTGAACACCCACGACATGCGTGGGCGGATCCAGTTGCATCATGTCGAGCGCCGCACGGCGGTGCTGCCCGACCCCGGCACGCTGGCCGCGACCCTGCGTCCGGTCGATCCGGAGCACCCGAGCTCGGCGGAAGCCCTGACGCTGCTCGCCCGACTGGGCAATTACGTCTGCGTCGACGATCCGGCCGAATTCGCCGACCATGCCAAGGCGGTCACCGATCGCGGCCTGCGCAAGGACTCCGCGAAGCTGGCCATCAAGGACGACCGGCAGGCACTGCGGCCCTCGCAGTACATCTTCGTCGGCAACGTCGACGCCAAGGTCGCCGCCCTCGGTGAGGAACTCGACCACGAGGACAGCATTCATGCCGCGGCGCGCGAGGCCACCGCCGTCCTCGAACGCGAGCGAGCCGACAAACAACGCCGCCGCGACCTCTACCGCACTGTGTGCGAGCAGTTCACGCAGTGGAGTGAGATCGACGTCGAGTCCGCCGACGATCGCGCCGAGCGGCTCTCGGAGCAGTACGAACTGTTGATGGAAGAGCATCCCGACGTCGAGGCACTGCAACGCAAGGCCGAGGAGATCTGGGAGCAGGTCCGCGCGGCGATCTCCCAGGCCGCGCTCGTGCGTGACCGAATCGCGACCCAGGACGAGCGCCGGACGCAGTTGCTCGATCTCGTCGACCGCCTCAAGGCCGAGGACATCTCCGGTCCCGCACAGGCGGCCCTCGATACGTTCCGTGAGGATTCTGCGGCCACCCTCGATGTGCTCGCACCGGATCCCTACCGCCAGGAACTGATCAAGGCCGTTGGGCGCGACCGGGATCGGATGCGCGCCGATGCGCGTCGCTCCCGGGACGAACTGGCTCGTATCCTCGCGACCTACGATGAGGAGTTCCCCGACGAGATCCCCAACGACAGCAGCGATTTCGACGAGCGCATCTATGACTACGTCGCGTTGTGCCGCCGCATCGACGAGCGGGAGCTACCCGCGGCCTACGAGCGGATGCGCCGGCTCATCACCGAGCAGGCGCCGGGTGCGATCCTCAACCTGCACATGGCCGCCGACGCCGAGGAGCGCCGGATCGTCGAGCAGATCGAGCGGGTCAACACGGGCCTGGGTGCGGTCGCGTTCAATCGTGGCACCCGACTGCGCCTGCAACCGGGACGCAAGAACCTCGGGGCCGCAGCCGAACTCACCGAAAAGGCGCGTCAGATCGCGGGGCGGTCGACCGCCGTCGCGTTCGGCGATGAGCAGGCCATCCTCGAGCAGTACGCCGACATCCTCCTGCTGCGCGAACGCCTGGCGGGGGCGACCCCGGAGGACCGGCAGTGGACGCGCGACGCGCTCGACGTCCGCAACCGTTTCGACTTCTACTGTGAAGAGCACGACGCCGAGACCGGGGAGACGATCCGCACCTACAGCAATGCCGGCGACAATTCCGGTGGCGAGCAGGAGAAGCTCATGGCCTTCTGTCTGGCCGGCGCATTGAGCTTCAACCTCGCCAGCCCGCATGGCGACGACAACCGACCGATCTTCGCGCAGTTGATGCTCGACGAGGCATTCTCCAAATCCGACCCGCAATTCGCCCAGCAGGCGCTCTCGGCGTTCCGCAAGTTCGGCTTCCAGCTGATCATCGTCGCGACCGTGCAGAACACCAGCACCATCCAGCCCTACATCGACAACGTGGTGATGGTGTCGAAGTCCGAGGCGGCCGATGGTCGCCCGGTGGCGACGGCGACGTCGACCTCGATCGGTGCGTTCTCCGACCTGCGTCGGGCGTCGGGGAAGAACCGGCTGATCTGACCCGAACCCCCGACGCTGGAGGCTAGCGGCCGGCCCCGCGGTATTTGCGGTGGTACTCGGCGTATACGTCGGCGTTCTTCTCCTTCTCCCGACGGGAGACCAGATCGGGATCGAAGCCGTGCTGCGACAACCGGTAACGCCGGTAGACGCGGTTCAGTGCGACCGAGAAGAAGATGTAGGGGATGAGGATGGGCACGGTCATGTTCGCCCGGATCAGCCAGTCGGCCGGCACGAACAACATCGGGACGAGGATGATCACGCAGGGCACGGCCCACCACGCGACCATGCGCAGGGCGGCATACGGACCGGTCAGATCGTTGAAGACCCAGTCACGCATCGAGTCCGGAAGCTTCGCCCCGTAGTGATACTTGATGTACTGCAGCCCGTGCGGTCGATCACCGTCGCGGCCGGAACCGGATCTCGTCGAGGTGTCCTGCGACGCACGCGATGTCGCAGCACGGCGGTTCGTGTCAACCATGGGGGTTCCTCTTGTCGGTGACCGGTCTTTGTACCCGAGTTTCCCAGACCGACGATCCGGACGATACTCCGGTATACGGCTTCATGAAATCGAGTAATCGATGAACCACTAATCAGTAGTGCACGACTGAATTATACGCCGTGTACGCGCGGGGACGCCACGACGGTCCGGCCGAGGACGTCACCGCGCGCGACAACTCAGCGCGCGACAACTCAGCGCGCAAGCGGGCTGTAGAACACCAGCCCGTTGCCCTTGTTGTCGTAGACCACCGCGCGCCGTTCGTGCGCGTCGTCGTAGGGGCCCTTGACGATGCCGCCACCGCTGGCCTCGATCGCCTTGGCGGCCGCGTCGACGTCGGCGGTCTTGATCCCGACCACGACCTGTCCGGGAATCGGATGATCGACCGGGGTGGCCAGGGCCAGGGTGACCGGCCCGCCGTCGAGGGCTGCGAAATGCGCGCCGTCGCGGAATTTCAGCGTCATACCAAGCGATTCGCCGTAGAACTTGATCGACTCGTCGAGATCGTCGGTGGACAGGATGATCATCTTCACTTCGTGGTCACTCATCGAGAACTCCTCGTCGTCGGGGTTCTCTCAGCGTAGGTCGGGCGACGGCGGCCGGGATGAGTCGGTGGTCCCTGATCGGGTCATCTTCAGGCCGGCGACCGCCGCGACGATACCCGCGATGAAGAGCAACTTGGCGACCGAAACCCCCTCGCTACCGGTGACCATGGAATACGTCACGGTCAGCGTCGCCCCGACACCGACCCATACCGCGTAGGCGGTGCCGATCGGCAGCGACGAGGCGGCCCAGCCGAGTCCGGCCATACTCAGCGCGAGCCCCACCAGGAACACCGCGACAGGCACCGGTTCGGTGAATCCGTTGGACCGGTCCAGGGCCACCGCCCACACCGCCTCGCACACGGCCGAAGCCAGCAGGATCAACCAGGCCATGTCAGCTCACCGCCTTGAGACCGACGACGCAGCCGACGAGGAGCACGAGAAGCCCGACTCGCACGACAGTCGGCCGTTCCTGTCCCGTGACGACACCCCAGACGACGGTCAGAACCACACCGATGCCCACCCACACCGTGTACGCGGTGCCCAGCGGCAACGACGTCAGCGCGAGAGCGAGTCCGAGCATGCTGAGCGTCAGGGCAACCACGAAGACCACCACCGGCAGTGGCTGTCGAAACCCTCGTGACGCCGACAGTGCAGCCGCCCACACGGCTTCGAGTACGCCGGAAATGATGAGAATGAGCCAGGCCATGGCGACCGACCTCCACTTTCGTGGCAGTCTTGTCGCTCGGCGGGTACTGCTCCCTCGTCCGCGGTCCTGAAATGGACTCCGATGTCCACGGTAGCAACGACGTCAACTCCCGGCGTTCACCCGAGAATCTCAGGCGCCGGGTTTTCCGGCGCCGGCGGTGTGGCGAGGCCCTCGTTGACCCATCCAGACCCCGACGACCAGCGTGACGAAACAGATCGTGGCGCCGACCACGACGGCGACGAGCGCCGTGATGCCCGCGTCTGCGCCGTGTCCCACCAGCGAACCGGCAACGGCACCGACCACGAATTGCAGCGCACCCAGCAATGCGGCTGCCGCGCCGGCCCGTTCGGGGTGTCGTTGCAGTGCCAGCGCGGTGACGCTGGGGCCGATGATGCCCCACGACGAAGCGATCAGGGCGAATCCGAGAAGGAGCGGGATCAGCGCGCCGCTGCTGCCGGCGACGATCATCGCCACCGAGGCGACGACCAGTACCCCTGCACCGCAGGCCATCTGACGGACCGGATCGGCGAACCGCACCCACCGTGCACACGCCATCAGGCACAGCCCGTTGATCGCGAACACCGCGGAGAACACCGCAGGCGGGCACCCGTGCACGACCTGCAGCGCGAATGGCGAGCCGGTGATGTAGGCGAACAACGACCCGAATCCTGCTGCGCCCGTACCGATCACGAGTAGGAATCGCAGGTCGCCGAACAGGACACGGTAGGAGACGAAGGCACCTCCCAGGCCACCGGCGGTACGGCGATCGGCCGGTAGGGACTCGCCGACCCATGCCGCCGTCGAGATCACGAGCAACGCGCCGATCACCGCCAGCACGGCGAAGACCGTCCGCCACGTGCCGACCAGGAGGATCGCACTGCCCAGCAGCGGGGCGATGACGGGCCCGAGGCCGACGACCACTGTCAGGACGGCGAAGACCGACACCAACCGCGGACCGCTGCAGCGGTCGCGCACCACCGCGCGGACGATCACCACACCCGCCGAGCCACCCAGCGCCTGCAGCAGGCGACAGACGACGAGTACCGCCACGCTGGGAGCAAAGGCGCAGGCGACCGAGGCGACGGTGAACAGCACCAATCCGGCGAGGAGAGGTCGGCGGCGGCCGAACCGGTCCGAGAGCGGACCCATGACGAGTTGACCGAGGCCGAGCCCGATCATCGACACCACCAGGGTGGCCTGCGCCCCGGCCGGCGTCGTCGACAGATCCGTGGCCGCCTCGGGCAGGGCGGGCAGATAGAGATCGGTGGAGATCGGTCCGAACGCCGACAAGGCACCGAGGACCACGAGCAGTCGGCCGCGAACGCCCGACGTGTCCGGGATTCCGTCGGTTCCCGCCGTGGACCTCCCGATACCTGCCATGAAACTCACTGTAGGAGGGGCGCAGAGCACCCCGTAACCGAGTACCTCCGACCCTGAGTCATCGACGCCATCGTCAATACCCGCTTTACTGGTGTGGTGACTCTTGCTCTCCGGACTCCCGGAAACACGCGCCGAACGATGGTTCTGGTGATGATCGCGGCGGCGATGATCCTCGCGTGGTCGATCGCCGCGCCGCATGCACACGCGGACGAGGGAGTAGGAGGCCTCGATCCGGTCCTCGGCACCGCATATGCGCAGGCGTCGGCGGCAGCCCGCGCCGACGGCGTCCCCCTGCACATCACCTCCGGCGCGCGGACGCCGGCCCAGCAGCAACAACTGTGGGACGAGGCGATCGCCACCTACGGCAGTCCGGCGCTGGCTCGCCGGTGGGTGTTGCCACCGTCGGAGTCGACGCATGTCGGGGGTCATGCCATCGACGTCGGACCACAGGCCGGCGCCCGGTGGCTGCAGGTCAACGGCTTCCGCTGGGGCCTGTGCCGCACCTTCGACAACGAGTGGTGGCACTTCGAGGTCGCGACCATTCCGGGCGCTCCGTGCCCACCCATGTGGCCGGATGCGGCCGCACGGATCGACGCGCATCGGGGTGCATGATCATGACGACCTCCCCACCGCCCGGGATTTGCGACGATGGACAGATGTCAGAGCTGACGTATGAGGAGTTCGGCCGCCGTTTCTTCGAGGTGGCCGTCACCGAGAACCGGGTGGGGAGCGCCTTCTCGGCGATCACCGGCGACTCCTTCGACGTGGGGCCGATCCCGTCGGGACCCGGCGGGATCGCCAAGGTCCAAGCCCGTGTCAGTATCGACGAGCCGCAGATCATCCGCGACATCTCCGAGCTGATCACCTTCACCGTGCGCATTCCGCTGTCGATCCGGCTGCTGGTCGACCTCAAGGTCGATCGCATCCGCTACGACGTCGACGGGTCGGTGCGGCTCGCACTCACCGCCCGCGCGGTCGAACCCCTGCAACTCCACATCGACGTCACCCCGCCGCGTCCCGCGGATGTGACGGTGGGCGTCGCCTCCCGCAATCTGCGAGGCGAGATCATCCGGCTCGTCGCGCAGGTCGACGACGAGATCAAGCGCTTCATCGCCCGCGATGTGGCCGCCCGGATCGAGGATCCGGAGGTCACCAGCGCCCGGATCATCGACGTCGAGGCCGAGCTCGGCCGGGCCTTCGAGTCCATGTGAGACCGAGTCCATGTGAGGCGCAAGCCCTTCCACGGGGCCGGCATATGCCGGTGGTAAACGACCAGAGCCCCGATCCCCGGTGCGATACCGGGAAACGGGGCTCGTCAGGAACGTGACCGGCCGGTGACGCGTCAGCCGCGCACGGACTCCAGCGCCGAGTTCAATGTCGCGCTCGGGCGCATCACCTTGTCGGTGAGATCGTTGTCGGGGGCGTAGTAGCCACCGATGTCGACCGCGGTGCCCTGGACGTCGTTGAGTTCGGCGACGATGGTCTGTTCGTTCTCCTCGAGCGTCTTGGCAAGCGGCGCAAAGTACTTCGCCAGATCCGCATCCTCGGTTTGTTCCGCGAGCGCCTTCGCCCAATACAGCGCGAGGTAGAACTGGCTGCCCCGGTTGTCGAGTTCACCGGTGCTGCGTGAGGGGCCCTTGTTGTTCTCCAGCAGCTTGCCCGTCGCGGCGTCGAGCGCCTTGGCCAGCACCTTCGCCTTCGGGTTGTCGTTCTTGCGTCCGAGATCCTCGAGACTGACCGCGAGCGCCAGGAACTCGCCGAGCGAATCCCACCGCAGGTGGTTCTCCTCGATGAGCTGCTTGACGTGCTTGGGAGCCGAGCCACCCGCACCGGTCTCGTAGAGCCCGCCACCGGCCATCAGCGGCACGATCGAGAGCATCTTGGCGCTCGTTCCGAGCTCCAGGATCGGGAACAGGTCGGTGAGGTAGTCGCGCAGGATGTTGCCGGTCGCGGAGATGGTGTCGAGGCCGCGGATGAGGCGTTCCATCGTGTACCGGATGGCCCGTACCTGCGACATGATCTGGATGTCGAGGCCCTCGGTGTCGTGATCCTTCAGGTAGGTGTGCACCTTGGTGATCAGTTCGTTCTCGTGCGGACGGTACGGATCGAGCCAGAACACCACCGGCATACCGGATTCCCGGCTGCGGGTGACGGCGAGCTTGACCCAGTCGCGGATCGGCGCGTCCTTGACGATGCACATGCGGAAGATGTCACCCTCTTCGACGTCCTGGGACAGCAGCACCTCGCCGGTCGCGAGATCGGTGATGTTGGCGACGCCGTCGGTGGGGATCTCGAAGGTCTTGTCGTGCGACCCGTACTCCTCGGCCTTCTGCGCCATCAGACCGACGTTGGGCACGGTGCCCATGGTGGTGGGATCGAACTGCCCGTTGGTCTTACAGAAGTTGATCATCTCCTGATAGATGCGGGAGAAGGTCGACTCGGGATTGACGGCCTTGGTGTCCTTGGGCCGGCCGTCGGCGCCATACATCTTGCCGCCGGCGCGGATCATGGCCGGCATGGACGCGTCGACGATGACGTCGCTGGGGGAGTGGAAGTTGGAGATGCCGCGCGCCGAGTCGACCATCGCGAGCTCCGGGCGATGCTCGTGGCAGGCGTGCAGATCGTCGATGATCTCTTCCTTCTTCGACGCCGGCAACGACTCGATCTTCGAATACAGATCCGAGAGGCCGTTGTTGACGTTGACGCCCAATTCGTCGAAGAGCTCGCCGTGCTTGGCGAACGCCTCCTTGTAGAAGGTGCGCACCGCGTGACCGAACACGATGGGGTGACTGACGCGCATCATGGTGGCCTTGACGTGCAGGGAGAACATGACGCCGGTCTTGTAGGCGTCCTCCATCTGCTCTTCGTAGAACTCGATGAGCGCCTTCTTGCTCATGAACATGCTGTCGATGACGTCGCCGGCGTCGAGATGCACCTTCGGCTTGAGTACGATCGTCTCGCCTGCGGCGGTGATCAGTTCCATCTTCACGTCGCGGTCGGCTTCGAGGGTCATCGACTTCTCGCCGTGGTAGAAGTCGCCGTGCCGCATGTGCGCGACGTGCGTGCGCGAGGCCATCGACCACTCGCCCATGCTGTGCGGATGCTTGCGCGCGTACTCCTTGACCGCCTTGGGCGCTCGACGGTCCGAGTTACCTTCGCGCAGAACGGGATTGACTGCGCTGCCGAGGCATTTGGTGTAGCGATCCCGGATCGCGCGCTCCTCGTCGGTCTTCGGGTTGCCCGGGAAATCGGGGATCTTGTAGCCCTTGTCCTGCAGCTCCTTGATGGCGGCGGTCAGCTGCGGCACCGACGCGCTGATGTTGGGGAGCTTGATGATGTTGGTGTCGGGATCCTGGGTCAGCCTGCCGAGTTCGGCGAGGTTGTCGGGAACCTTCTGTTCGTCGCTCAGGTAATCGGAGAACTCGGCCAGCACGCGGGCGGCGACGGAGATGTCGGAGGTCTCGACGTTGATGTCGGCGGCGTCGGCGAATGTCCTGATGATCGGGAGAAAAGCGTGCGTCGCCAGCATGGGCGCTTCATCGGTCAGCGTGTAGATGATGGTCGGTTTCTCCGCGCTCATATCTGCCTTACTCTCCAGTCGTGGTCACGCAGCGCCCGGATTCGTGTTGTCCGGGCGGTACCAGTATCGCGGGCCGGCGACATCGGCGCGTGTTGACGCGTTCGGTGGAGCCACAGTGCCCACGGCCCTCGGGTCCGGGCCAGTTCCGAGCTTACGACCCCGGCCCGGGTTACCGTCACGTCACAGGCGAACGCGACATGCGACGAGAATCACACGACCTGCTGACTTCACGGAGGAGTGAAATTCGATGACCGACGCCGTCCCGCCCCGCGACGTCTACACACACGGGCACCCGTCGGTGGTCGTGTCCAGCCACGCGGCCCGCACGGCGACGAGTTCGGCCGCCTACCTGATACCGCTCCTGCGGCCCGGACTCGACCTACTCGACGTCGGGTGCGGACCGGGCAGCATCACCGTCGATCTGGCCGAACTCGTGGCCCCGGGTCGTGTTCGCGGCGTCGAGATCACCGATGCGCCACTGGGTCGGGCGCGGGAGCTCGCGACCGAACGCGACGTGGCGGTCGAGTTCGCGGTGGACGACGCATACCGACTCTCCGACGCCGACGACAGCGTCGACGTCGCACACGCCCACCAGGTTCTCCAGCATCTGTCCGACCCGGTGGCGGCGTTACGCGAGATGCGTCGGGTCACCCGAACCGGCGGGGTGGTCGCCGTCCGCGACGCCGACTACGCAGGGTTCCACTGGTGGCCGGCCGACGAGCGCCTCGATGCCTGGCTCGATCTCTACCGCGCCGTGGCCCACGGCAACGGCGCCGAGCCCGACGCCGGTCGGCACCTACTCGCCTGGGTCCACGAGGCGGGTTTCACCGAGGTCACGCCGTCGGCGTCGGTGTGGTGCTACGCCACCCCGGCCGAACGGAAGACCTGGGGCGAGATGTGGGCGCAGCGAATCCACTCCGACGTCGGCCGGATGGCTGTCGAACGCGGGCTGGCGAGTCCGTCGGACCTCGACGCGATCGCCGCGGCCTGGTTGCAGTGGGCGGCGCACCCCGACGGCTGGCTCGTCATCCCTCACGGGGAGATCCTCGCCCGCGCGTGAGCTCCCGTGCGCCGGGGTTGTGGTACGCGGGAGCCTCAGAGCATGGTGGCGACCTCGTCGGCGATCGCCAAACACGAGGTCAGGCCCGGTGATTCGATTCCGAACAGGTTGATCAGGCCGGGCACTCCGTGGTCGGCGGCGGTCTGGAACACGAAATCACCGGCCGCGTGCCCGGGGCCGGTGACCTTGGGTCTGATGCCGCAGTAGTCCGGTTGCAGTGCACCGTCGGGGAGTCCGGGCCAGTAACGGCGAATCGCGCTCTCGAACTCACCGACCCGCGTCCCATCGACGCGATAGTCGACCTCATCGACCCATTCGACGTCGGGCCCGAACCGGGCACGGCCACCGAGATCGAGCGTGAGATGTACGCCGAGACCGCCGTCCACCGGAACCGGGTAGATGAGTCTGCTGAACGGCACCGACCCGTGCGCCAGCGAGTAGTAGTTGCCCTTGGCGAGGTATTTGGCCGGCAGGAACTCCTGTGCGAACCCGGTCAGTGATGCGGCGACGTCCCACGCGCGCAGCCCCGCGCAATTCACGACCGCATGGCAACGCACGTCGCCGGATCCGTCGATGTCCAGCGACAGCGAGCCGTCGGCGCCGACCGATCCGGCGAGCACCGGGCTACGGACCACCACCACTGTCCCGGCCTGCTCGGCGTCGATACGCAACGCCCGCATGAGGCCGTGCACGTCGATGATCCCGGTGGACGGCGAGAGCAGACCGGCGCTCGCGTGAAGGGCCGGCTCGAGATCGGCGAGTTCGGAGCCGTCGACGCGACGCAGGTCGGTGACACCGTTGGCGTGCGCCTGCGCGGCGATCCGCTGTAGCGCCGGCTCCTGGTCCGCAGTGGTCGCCACGATCAGCTTGCCGAGCCGCTCATGGGCCACGCCCCGATCCCGGCAGTAACGGTAGAGCGCATCGCGACCGGCCACACACAACCGGGCCTTGCGGGTTTCGGTGGGGTAGTAGATGCCGGCGTGGATGACCTCGGAGTTTCGCGAACTGGTCTGTGTCCCAATCGAATCCTCGGCCTCGAAGACCACCATGTTGCGACCTGCGAGGGCGAGGCGGCGGGCCACCGCCAGTCCCACGACCCCCGCGCCGATGACCGCGCAGTCGATCTGTTCGGTCACCGATGCGTTGCCGAACTCAGTCGGCGTCGTCGATGCGGAAACCGACCTTCAGCGTCACCTGCGTGTGCGCGATCGCGCCGTCGACGACGTGCCCGCGGGTGCCGACGACCTCGAACCATTCGACGTTGCGGGTCGTCTGCGACACCCGGGCGATGGCGTTGGCGATCGCCGCGTCCGAACCCTCCGACGAGGAACCGACAACTTCGACGACGCGGTATGTGTGCTCACTCATGGCCCGATTCTGGCACGGCTGGGTGTCGCGGTGACCGGACTCGGCCGATCCGGGGCGATTCCGTGTTGCGGGTAGGGTTCTGCTGACCGCGCCGACGCCCGCAAAGGATGTACTGATGACCGACCTCAGCAGTCCGCTGAGCTTCACCCATGGCCCGTCATGGAACAACCGGGTCGGGTTGGCGCCACTGACCAATCTGCAGAGCAACGACGACGGAACCCTGTCCGACGACGAGTTCCGCTGGCTGGTGCGGCGAGCCGACGGCGGATTCGCGATGGTCATGACGTGCGCCGCCTACGTCAGCCGTGACGGGCAATCGTTTCCCGGCCAGCTCGGGGTCTCCGACGACGCCCACCTGCCCGGGCTGACCCGGCTGGCCGCGGCGATCTCCGACGCCGGCGCGGTGGCATCGATTCAGTTACAACACGGAGGGCGGCGCGCGGACCCGTCGCTGTCGGGACTGCCGGCTGTCGCGCCCTGGGACGATTCCGAGAAGGGCGCCTCCGCGCTGTCGACCGACGGTGTCGAGCGGATCGTCCGCGACTTCGTCTCCGCAGCGATCCGCGCCGAGCGCGCCGGCTTCGATGGCGCCGAAATCCATGGCGCACATGGCTATCTCCTCGCACAGTTCCTCGACTCCCGCCACAATGAGCGGACCGATCGGTACGGCGGCAGCGCGTCGAACCGATTCCGGATCATCCACGAGATCCTCGACGGAATCCGCGCGGCCACCGGCCCGGATTTCCAACTCGGACTGCGGCTCTCGCCCGAGCGCTACGGGATCGTCCTCGACGAGTCGCGAGCGCTTGCCGGTGAGGTGCTCGCCGAGGGCACCCTCGACTACCTCGACATGTCGCTGTGGAACGCATTCAAACACCCCTACGAGCCCCACCATCAGGATCGTCGACTGATCGACCACTTCACCGACCTCGACTGGGGTTCCACCCGACTCGGCGTGGCCGGCAAGATCCTCGACGCCGCCGGCGCACGCGAATGCCTCTCCCGTGGAGCCGATTTCGTCCTGATCGGTACCGGCGGCATCCTGCATCACGATTTTGCGCGCCGGGCCATCGCCGACGCCGACTACCGCGCGGTGTCGACGCCGGTGCACGTCGATCACCTGACGGCGGAATCGGTGGGTCCGCGATTCGTCGATTACCTCGCCGATCGCTGGGACGACTTCGTCATCCGGTAGTCGTCATCCGGTAGCTGCGGTCTACCGATTCCTGAGCAGATGGTGGTCGTCGTGAAGCCATCGGGCGAATTCGTCGCCGTCCATCTCGGTGGCGTGCAGACGGGGGAGGGCATGCCGGTCGTCGCCCACGGTCGCGGGCAATGACACGCTCGTACAGCCGACGTCGATCCCACTGTCGCGCACGATATCCCGCGCGCTCGCGTCGAGTCGGCCGAACGGGTAGGCGAAGTGGTCCGCCGGGCCGCCACGCAGTTCCTCCACCATCCGGTGGCCGCCGGTGATCTGTGCGTGCTGACGGGACGGGTCGGCGTCGGTGAGCGAGACGTGGTCGAGGGTGTGGCTGCCGAGGTTGATCAGGGGGTGGGCGGCGAGTTCGGCGAGTTGGTCGGCGGTGACGGGCAGGCGGGCGGCGACCGGTGGCTGCACCGGCGCCTCGGACCACTGCAGGAGAGCGTCCACCGCATCGTCCTGTGCTGCGGGCTCGAGAAGCACGATCGCGTCCCACAATGTGCGGAACAGGGTCTGTCGTGCGGTCACCGGTGGTGCGGCGTCGGCCCGCCACCCCTCGAGTCGTGCTGCGTCGTCCGGTGTGTCGTCGACGATGAAGCGCCGGGGGGCGTCACCGAAGGTCCACCGCAGTTCCGCGGGTAGCGCGGGCGGGTCGAGGATGGCGCGTTGCACAGCATCCCACCAGAACTCGCGCGTCCGGCCCACGGCGTTGCCGACCACGAAGATCGTCGCCGGGATCTCGAACCGCTCGAGGATCGGCAGCGCCGCGGTGAGGTTGTCGGCGTATCCGTCGTCGAAGGTCACCGCGAGGTGTGCACCGTCGGTTGTGTAGGCGCGGTCGTCAGCGAAGGCATCGAGCCCGACCGCCGCGCGGGCGGCCGCGAGGACCTCCATGTGATCGGCAAAGGCCTTGGGGGACACGCAGATCGCCCATGGGTCGCACCGCTGCACGCAGACGCAGTGATACATCAGGATGCCGCCCCGCGGACGGAGCCGCCGAACCCGCGAGCGCAGCGCCCCGAGAACGGCCCTACTTCTCGACATGAAACCAGGTCTCGCTGCCACCGGTGTCGGTCTCGACGGTCTCGGTGCGGACCGTCATGCCGTCGAAGTGGGCGAGGAATTCCTCCCGCGGGAGTTGCAGGGTGGGTACGAGTTGTTCGTTGTCCAGCCGTAACTCGCTGTCGCCCAGTGGAACCGATAGCATCACGGTCAACCGGCCGCCGGTGCGGGCAACAGCGTTGCGCAGGATGCGGCGCCAGGCCCAGGTGTGCTCGAGTACATGGGGGAGCACGATCGAGTAGGCCGGGATGGTGCGATCCTCGAGCTCATGCACGGTGAGTGCACCCCAGTCGGCGACCGGTGAGGCCCCGCCGGTGGTACCGAGGAACTCGGCGATCGAGCCGTACCGCGGGTCGGTCAGGTCCAGCACTGACCCGGCCGGTGCGTCGATTGCCGGGCGATGCCGCTGATCGAGATCCCCCTTACAGGCGGCGACGGTGAGGATCACCGGATACTCGGGGTCGACCACATCGAGCTCGGAGCAACGCAGCTCGTCCTGCGCCAAACCTTGCAGAAATGCGGTGGCCGACAAGACATTTCCGTGCGCCCGCGCATCGACGTTGCCCGGCGGGAACGCCGTGTCGAACAGTCGTTGCATCGACAGTCGGGTGAAAGACCAGTACCACGTCGAGTTCCACACCGGGTCGGCGACCTGACTGATGCCCGGTGCCGTGCACAGCAGCACGCCACCCGGTGCGAGAAGTCGGTACAGGGTGCGCACCGTCGCACGCAGATCGAAGATCATCTGCAGGGTCTGGGTGAGGATGATGCAGTCGTAGGTGTTGCTCGGCACCTGGGGCGCGTCGGTGAGGTCGGCGACGTACGTCGCGTCGGCGCCGTCGGAGACGTGGAGCATGTCCGACCGGGTGACGCCCTGGCCGAAGCGCTCGGTATAGGTGCGTTCGCCGATCTCGAGAACAGATCCCGTGATCAGCCGTCCGTGCTCGGCCAGGAAATTCTCGATGTAGTACCGGTCGACGGGACGTCCACGCGCCGAACCGTATTCGCGACAGATCGGTTGGGTTCGGCGCAGATCACCGAAGCGCACACGGCCGACCCGCGGGCGTTGCCGGCGCTCGTTGAGCACCCGGATGGCACGTCGATAATTGTCCTCGCCGAGTACCGCACGCGCCATCGACGTCCTGGTGGTCTGCTGCACCATCTCCGTGTCCGTTCCATGGGTGTCGGGGCGGAGCCGCGTCGTGGCGGACATGCCACACCGAACCACGCGCCCTGTGAGTTAGGTTAGGGTATCCTGTGAACTACGCGGTGGTGGCGTCGGGCCCGGGATCGGACGAAACACCCGTCGTCGGCACCAAGCCGAGCGAACGCTCCCGCGGCATCCGTGCCGCGCTCTACTGTGTGATGGGGAACACCAAGCGCGACCGGGGCGCACGCGGAGTTGGCGTGGACGTGCGCACCCATGATCACAGGGAGAGTGCGTATGACCGCGACCACCGAACCGACCAATGACCTGACGACCGAGCCCCTGCGTTCGCGCCGCAACCATTGGAACAACCAGGTCCGCAGGCACGCCTTCATGACCCCCGACCGCCCGGCGCTGCGGTTCCTGGGCCAAACCACCACCTGGCGGCAACTCGATGAGCGTTCCCGGGCCTTCGGTGCGGCGCTGGCCCGGCGTGGCGTCGGCTTCGGCGACCGCGTACTGATGGCACTGCTCAATCGCACCGAGTACGTCGAGGCGGTGTTGGGCGCCAACCTGATCGGCGCGATTCCGGTGCCGGTCAACATCCGGATGAGCCCCGCCGAGGTGGGGTACCTCATCACCGACAGTGGCGCACGGGTGATCGTCACCGAAACCCTGCTCGCGCCGCTGACCCAGGCGGCCGCCGCCTCCACCGGCGGCATCGATCACACGATCGTCGTCGGCGGCAGCGAGGTTCCCGACCACCTCGACTATGCCGACCTGATCGCCGAGGACTCCGCCGATCTCCCCGAGATCGATGTGCCCGAGGACACCGTGGCACTGATCATGTACACCTCGGGAACCACCGGAAAACCCAAGGGCGCCATGCTGACCCATCAGAACCTGCAGGCGCAGGCAGTGACAACGATCGCCGCGGCCCAGGACCATTCCGATGCCGACGTCGCCTCGGTGGTCCCACCCATCTTCCACATCGCCGGCATCGCCGCGTTCGCGCCGGTGTTCTACCGGGGAGTTCCCGCCGTGATCCACCCGCTCGGCGCGTTCGACCCCGACGACATGCTCGACACCCTCGAACGGGAGGGCACGACGTCGGTCTTCATGGTGCCGGCCCAGTGGCAGGCGGTGTGTGCCGCCCAACGTGTACGGCCGCGAAACCTCAAGTTGCGCACCATCAGTTGGGGTGCTGCACCCGCTTCGGACACGGTGCTCAACGCGATGAACGAGTCGTTCCCGCAGGCGCTGAACATGACGGCTTTCGGGCAGACCGAGATGTCGCCGGTCACGTGCGTCCTCGAGGGCAAGGACGCGCTGCGCAAGATCGGGTCGATCGGCAAGGTGGTGCCCGCGGTGACCGCCCGGATCGTCGATCCGATGATGAACGACGTCGCCCCCGGCGAGGTCGGCGAGATCGTCTACCGCGGACCCAATTTGATGAAGGGGTACTGGCAGAACCCGCAGGCAACCGCGGATGCCTTCCGCGGCGGCTGGTTTCACTCCGGAGACCTCGTCCGTCAGGACGAGGACGGCTTCCTCTTTGTCGTCGACCGGGCCAAGGACATGATCATCTCCGGCGGTGAGAACGTGTACTGCGCGGAGGTGGAGAACGTGCTCTACGGCCATGAGAAGATCGCCGAGGCCGCCGTCATCGGCCGCGCCCACGAGAAGTGGGGCGAGGTCCCGGTGGCCGTCGTCGTGCTCGCCGAGGGCGCCGACGACCTCACCCTCGACGAGCTCGAGCCCTATCTGAACGAGAACCTGGCCCGCTTCAAGCAGCCCAAGGACCTCGTCATCGTTGACGAACTACCGCGCAACGCCGGCGGCAAGGTCGTCAAACCGCGCCTGCGTGAGGCCTACGGCAGCAAGGACACCGGCCTGCACTGACCACCGGCTCCTCCGGCGAGCGGGTGGTCAGCGGGCGTAGTCGTAGAAGCCCTTGCCGCTCTTCTTGCCGAGATAGCCGGCCTCGACCATGCGCGAGAGCAGCGGCGGCGGCGCGAGGTGCGGCTCGCGGAACTCCTGATAGAGCGATTCGGCCACGTCGAGAACGACGTCGAGACCGACGGTGTCGCTCAGCGTCAGCGGGCCCATCGGGTGAGCGCAACCGTTGACCATGCCGGCGTCGATGTCCTCCTTGGAGGCGTAGCCGCTCTCGTACATGCGGATGGCGCTCACCAGGTACGGGATCAGCAGGGCGTTGACGACGAAGCCGCCGCGATCACCGGCCGCGATCGTGCGCTTGCCCAGGTGATCGCGGGCGTAGACGGTGACGGTCTCGATGGCCTGCGGTGAGCTCGCGAGACTCGAGATGATCTCGACCAGGGGCATCACCGGAACCGGATTGAAGAAGTGGACGCCCACCACGCGCGAGGGGTCGGCGACGTCCTTGGCGATCCGGATGATGGGGATCGACGAGGTGTTGGTGGCCAGGATCGCCTCGGGCGCGGTGACCTTGTCGAGTTCGGCGAAGAAGCCGACCTTGAGCGACTCGACCTCGGGAAGCGCTTCGATCACCAGCTCACGATCCGCGAAATCGCCGACGGTGGTCGTCAGGGTCAGTCGGGACAGTGCCGCGGTGGCATCGTCCTCGGAGATCTTGCCCTTGCTGACGCCACGGCCCAGAGACTTCTCGATGCGGGCGCGTGCCGCATCGGCGGCAGTCTCGTCGCGCTCGAGTACGAGTACGTCATCGCCGGCGCGAATCGCGACCTCCGCGATCCCCGCACCCATGGTGCCGCCGCCGACCACTCCGAGCTGTGTCATGAAAACCTCCACGTAGGCAGTAGTGAACCGACGCCAAGCGTAGTGCGATGCGCGCCGGCGCAACGGGCACCCTGCTTCATGCGTCGTGTGGCGGGCGCTGGCAAGCTGGGGGAGGCACCGCCGGAGGAATCGAGAAGAGGGAGAGTGCACCGTGGCCACCGTGTCGTACGTCATCGCAGGTTCCGAGGCAACCGGGGGCGCGGGATTGCAGGCAGATCTGCGCACATTCACCCAGCTCGGCACCTACGGCGTCGGGACCATCACGTGCATCGTCTCCTTCGATCCGAAAGCCGGATGGGGACACCGCTTCGTGCCGATCGCCGCACCGGTCATCGCCGACCAGATCGAGGCGGCGACCATTGCTCATGAGCCCGAGGTCGTCAAGATCGGGATGTTGGGCACCCCGGAGACGATCACCACCGTCGCCGAGGGCTTGCGGGCCCGACCCTGGCGACACGTCGTTGTCGACCCGGTCCTGATCTGCAAGGGTCAAGAACCCGGAGCCGCCCTCGACACCGACAACGCGCTACGGGAACACATCCTGCCGCTGGCCACCGTCGTGACCCCCAACCTGTTCGAGGCAGCGACACTGGCCGGGATGGACGAACTCGCCGACGTCGAGGATCTCGCCGAGGCGGCCCGGCGGATCGCCGATCAGGGCCCGGCGGTGGTCATCGTCAAGGGTGGCGTGGGTCTACCCGGCGACGACGCCGTCGATGTGGTCTACGACGGTTCGGAGATCACCGTGCTGCGCGCGCCCAAGGTCGGCGAGGAGCGGGTGTCAGGTGCCGGCTGCGTCTTCGCCGCGGCGACCACGGCCGAATTGGCCAAGGGCGCAGACGTTCTCGACGCGATTCACACCGCCAAGGAGTTCACTCACGCCGGGATCGAAACCCGGATCTCCTCGACCGCCCCGTTCGACGCGGTCTGTCCACGGCTCTAGTCGGCCGGCCGGTGACCCCGAATCTCCGATTCCTCCCATGGAACGGATCGGCCGATTAGTCTCATCGCATGCATTGCGTGGTGATCGGTGGCGGATTGGCGGGACTGGCGTCGTCGGTGTGGCTGAGTGAGGCCGGACACCGGGTGACCCTGCTCGAACGCCGGGGATCGCTGGGCGGACGAACGATCTCGATGCCGGTCGCCGCGGTCGACGACTTCCCGGACAACGGTCAGCACGTCTTCGCCAGTGGCTATGAGCATCTGATGCGCTACCTCGACAGCGTCGGCACCCGTCAACACGTGGCCTTTCCCGGCCACATGACGATCCGGATGCCCGGTGGCGCGACGCGCCGCTCGGCTTTCGGCGGGATCGCTGGACTGCGTGCGGCACTGGGTGATCTGCCGGGCGTGCGCGGACTCGACCGGCTCCGGACCGCGCGTGCGCAAGCGCTGCTGATCCGGCAGGCGCGGCGCCAACCCGAGTGGCTCGATCAGATCACCGCCGACGAATGGTTCCGCCGACTGCGGATGCCCACGTCTGCGCGAGAGGCGTTGTGGGACGGCATCGTCATCGGTCTGACCGGCGACAAGCCGGACATCTCCTCGGCCAAGGTGCCCGCCGACCTCCTGGTGACCGGTATCCGCAGGGCGCGGGAAACCCGGACGCCGATCTCCATCGGTTATCCGACGGTGGATCTCGACACCCTGTTCGTCACCGGTGCACAGAAGGTCTTCGCCGATGCCGGCGTCGAGGTCCGCCATCGCGCGGTGGTCCGGACGGTCGAGATCGTCGACGAGGCCGTCACCGGGGTCACGCTCACCGATGGCGAGTTCCTCTCGGCGGACGCGGTCATCTGCGCGGTCCCGGTGTGGAGTATCGGCGGCCTGCTCGATCAAATGCCCGGTCACGACGAGATCCATTCGGCGAGCCGGCATTTGACGCCAGTGCCCATCGTCAGCGTCAACCTCTACCTGGATCGCCCCATCGGCATGGACGATTGGGGTGAGATCCTGCTCGGTGGCGAGGGCGTCCTCGAACAGGTGTGGGATCGCCAACGGATGCACGGTCGGGATGCGGCGCGCGGCTATCTGTATTCGACCACCGTCTCGGCAGCCTACGATCTCATCGGCAAGTCCAATGCCGACATCACCGCCCTCCAGATGCAGATGCTGCGGCGTTACTACCCGGGCGCCCGGCGCGCCGAACTGATCCTCGGGCACGTGGTGCGGATGCCGAAATCGACGTTCGCCCAACGGCCCGGGACCGCCGACATCCGGCCCGATCAACGCACGTCGGTGCGCGGTCTGGCGTTGGCGGGGGACTGGACGCGCACCGATTGGACGACGACCATTGAGGGCGCATGCCAAAGCGCCGCCCGCGCAGTGGATGTGATTCTCGAACTCGCCGGATCGCACTGACCCGCCCCGCGCGCGGATCGGTCGGTGCACTGTCAGCTGTCGGGGTCGCTTCCCGATCCGTCGCCGCCCGATCCGTCGCTGCCCGATCGATCGCTGCCGGCTTGGTCGTCGGGGGATTCCTCGTCACCGGATCGGCTGTCGGCGGAGCGTTTGTCGAATCGCACCTGGATCTCCTGAAAACCTTTGTGCCGCTGCGCCTTGGCTTGTGCCACGTAGGCCGCCTTGTCGCCGGAGGTGAGCACCACGTTGTCGGTGAAGGGGGTGAGCATCGAGCGGGGATAGAGCTTGTCGACCCGCACGGCGTTGGCCTCGAGGCAGAACACGACGAGAATCGCCGCGATGTAGAGAAAGGCGAGCAGACCCAGCACCACGGCGAACACACCTGTCGTCGCACTCGCGTTGGCGATGACATGTTGGACGTAGATGCTGCCGAAGCTCTGCAGAGCCTGCCATCCGATCGCGGCGGCGATCGCGCCGGGCAGCACGTCTCGGACGCCGAGCTCACGCACCGTACCGATGCGGAAAGCCACCACGAACAGGACCGCGGTCAACACCAGTGATCCCGCGATCGACAGCCATTTCCCCGTGGTGCCGAGATCGACGGCCGCGATCGCGCCGTTGACCACGGTCAACCCGATGATCGCGGTTCCCACCGTCGACAGCAGCAGCATTCCGCGCAAACGCACGCGGATCGGATCGGGACGGTCGTTGCGTGGCACCGCCCACACGACGTTCATCGCGTTCTGAATGGCCACGGCGACGCCGAGCCCACCGTAGAGGGCGCCGACCACACCGATCGTCACCGCGACCGTCCCTCCGCTGAGCTGCCCCGGCTGACCGAGCTCGGAACCGATCACCGGGATCTGCGACATCGCCGAGTCCACGATTCGCTCCCGCAGTTCGGGATTGTCGCGCAGAACGAACTCCAGCACGGTCGTCAACAGCAACAGCAGCGGAAACAGCGAGATGAAACCGTAGTAGGCGAGCAGTGCCGCGAGGTAGCCACCCTGATCGTCGAAGAACTTGTACGCCACCGCGAGGGGATAGCCGCTCAGCGGATGGCGACGCTGGAAACGGTCGATACCGGCGCTCAACGACATCGCACTCCACCTCGCTCGACTGTTCCGGCTCTCATCACTTCGCCCACGATCATCACCGACGGCACGGCAACGGCGACGGAGGACGGGCGAACGACGGCGTGTTGGCCCGTCAGGCCCCGAGCACGGTCGCCACGTATTGACAACGTACAACCAACTGGTTGTATATTGGAGGAGTGATCGAGGACGACGAGGACCGCGCCGATGCGATGTTCCACGCCTTGGCCGACCGCACCCGCCGCGACATCATGCGACGGGTACTCGCCGGCGAACACTCGGTCTCGGCGCTCGCGGCGAACTACGACATGAGTTTCGCCGCAGTGCAAAAGCACGTTGCCGTGCTCGAACGAGCGGGGCTGTTGACCAAGCGACGCCACGGTCGCGAGCAATTGGCCACCGGTGACGTGCACGCGGTGCGCTCGGTGGCGACGATGCTGACCGAGCTCGAACAGATCTGGCGCGGCCGGATCGGGCGGATCGATGACCTCATCGCCGACACCGCGGACAGAGAAGTACACACCAATGACACCGAAGTTGTTCGACACCAGGAGGATTGACCCATGCCCGTCACCGACGTCACCCACCACCTCGATTCCCGAACACTGACCATCACCGCGGAGTTCGCCGCCCCACCGTCGCGGATCTGGCAGATCTACGCCGATCCCCGTCAGCTGGAACGCATCTGGGGTCCGCCGAGCCATCCGGCCACCTTCGTCGACCACGATTTCACGCCCGGCGGACGGGTCACGTATTTCATGACCGGACCGGAGGGGGAGAAGTACGCCGGTTACTGGATCATCGATTCCCTCGACGAACCGCACGGATTCACCTTCCGCGACGGATTCGCCGACGAGGACTTCACCCCGGTGGACTCGTTGCCGGTCTCGGTCAATGAGTACAGCTTCGCCGAGAAGGACGGTCGTACCGTGGCGACCTTCCTGAGCACATACGAGACCGCCGAGGCGTTGCAGAAGGTCCTCGACATGGGCGTCGTCGAAGGGGCTTCGGGGGCGATCAATCAGATCGACGATTTCCTCGTCGCCAAGTAGTGGGACGCGTCGCATCGAGCATCGCGCACACCTGCTCGTCGGTGAGTTGGGCGAAATCGTCGTAAGCGCCGCCCACACCGCGAAAGTGCTGTGGGGTCATCGGACAGATCACGACATCGGCCTCGGGGAAGTCGCGGGCGACACCTTCGGGGCCGGCCGGGACGGCGACGATCAGCTCGGCCGCGCCCTGGCGGCGCAGCGTGCTCAGGGCGGCGCGCATCGTTGCGCCGGTGGCGACGCCGTCGTCGACGAGCACGACCGTCCTGCCCGCCACGTCCACCATGGGCGCACCCCCGCGATAGACGCGCTCTCGGCGGCCGAGTTCTTTTGTCTCCTTGGCGATCACCGCATCGAGATCGCGCGAGGTGGTGTGGGTGCGCGCGATGATCTCGTCGTTGGTGACGATCGTCGAATCGGCGGCGATCGCGCCGGCGGCCAGCTCGGGTTGTCCGGGAACCCCCAGTTTGCGGACCAGGCAGATGTCGAACGGACACCCGAGGTCGGCGGCCACCGGAAGCCCGACGGGGACCCCTCCGCGCGGCAGGGCCAACACCACGAGACCGGTGCGCCCGCGCAGGTGTGACAGCGACGCGCACAAGCGGCGGCCGGCGTCGGTGCGGTCACGGTACGGGCGGGCGGATGTCATCGTCCCCAGCATCCACCCACAGCGCCCCGGCGTCCGTCGAACCGGCCGAAATGACCGCAGGCGCAGCGCAGGATGTAACGATGGACGGTGGTGTCGACACGGGTCGGCGCCGGTGACCAGAGGAGCGTGGCCATGACGACGATCACCCGATTGCCTTCCGATCTGTCACGGCTCGGGCGCGAATTCGACATGCTCGACACCATCGTGACGATGATGGGCGATGAGCGTTTCGAGGCGTCGGCCGACAATGGACTGCCGCGCCGCGAGGTGATCGCACGACTGGCGCACTCGGGTGTCGAGCTGTCCGCGGCGGTATGGGCCGCCCTCGACTCACCGCGCGCCGCTGCGCAGCCCGGCACCCACGCCACGGGCGCTGGTGAGAGTCCGGATGAGGTGCGTCGGCGACTGCGGGAGTCCCAGCGTGTGTTCCTCGACGCCGCAACACATCTCGAGGAGTGCTCGCCCGATGCGGTGATCAACTGTCGCGGCGTCGACCTGCGACCGCGGGACGTGGTACCTCAGCGCATCGCAGACATCGTCCTCGCCAACGACGCCGTCAGCTCGGTGTGGACGCTCGATGAGGCCGATCCCGACTCGGTGCTCGATGCGCTCGACGCCATGGTGCGCCGCCTCGAGATCTGCGCCGATGTCGCGCCCCTGACGATCACCACCATCGAGGGTGACGAGTGGACCGTGCACGGTGGTGGTGCACTCGTACACGGCACCCGCGAATTCGTCGCATCCTGGCTGGCGCGTGGCGCCGACGACGAGGGCTCGCTGCCTCGCGTGCGTCGGTGGGGCTGACGCCTCGTCTTCTTACGTCACTCTTTTCTCGTGTCACCGAAGGTCGGGTAGGCCGATCGCGGCTCGTACCGTGCGGACCACTCCGTTCTCGGCATTCGAGGGCGCGAGGTAGGCGGCGGCCGACAGGATCTCGGGATGGGCATTGGCCATGGCATAGGAATACTCGGCGGTGCCGAGCATGGCCAGATCGTTGAGATAATCGCCGAAAACCATGGTCTGGGCGGGGGTGATCCCCAGTCGCTGCTGCACGGCGCGCACCGCCACCGCCTTGTCCACCCCCGGGGCCATCACGTCGAGCCAGTTGCGGCCCGAGACGACCACCTGCATCGCGCCCTCGAGCGAGGTCATCCGTGGCGCGGTGTCCTTCTCGACGTCGACGAAATCGTAGACCGCGACCTTGACGAAGGGGCCATCGACACGGCGGAGATCCTCGACGATCTCATGCGAGTGATAGTAGGGACGCACCTGTGCGAGAAAGGGGTCATCGGATCGCTCGACGAACGCGGTATCGGGTCCGCACAACACCACGCCCAGGTCGAGCCCCGCTGTCGCGAGTTCCTGCGCCGCATCGAGGACCTCGCGCACCGCGGACGCGTCCAGTGGTGTGACACTGAGCTTTTCGGACCCTCGCGCGACCACCGCACCGTTCTCCGCGATCACCACCAGCTCGGGTAGGGCGTGACCGAGTTGATCGAGCAACGTTGCCGCCTGCCGCCCGCTCGCCGGGCTGAAGACGATACCGCGGCGATCGAGATCGGTGAGCAACGGCCACAGCGACTCCGGGATGCGCTTGTGCTCGTCGAGAAGTGTGCCGTCCATGTCGGTGACCACCAGCCGGAGGTCGGTGGGCACCGGCGGAAGGTTCGTTGTCACTCGCTCCGGCGAGGCAATGTCGTGTCCGGTCACGCGATACGGTAACCCGCGCCCGGCCGGCGGGCCAAGGCGATACCAGGTGAGCCTTGCACGGTCGGGGCGGACTGGGCTGCGCCCCAATCGGTTCGACCGGTCGAGGCGCAGCATCCACGCTCGGTCTACGACGCCGGAACGACCTTGCCGTCCACCGTGACCTCGACCTTGTCGGTCGCGGAGTCCCAGGTGATCTTGCCGTGTTCGAAGGTGGAGGTCCGAAGCGTGCCGGACTCGGTCTCATCGCTCGTTGCGGTACCGAGCGGCCCCTGCGAGCCACCCTTCCCGTCGGTGGCCGGTTGACCGGCGGCGTCGCGCGGCACATTCCACGCGTCGCGGATCTTGCCCCACGTGATATACGCCGGCGTACCGGCCTCGGCGTTCTTGGCGGTGATGACCCCGCCGTCGAACTGCTGGAACACCACGCCGTTGGCGCCCGTTCCGGACGCGTCCGTCCCTGTCTTCGGCTTACCCAGGTCGGTCTTCTGTTTGGCGGTCGCGGCCTCGTACTTCGTCGCGATGGGTCCGGTCAGGGTGACCGTCGTGCCGTCGGCTGCGGTCAGTGCGACCGAGGCGCCCTGCGCCTGGGCACCACTGGAGGCGGACGCGCTGCCCTCGGCCATCATCGACGATGCGGCCGACGACGAGGATGTCGCCGAATCGCTGTTGTCGTCACTACATCCTGCTGCGGTCAACACAGCCACGGACACCGCGGCGACACCGACTGCCATTCGCATGGTCTTCTTCATGATTTCCCTTCGGTTCTCACTGTTCTCGGCCAAGCGGATGGGCCCATCGAAAACGACCCATTCGGCAGGCTAACGAAGTTGTCATCATGAATCCAGGGTTCGCGAAGAACAGCATCCGGCGTGTCGACGCCGCGATCATCCTGACCCCCGTGCTCGAAGCGGTGGCGCTCGGACGCATTACGCTCGTCTGCATCACCGAGGAAAGGACGTCGCACGCGTGGCGAAACGACCACAGATCGAGACCCTGACCCTGACCTCCGCGGAGGTGGGCGATGCCCACCAACTCGAACCGTATGCGACTGTCGAACTCGTCCGGCTCACCGACGTCGACCTCTCCGGACGTGACCTGAGCGGGCTTGAACTGTCCGGGTGCCGGCTGACCTCGGTGTCGCTGGACGACACCGATCTGACCGGCGCCCGACTCGTCGAGACCCGGCTCGAGGGAATCAACGCGCCACGGATGTCGATGCCGCGCAGCTTCATACGGCAAGTCGAGATCTGCGCGAGCCGCGTCGGGGCACTTGATCTCTTCGAATCCCGGATTCGGTCACTGGTGGTCGATTCGGCGAAGATCGAGCTGGCCAACTTCCGCGGCAGCGACGTCCGGGACGTGCTGTTCCGGGGGTGCATCATCGGCGAACTCGACCTCGTCGACGCCACCGTTGCGCGTATGGCATTCGAGGACTGCACGGTGACGACACTCGATGTCCATCAGGCGACGCTGTCCGACGTCGACCTACGCGGACTCGACATCGGTACGATCCATCACCTCGACGGGCTGCGGGGATGCACCATCGACGGCGAGCAGGCTCTCGGGCTCACCGGACACTTCGCGGCGCACCTCGGCATCGTCATCGACTGACGCACTCGGGTGATACCGTGGCTCCCCGTGCACGGCGACCTCGGGGGAGATCAGTGAGCCATCCGACACAGGGCAATCCACCGGACCCGAATCAGCGCTCTGATCATCAACACTCCGGCTTCGTGCCGCCCGGCTACCAGCAACCGGGCTATCAACAACCGGGGTACCAACAATCGGAGTATCCGACCCAACCACATTGGTACCCGGGTGCCGTGCCACCGGGTTCGGCGTATCCGGGTCACCCCATGGCGCAGCAACCACAAGCTTGGGACGCCGGCCCGCCGGGCGGAACCGGCGGGCCGCCGCGCGGTGGGGGCAGCGGCAAGGCACTCGCGGTCATCGCGGCGGGAGTGATCCTGATCGTCGTCGTGGCCGTCGCTGCGGTGGTTCTGGTGGTGCGCTCCACGCATGACGATCACGACACCTCCGCAAGCGCAGCGCAGTCGTCGTCGGTACTCCCGAGCACCACCACTCCCACGCCGTCCGGGTCTCCTTCGACAACGGCTCCGGCAGCTGCGCAATGTCCGCCGGCCACCGCCGCCCCCGATACCCCCGCCGGATGGCGCACCGTCGCAGGCAAACGCGGTCTGGCCTATGACGTCCCACCCAACTGGACGGTGGCGAGCTGCGGCACACTCGTCGGCTGGGAGAAGCGGTGCAACGACGGTCCTTTCGGCTATTGCGCGATCCGCACCATGAGCGGTGCGGCCACCCTCGACGCACCCGGCTGTGGCGACAACTCGGTCGGGGTCTCCGGATTGCCGGGCGCGTCGAACACCACCGACATCAACGAGGCTGTACGTGACGAGGCGGCACTGGTGGCCGACATCTACACCTCGGACTCCGGACACGTCCCGACGGTACAGCTCAGCCCACCCCGACAACTCACCGTCGGCGGGGCACCCGCTGTCCAGGTCGTCGCATCGGTGAGCAACATCGCGACCTCGAACTGTGTCGGCCCCACCGCCATTCATTCCATGGTGGCCACGACGGTACCCGGACAGCAGGGGTGCGTGCTCTTCGTCATCTCGGCTCCGCAGGGCGTTCCCGACGCGGTCAGTCCCGCCGTCGTCACCGAGATGGTCTCGACGCTGCGCCGGGCGAGCTGAGCGGTGTGTTCACCGACCACCGGCGGTGTGGAAGTCGTACGCCGACTCGGCATGTTGTGCGTCGTCGATGCCGTCGACCTCGTGCTGGCGATCGGCGCGTAGACCCATCGTGTACTTGAGTGCGAGACCGATGATCCCGGTGACGACGACGGCGTAGGTCAGTACCGCCACCACAGCCACCGCCTGGCGCCACAGCTGATCGAATCCGCCCCCGTAGAACAGCCCGTCCACGCCGGCCGGTGCAGAGCTCGAGGCGACCAGGCCGATCATCAGGGTCCCGACGACACCGCTGACGAAATGCACCCCGACCACGTCGAGCGAATCGTCATAGCGCCAGCGGAATTTCAGTTCGATGGCGTACGAGCTGAGCGCACCGGCGACAGCGCCGATCGCCAGCGCTCCGAGTGGCGTCACCGCCGAACACGAGGGTGTGATCGCGACGAGGCCGGCGATCACCCCGGAGGCCGCACCAAAAGAGGTGGGGCGGCCATGCCGGGCGTATTCGACGACGAGCCACGACACCATCGACGCCGCACCCGCCCCGAGGGTGTTGACCGCGATGATCGCCGCGGACCCGTTGGCCGCCAACGCCGATCCGGCGTTGAACCCGAACCAGCCGAACCACAACAGGCCGGCACCGAGCATGACGAACGGCAGATTGTGCGGGCGCATCGGATCCTTGGGCCAGCCGCGCCGCCGCCCCAAGAGGATGGCGAGCACCAGCGCCGACGCACCCGAGTTGATCTCGACCGCGGTGCCACCGGCGAAGTCGATGGCCTTGAGGTGGGCAACGATCCAGCCACCGTGCTCTTCGGTCAATCCGGGTGCACTGAACACCCAGTGCGCGATCGGGATGTACACCAACAGCGACCAGATGGTCGCGAACACCACCCACGAGACGAAGCGCATCCGGTCGGCGACCGCACCGGCGATCAGGGCCACGGTGACCATCGCGAACCCGGCCTGGAACGCGACGAACAGAATCGCGGGAATGGTGCCGACGAGCGGGATCGTCGTCGGATGTGCCGCATCATGACCGAAGGTGTGTTCGAGGCCCGGGAACGAGCCGAAACTCCCGATCAGTCCTGCGTGATCGTCACCGAAGGCCAACGAGTACCCGACGACGACCCACAGAATCCAGACGATGGGGATCGCCGACAGACACATCATCATCATGTTCAGGACACTCTTGGACCGGACCATCCCGCCGTAGAACAGTGCGAGAGCGGGTGTCATGAGCAGGACGAGCGCGAATGCCACCAGCATCCACGCCGTGTCGGCACCGTCGGGAATACCGTACTTGGGGAACATGGCCGCCTTCCGTTGCGTCCGGGCGACGAAAGTCTATCGGCTCAATATTCTTCGGCAGCAGGGGATTCGACCATCGACCCAAACCGGCATTCCGGACTTTCGAGGCGCCGTCACACCACGTCGTCGACGACCCGGCCCGCCTCCACCCGCCACCGGCGATCGAGGCGGACGGTCGCGATCATCCGCCGGTCGTGGGTCACCAACAGTAACGCCCCGTCATAGGCGTCGAGCGCCTTCTCCAACTGTTCGATCGCGGGCAGGTCGAGATGGTTGGTCGGTTCGTCGAGTACCAGCACGTTGGTGCCCCGCGCCTGCAGGAGCGCCATCGCGGCCCGGGTTCGTTCACCGGGGGAGAGCTCGGTGGCCGGGCGTTCGACGTGGCCGGCCCGTAACCCGAATTTCGCCACCAACGTTCGGATCTCGGCCACCGAGAAGTCCGGCAACAACTCTTCGAAGCGCTCGACGAGCGCACTGCTGCCCCCACCGAGCTGGGCGCGCGCCTGGTCGATCTCACCGATCGCCACACTCGCGCCCAGCGACGCCCGCCCGGAGTCGGGTTCGACGCGGCCGAGCAGCGCGCGCAGCAGGGTGGATTTGCCCGCCCCATTGGGACCGACGATGCCGATTCGTTCGCCGGCGTCGACCTGCAGCGAGACCGGGCCGAGGACGAAATCACCCTGCCGGACCACGACCTCGTCCAAGGTGGCGACCACCGAGCTCGACCGCGGTGCCGGCCCGATGGAGAAGTCGAGGATCCACTCCTTGCGCGGCTCGGCGACCTCCTCGAGGCGTGCGATGCGACTCTCCATCTGCCGTACCTTCTGGGCTTGCTTCTCGCTGGAATCGGCGGCTGCCTTGCGGCGCAGCTTGTCGTTGTCGGGAGCCTTCTTGATCGCATTGCGCACACCGTGACTCGACCACTCCCGCTGAACACGCGCACGGGCGACGAGATCGGCCTTCTTGTCAGCGAATTCGTCGTAGGCTTGACGCTTGTGGCGACGTAATACCTCCCGCTCCTCGAGGTAGGCGTCGTAGCCGCCACCGTAAATCGTGGTGGTGTGTTGCGCGAGGTCGAGTTCGAGAACTCGGGTCACCGTGCGCGCCAGGAATTCTCGGTCATGACTGACGAGGACGACCGCAGCGCGCAGGCCGTCGACGAAGGTTTCCAGACGTTCGATTCCGTCGAGGTCGAGATCGTTGGTCGGTTCGTCGAGGAGCACGATGTCAAAGCGTGACGCCAGCAGGGCGGCGAGTCCGACTCGCGCCGCCTGTCCGCCGGACAGTGAGGTCATCAGCGTCGACCCGGGGTCGAGGTCCCCGGTGTGCCCGGCGCCGTGCAGACCCAGGTCGGCCAGGATCGCCGGTAGGCGCTCGTCGAGGTCTGCGGCTCCGGTGGCCAACCAATGATCCAGTGCCGCAGCGTAAGTGTCGGCGGGATCGGGTGCACCGGGAGGCCGAGTCGACGACAACATCTCGGCGGCCGTATTCATCGCCTCGGTCGCCTGCGCACATCCCGTGCGGCGCGCCACATACTGCGCGACGGTCTCGCCCGGAACGCGTACATGCTCCTGCGGCAGCCATCCGACGAAACCATCGGCCGGCGCCAGGGACACCTCACCCCCGAGTGGATCGAGATCCCCGGCAAGGATCCGCAGCAGCGTCGTCTTGCCGGCACCGTTGGCGCCGACCACACCCACCACGTCGCCGGGCGCCACGGTGAGGTCGAGTCCCTCGAACAGGGTGCGGGGGCCGTGGCCACCGGCGAGGTCCTTGGCGACGAGAGTTGCGGTCATGCCCTCATGATTCCCCACCCTGCCGGTCCGCGGTCTGCCGGTATCCGCGATGTCGGTACGCGCTCATTCACAGATCGCGCCTCGTGACGCCGAGGTGACCAGCTTGGCGTACTTGGCGAGGACGCCGCGGGTGTACCGCGGCGGCAATGGGCTGAATGTTTCTGCGCGCGCCGCCAATTCGTCGGCGTCGACGAGCAGGTCGAGAGTACCCGACCCGACGTCGAGGCGGATCCGGTCCCCGTCGCGCACCAGGGCGATCGGTCCGCCGTCGACGGCCTCGGGAGCCACGTGCCCGACGCAGAGTCCGGTCGTGCCCCCGGAGAAGCGGCCATCGGTCATCAGCAGCACGTCCTTGCCGAGGCCGGCGCCCTTGATCGCGCCGGTGATGGCCAACATCTCGCGCATACCCGGCCCACCCTTGGGGCCCTCGTAGCGGATGACGACGACGTCCCCCGCGGTGATGGTGCCGTCCTCGAGGGCATCCATCGCCGCGCGCTCCCGATCGAAGACGCGTGCCACCCCCTCGAACACGTCGGAATCGAATCCTGCGGATTTCACCACCGCCCCGCCCGGCGCCAGGGATCCGTTGAGGATGGTGATCCCGCCCGTGGGATGAATCGGAGAATCCAGGGCGCGCAACACTTTTCCGTCCGGATCCGGCGGTGCGATGTGGGCGAGGTTCTCGGCCATGGTGGCCCCGGTGACGGTGAGACAGTCGCCGTGCATCAATCCGGCGTCGAGGAGTGCCTTCATCACGACCGGGAGGCCGCCGATGCGGTCCACGTCGGTCATGACGTGGCGGCCAAACGGCTTGACGTCGGCGAGATGCGGTACGCGCGAACCGATCCGGGCGAAATCGTCGAGAGCGAGTTCGACGTCGGCCTCGTGTGCGATCGCGAGCAGATGCAGGACGGCGTTGGTCGATCCGCCCAAAGCCATCACCACGGCGATCGCGTTCTCGAATGCCTCGCGGGTCATGACGTCGCGCGCGGTGATGCCGCGGCGCAGGAGTTCGACGACCGCGACTCCGCTCTTGCGCGCGAACTCGTCTCGCCGACGATCCGGTGCCGGTGGGGCAGCGCTGCCCGGCAGCGACATCCCAAGGGCTTCGGCGACCGCGGCCATCGTGTTGGCGGTGTACATCCCGCCGCAGGCGCCCTCGCCGGGGCAGATGGCACGTTCGATGGTGTCGACGTCGGCGCGACTCATCAGGCCGCGCGCACACGCGCCGACCGCTTCGAAGGCGTCGATGATCGTCACCTGATGTTCGGAGCCGTCGGCCAGTGTCGCGTAGCCGGGCAGGGTCGAACCGGCGTAGAGGAAGACGTTGGCGAGGTCGAGTCGCGCTGCTGCCATCAGCATGCCGGGCAGCGACTTGTCGCAGCCGGCGAGCAACACCGAGCCGTCGAGGCGCTCGGCGCTCATCACCGTCTCCACGCTGTCGGCGATCACCTCACGCGAGACCAGCGAGAAGTGCATGCCCTCGTGGCCCATCGAGATGCCGTCGGAGACCGAAATGGTGCCGAACTGCAGCGGATAGCCACCGGCGGAGAACACGCCCTCCTTCACCGCGGTGGCCAGGCGGTCCAGCGACAGATTGCAGGGGGTGATCTCGTTCCACGAGGAGCCGACCCCGATCTGTGGTTTGACCCAGTCGTCATCGCCCATCCCGACCGCACGCAACATGCCTCGGGCTGCGGTTCTCTCCAAGCCGTCGGTGACGTCGCGGCTGCGGGGCTTGATGTCCACCTCGGGTGTGGACTCGGTCTCGGGACTCATGGTGCCCACCCTAGAACCGTTGGCGTGGCAACGCGGGCCGTTGGTCGACGAGTCCGGGTGTGGTTACGGGATCGCGATTTCAGACCGCCTGGCCACGAGCGGTTTTACGCTGACCGGATGAGCGTGCACACCCACGACACCGCGGTGAGACATCGTGACGACCTGCGCCTCCCGCGGTGGGTGGTCGCGTGGTTCACCGTCACCGCGCTGATCCAGACCTACGACGCCTGCTACGAACTGCTCGGCTCGATCTCACACCGGGGGTGGGCCTCTGGCGTGGTTGTGGCCGGGGCACGTCTACTACTCGACCTTCGACCATCGCTATGCCGGGTTCGACGCATTCGGCAGCGCACAGAGCTGGGCCAATCTCCTCGAGGTGATCGCTCTGGTCTGGGTTCTGACACATCGGCGACGATTCTCGGCCGTCGTGGTCGGGCTCGTGGTCAGCGTCGCCACCTTCTGGAAGACCGTGCTCTATTTCCTGGTGGAGATCTGCAGCGGACTCGACATGACCCGACAGTCACTGGAGCGCGGCGATCTCGGCGGCTTCCTCATGGTGGCCGTGTTGCCGAACCTGATCTGGATCGTCGTTCCGGGTGTGGTCATCGTCGTTCTCGGGAGGCAGGTGCTACGAGTAGGTGCTACACCGCCCCACCCGTAGTCGCCGACCGCGTGTCGGAACTGCGTCTAACCGGTGGTCTCGGCGGCCAGCCGGCCCAGGGTGTCCTCGAGTTGATCGGCCGACACGAGCGGGAACTTCACCTGCTGCAACAGGTCTTTGTCGGTGACCTTGGACCAGTCGTAGGTGTGGCGCACGAGCGTGGCGTCGGGACCCTGGGATTCCAACTCCCACACCCATTCCCATCCGGGAGGCTCGGTGCCTGCGGGTGCGGTCTGCCATGCCAGGAGTTTGTCCTTGGCGTACCCGGTGACGTGGTTGTCGGTCTTGTACTCACCACCCATGTGCGGGCCGTCCATGTTCATGGTGAACACGTCGCCGACCTGCTGGATACGGTCGGCGTGCTCGACGCCGCGAATGAATCCAGAGCCGTCGAGTTTCTGATGGCGCTGCGGGTTGCTCAGGACGTCGAAGACCGTATCCACCGGTGCGTCGATGACCCGTTCCACTGTGACACTCGTTTGTTCACTCATCACTCCACCGTGCCCAAGGGGCGTCGACTTGGCAACCAAGGTCTGCAGTCGACGATCCGAGGATCGCCCGAAGGTGCTGTGAGAGAACGGATTCAAGCGGTCCCCAACTCTGCGGTGATCGCACCGGCGAGTAGATGCTGCGCGCGTTCGAGGGTGATCGAGCCGCTGAGCCACCGCTCGCTGAGACCCTCGACCAGGGCGGTGAGACGGTCGGCGGAATCGAGTGGGTCGACGGTGGCAGCGACTCTTCCGGATTCCTGTGCGCGCGTGATCACCCGCGCGATGTCGCCCGACCACGCGTTCGTCGCGTCCCGGAGCTCCTCGCGGAGGTCCTCGGTGAAGACCGCGCTGGCCCGGAGTTCACCCCACGCGATGCTGTTCTCGCGCACCGTCGGTATTCCCTGGATCTCGAGGAGCAGCATCTGCTCGACCTGTGCACGCGGGTCGGCGGTGACGATTGCCTGCTCGGTGTACCGGCGATCGACGGACGGCCGGTGGGTGCGTGGGAAGCCGACCCGACGTGCGCCTTCGCGGTGCGTTGCCCGCATCGGTTACCGCTGTGCACCGAGTCAGGGCCGGTGCCGCTGACGCACGAGGGAGAGCACACGGTGCGCTGTCTGCGCGCCACCGACGACGAGGTCCGGGCGGCGCTCGGTGGAGGAGCGATATGATCGAGCCGATTTTGACGGTGACCAACCTGTGCAAGACGTTCGGAACGTTCCGCCCGGTCGACGACGTCTCGTTCGAGCTGCCGACCGGATCCGTACACGAGTCTCGATCCACGTCGTACCGTCGCCCAGACACTGTCCGAGGCGTTGCGCATGCACGACCGCGAGTCGGGCACCGACCGCAGTCGTCTGAGCGAACTCGCCGACATGGTGGGTCTGACCGAACGACTCCTGTCGTCGGTACCGGGCCATCTGTCCGGCGGTCAACGACAGCGCGTGGCGATCGCCCGTGCGCTGGCCGCCGATCCGCGGGTACTCGTACTCGACGAAGCGGTCGCCGCACTCGACGTGTCCATCCAGGCGCAGATCCTCAACCTGCTCGCCGACATCCACGAGGCAACCAAACTCTCGTATGTCTTCATCACCCACGACCTCGCCGTCGTCCGGCAGGTCACCGAGCACACGATCGTCATGCAGGGCGGCAAGATCGTCGAACGCGGACCGACCGACGACCTCCTGCGCAGCCCCGAACATCCCTATACGCAAGCGCTACTCGACAGCGTTCCGCGTCCGGGGTGGACACCGCAGCGCAGGTCGGCGCCAACGCCGGAGTCGGTGGCCTGAAGTGGACGAGCGCGTATCCCTAACGCGTCAAGAGGCGACGAGAGCAGATAGCTCCACGAGACGGTTCGAGAAACCCCACTCGTTGTCGTACCACGCAAAGATCTTCACCTGATCACCGACGGCCTGGGTAAGCGGCGCATCGAAGATCGCGGAGTGTGGATTGCCGACGATGTCCGCGGAAACCAGAGGAGCCTCGGAATAGGCGAGATAGGTCGACATCGCCGGATTGCCAGCGGCAGAACGGAACACCGCATTGACCTCGTCGACCTCGACAGGCCGCGTGAGCTTGGCGGTTAGGTCGGTGATCGACCCCACCGGCACCGGAACGCGGAGCGAGAGCCCGGTAAGTCGTCCGTCGAGTTCGGGAATGATACGGCCGATGGTGCTCGCCGCACCCGACGAGGTCGGGATTGTCGACAGCGCTGCGGCACGTGCCCTACGAAGGTCCTTGTGCGGTGCGTCCTGTAAGCGCTGATCACTGGTGTAAGCGTGCACCGTCGTCATGAGACCCGATTCGATCCCGAACGACTCGTGTAGGACCTTGGCCATGGGCGCAAGGCAGTTCGTGGTACACGAGCCGTTCGAGAAGACATCGCCGCTGACATCGAGCGAGTCATCATTCACACCGAGCACCACGGCCGGAATGGCGGCATCGGCTGGCGCCGAGATGATCACTTTGTGCGCGCCGGCCTTGAGGTGATCCCGCGCACTGACCGCGTCGGTGAACCGACCCGACGATTCGATGACGACGTCGACACCGATGTCACCCCAATCGATCGACGCGGGTTCGCGCGCCGATGTGACCCTGATTCGTTGTCCACCGACCACAATGGCCCCGTCGTCCACATCGACATCCGCGAGGTGCCCGGCCAGCGAGTCCCACTCCAGCAGCGAGGCGAGGGTCGCGGCATCGGCGACGTCGTTGATCGCGACCACCTCCACATTTGCCGTATGCCCCAGGGCTGCACGCAGGTAACTGCGGCCGATGCGGCCGAAGCCGTTGATACCGATTCGAGCGGTCATCAGGTTCTCCTTCTCAGTGGTTTCGGCGATCGACTGCGGTGCGATGTGCCGCGTCGAGCAGGGCGACTGCGCCCCGAACAGCGGCATCCATCGGCGCTTGCTCGCCCTGGGCGCGCGCCAGGACGTATCCGCCCTGCAGGACCGCCGACAAGGTCCGCGCGAGGTCATGGGCGTCGGTGTCGGTGGGAAGCTCCTCGGCGTCGACAGCTTCGAGAATTGTTGCTTCCCAACGTTTCAGCATGGTGTCGAATGCGCCTGCGACGAGCGCGAGCAACTCCGCATCTTCGACGACCTGGGGATCCTGGGTCATGCGCCCTATGCGGCATCCCTGCGGGCCCGGTCGGGGGAGCGACAAGTATCGCTTGAGTCGTTCCAGCGGCGACTGTTCTCCGTCCAACACCGCTGAGTCGGCCACCATCTCGGCGACCACTTCCGACAAGGCCGCGACAGCCAATTCGTGTTTGCCGCTGAAATGGTGATACATGCTTCCTTGACCCACACCGGCGCGCGCCATCACGTCACGTGGGCTCGTCGCGGCATATCCACGCTCCCAGAGAAGACCCGCCATTGCCTCGGTCAGTTGCTCGCGTGACGTCACAGGAGGAGTGTAACAACTAGTATGTACGGACGCGCGTCGGACAGAGACGGCAGTCGTGCCGGGTCTTCGGCTATCGCCCGTAGGTCTGGCGCAGGTTCGCGTTGATCAGGGTGCCGATGCGCTGGCACAGGTGTCGGAACTGTCGGTCGTCGGGTGCAGGCGGTTCCACCAGCAGGGTCCAGCGCAGATCGGTGCCGCCATCGGTGCGCGCCGTGAGGTCGAAGGCGATCCGGGCGTCGGGGCGCTTGAGCCACAGCGACGACCAGACGACGTGGGAGGACCGCTCGGATTCGAGCACCACCGGCGCGATCTCGTCGTCCTCGAGGTGTAGCCACGGGCGACGTGGCTGACGATCGGGGTCGACGAGATCGTCGAAGATCACCCAGGGCGGCGCCGGCTGAGAACGGCGCTTCGAGGCGATGGCATCCACCCGGTGAGAGTAGGTGACCAGCAGTGACGCAGGCACGCATCCGCTGCGACAGAGTGCGACAGCAGGCGACAGGTCACGACAGAGCCACGACAGAACCGCTACCTAGCGTTGTCGGTAATCGAACCCCGGCTGCCCGCTAGGAGGACCTCATGACCAGCGTCACCACCGCGCCGACGACCACGTCGCGCACCTACACCTCGCTTGGAGCGGCATGGATACCGCTCGCCGCACTCTGTCTCGCGTTCTTCGTCGAGATGGTCGACAACACACTGTTGTCGATCGCCCTGCCCACCATCGGCCGCGACCTCGGCAGCGACACCGTCGCGCTGCAATGGGTCACCGGCGCCTACTCGCTGACCTTCGGCGGCCTGCTGTTGACCGCGGGCTCCATCGCCGACAGATTCGGCCGGCGGCGGGTGTTGCTCATCGGCCTCACCGCCTTCGGGCTGCTGAGCCTGCTCGTCGTGTTCGTCTCCACGACAGGCGAACTCATCGCCTTACGCGCCGCACTCGGTATCGCCGCCGCCGCGATGGCACCGATCACCAATTCGCTCGTGTTCCGCCTCTTCGACGACGAGACCCTGCGGATGCGTGCGATGACCGTCATGATCGTGGTCGGCATGGCCGGGTTCGTCCTCGGTCCGGTCCTCGGCGGCACCGCCCTGGCGCACGTCCGCTGGGAATGGCTGCTCGTCGTCAATGCACCGATCGCGCTGATCGCCGGCATCGGTGTCCGGCTCGGCGTCGCTGCCGACCGCTCCGACGGTCTGACGAAGGATCGACTCGACCTGCCGGGCGCTCTGTTGAGCATCGTCACGATCGGCCTCGCATGCTGGTCGTTGACCAGCGGCGTCGAGCACGGTTGGGTGTCGTGGCCCACCATCGCCTCCATCGTCGGCGCGGTGCTCGCCGCAGCGGCCTTCATCTGGCACGAACTTCGTTCGGCCGCTCCGATGCTCGACGTCCGGCTGTTCAAGGTCGGGACGATCCGCGGTGCCACCATCGCCCAGATCGGCACGTCGATCGCGATGGCCAGCGTGATGTTCGGACTGATCCTGCACTTCCAGTACGCCTACGGCTGGAGTCCGGTCAAGGCCGGTCTGGCCAACCTGCCGATCATCGTCACGATGCTCGTCGCGACGCCGATCTCGGAGTGGTTGGCCGGCCGGTTCGGCCACCGCATCGCCTGCCTCGTCGGCGCAGCCTGCCTGGCCGGATCGCTCGGCGGCCTGGCATGGGGTGTCGAGCACGGCTACCTCGTCATCGCGCTCTCGATGGTCGTGATGACCATCGGCCTGCGCACGGTGATGACCATCTGTGCCATCGCCCTCGTCGAGGCGATGCCGGCCAACCGCACGTCCATCGGCACCGCGCTCAACGACACCGCCCAGGAGGTCGGCACGAGCCTGGGGACCGCCGTCATCGGCACCATCATCGCCGCGGTGGTCACCACTCAGCTCCCGGCCGGCACCTGGGGCGCCGACCTCGTCGAGTCGTTCTTCCACGGAGAGCGGCTGACCTACGGCATCCTCGCGGTCGTCGTCGGGGTCGTCACCGCGGTCGGCGCGATGGCGCTGACCAACTCACGTAGCACGCAGGAGTGATGGCTCGATGCTTCGAGGGCACCGCATGCCCGGCCCTCCAGGCCGGGCATGCGGTGTTTTCAGATCATGTTCTTGCGGGTCATCCAGTGCATCACCGGCCACCCGATGAAGACCGGTAACCAACAGGTCAGGACCCGATAGAGCAGCACCGCGGGTACCGCCACCGCCGAGGGAAGGCCGAAGGCGGCCAGTCCACCGATCAGCGCGGCCTCGACGGCGCCGACACCGCCAGGCGTCGGGGCGGCCGATGCCAGGGTTCCGCCGATCATCGTCACCACGGTGACGGTGACGAACGAGGTCTGCCCACCAAAGGCGTACACGCTGGCCCACAGTGCCAGCGCTCCGCCGAGAGTCGTGGTGGCACAACCCAAGACGATGGTGCCGAGCCGCTTGGGCTCACGTGCCACGTCGAGGATGTCGGTCAGCAACTCGATCACCCTGGGCCGCAACGACGTTCCCAGCCAATGCCGAAGCTTCGGAACGAGGAGGAACACACCGACGACGCCGAGTAGAGCGCCGGCGACCAGGTAGAGCACCGTCGTGGAGGGAACGAAATGTTCGAGGTTGGTCGATGTTCCGGCCAGCGTGGTGAATACGATCAAGAGCGCTACATGGACGATCACCTGCACACTCTGTTGCAGGGCGACCGCCGTGGTCGCGCGGACTCCGCCGAGACCGCCCTTCTGCAGGAACCGGGTACTCAGGGCGAGCCCGCCGACACCCGCCGGGGTGGTGGTGGCGGCAAAGGTGTTGCCGAACTGCATGATCACGAGGTTGCGGAAGCTGACCACGCCGTCGGCGCACGCCCACAACGCCGCGGCCGCACCGACATAGGTGAGCATCGACACGACCAAACCCATCAGCGCCCACCACCAGTCGAGGCTGCGCAGTTCACCGAAGAACGTCGGGACGGTGCTGATGAACGGGTAGGCCACGTACACGAGGGCGACCAGCAGTACGAGTTGGATGACCTGGCTGCGGGTGAACCGGGTGATCGGGGCGGCCTGGATTTCACCGCCGGTTTGCGAGACGATCTCCTCCCGCGCCTGCGACAGCGTGGATTTCGCGTCGGCGAGACCATCCCGGATGCGGGAGGGCAGAGCGGTTTTGGTGAGACGGCGGGAGGCGACAAGGACCCGGTCCTCACCGAGCACATCGATGGCCGCGGTGACCGCGGCCTCGGCGCCGTACAACTCGGTGGTGCTCGCGAGCATCTGGGCGATGTCGGACTCCATCCGATTCTCGTTGGCGCCGTACTCGGCGTGGGTGAACCCACCGAACAGGACTGTCCCGTCGAGAACGGTGATCCGACTTGCCCGGAGATCACCGTGCGCGATGCCGTGTGAATGCAGTTCCTGCAGGGCCTCCCACAGCGCCCGCGGTGTGGTCTGGGTGATCGCGGCGTCCAGGTCGCAGCCGCGACGCGTGCGGTGGGCATACATCGTCCATCCCCGGTCGAGGGAAGCGACCGCGACGGGAGCGGAGTCGGCGAGCCCGACATCGCCGACGGCGATCGCCATCAGCCCGCGATGCTCGACCATCCGGCTGACCGAGAGCTGCAGCGGCCCGGTCTCCTGGGTCCGCAGTCGGATCTTGCGGACGAACTGCCGGAGCAGTCCGGCACTGTGCTGATTGGGGCCGTAGAGGTCGATGACCACGTGACCGCAGTCGTCCGAGTCCGACGTAGACTCGTCCGTCGTCGAGTCCGCCTCCAGCCCGAGAGGCCCGGTACCAGCCGGGGTGACGATCGACAACGCGGTCACCTCGATTCCCCGTTGCCCCAGCACCCGGACCGCGCTCTCCAGCGGTACCACCAGAGCCGGCGTGCCCACCACCCAGACGACGATCGACCCGACCAACCAGCCGGTCGACAACCCGAAGACCGCTCCGGCCGGAACGACGGAGCTGACCACGAGATGGATCGGGATGAAGGCCAACAACAGCGTCCACCACCAGCGCCGCCAACGGGCGGGCAACCACGGCCCGGACACGGTCAACACCGCGGCGAGCATCGCGATCCATCGCGGGTCGTCGAGGAATTGCGAGACAAGCGAATTGAATCGCTGGTGTCGGTCGAAGTGCCAGTTGGGTGCGCTGACACCGTTCTCGCTGATGGACAACGACAGGAAAGTGATCGCCGCCGCGGCGCCGTAGGCCCACAACATGCGCCACTGACGTGCGGCGAGCAGTTCCAGCAGGATCACGAACGGTAACGCGAGGATCGCGAGACCGTAGGCGAGGTAGACGAGATCGGCCTGGGTGGGGGACAGGACCCCGATGATGCGGGAGATGGACTGCTCGAGATCGACCCAATTGTTGCGGGTGATGAGCGAGCCGACCACGACCACCACGAGCATCAGCGTTGCGGCCACCACCCGCAGGATGTCGGTGGTGCGACGCCACAGCGGTTGCAGCAGGCTCCCCGATACGGTGATCTGCCGACCGTCGACGTCCATCTGCCCCGAATCTCCGCTGACTATGTGCCGCCCCGTGCGCCGGTACGCGCCGGAGCCGTCGAGCTTCCCATAAACATAGTCGGCGCCGGAGCGTCCGAGGGTCGCGGCGGTCCGGCGGTGTGGGGCAGGACCGCGACAGCCGGCAACGCGGTCCTCACGACTGGGCGTCGATGTCACCGACCCCCGGCGTCCCGTCGGCTCGCGCGTACTGCAGGTAAACCGTTCCGCCGGGCGAGGCCGTCGGCGGCATCGAGAAGAGTCAGAACGGTGGGCAGTGTGCCCTGATCGAACACCTTCTTGCCCACGCCCAGCACGATCGGGTGCACCCACAGATCGAGCCGATCGAACAGCTTCTCCCGCACGAGTGTCTGTACCAGATTCAGGCTGCCGACCACGGTCACGTGCTCGTGCACGTTCCGGAGTTCACCGACGGCGGACACCAGGTCTGGTCCGAGAAGATGTGAGCCCGACCAGGTCAGCTCCGGATCACCGGTTGACGCAACATACTTGGGAATGCTGTTGAAGAGCTTGGCGAACGGCGACGACTGGGGATCCTGATTCGGCCAGTACCGGGCGAAGATGTCATACGTCCGACGACCGAGGAGTAGAGCATCGGTGTGCTCGTAGGCGGCGACGACCTGCGCGCCGCTGACCTCGTTGAGCAGCGGTACCTGCCACCCGCCGTACGGGAAGCCGTCGGGATCCTCGTCCGGGCCGCCGGGTGATTGGCCGACGAGATCCAGCGTGGAGAACAGTTCGATCTGAATGATGCCCATGGCAGACCTCCGGGAGAGTGTGGCGAGCAGTGTCGGAGATATCGACACGCCGGCCGTATAGAACTCATCGCCCCGGAAGGGTCTCAGCCGAGATAAGCACCCAGCGCATCGAGCAGGCCCCGCGTGCCCTTCTCCCGGTTGGGGCCGTCGGCCCAGAACCGGTCGAAGAACACCCCGTGCTCGGCGTGAGTGAATCGGGTTCCCGCATCCACCGACTCGAACTCCAGCGATGCCACGGACGTGGACATGTGGATGCCGTCGATCCACATGTCGTAGGTCGTGACGATGCGGTTGTGCTCGACGATGTCGGTATAGGTGGCCACATACCGCGAGACCGGGCCGTCGTGGAATCTGCCTTCGGCGACGTCACGACCACCGACCCGGAAGTCGAAGGCCCACTCGATGGGATCCACCGAGTCGCCCCCGCCCCACCAGGAGAGCTTCTCCTGTTCATCGGCAAAGGCATCCCAGACGCGGTGCACCGGCGCGGGATAGTCGCGGGTCAGGGTGAATTCGGCGCGCGCGAGTCGACGTTCGATGCTCATCTGTGTCCTATCGGGTGAAGGTGACGTGGATGGTGCCGCTCTCGGCGACCTCGGTGGTCACCTTGTGGGTGCGGTCGAGGGCGGGCAGGTCGTCCCACAGCCGCATTCCTCGGCCGAGGACGATCGGGGCGACCATGAGATGTAGGTGGTCGACGAGTCCCGCGCGCAGGAACTCGCGGGCGGTGCGCACCCCACCGCCGACGCGCACGTCGAGTCCAGCAGCCGCGGCGGACGCTTCGGCGAGCACGTCGTCGACTGCGCCGCTGCGGAAATGGAAGGTGGTCCCGCCCTGCATCTCGATCGAGGGACGTGGTGCGGTGTGGCTCAGGACGTAGACGGGCGTACCGAACGGCGGTTCGTCACCCCACCAGCCCTTCCAGTCCGGGTCATCGGGATAGGTGTGCAGCCCGAACATCGATGCCCCGATGATCTCGGCGCCGATCCCCTCGAAATGTGCTGCGGCATAAGTGTCGTCGACGCCGGTGGTGCCTGCGCCGCTGGTGTCGCCGAAGACTCGTTCGTGAAAGGTGCGGGTGGCCGCGTAGGACGCGGTGAGCCGCCCCCAGTCCTCGCCCATCGGGTTGTCGGCGGATTCGCCGCCCATGGAGGTGTATCCGTCCAGTGAAACGAACATGTCGATGCGAACGCGGGTCATGTCAGGTCTCCTTGTGAGTCGTGCGGGTCAGGTGGATGCCGAGCCGATCGGCCTGGTGTTCTGCAGGGGTGCGCTGCTCGCCGAGCCAGACATGCAACACATCGAGTGAACCCGGGCGCAGGCTGACGGTGCGAACCCGTCCAACCTTGTGCGACACGATGATTCCGGCTTCTTCGAGTACCCGCAGATGTTGCATGAACGACGGCAACGCCATCGGGAACGGTGCCGCGAGTTCGGATACGACGGCCGGCGAGATTGCCAACCGTTCGACGACGGCGCGACGAGTCGGGTCCGCGAGAGCGCGGAGCACCGTGTCGACATCGCCGTGATACTTAGTCACACGCCTAAGTGTTGCCGACTTGCAGGTCGGCGTCAAGGGCGCGTGTCAGTTCGATTCACACGTCCAGCGCCAGCTCCGTGAGAAGAAGACCCGACTCGACGCCCGGGTCATAGCTGATCTGCAATAGATGACCGCCCTTCCCGGTGGAGGTGTAAACCTGCTCGCTCCGTTCGAGATTCGGTCGGTTGACCTCCTCGTGAAACGTCCCGTCGTCAACGATGACCAATGTGCGATCCAGTTCTTCGCTGACCTCAGACCTACCCAGCAACGCGTCGCGGGTATCGGCGGATGTGGTGCGCACGACGACCTTGCCTCCCGAATCGGGGAACCCGCCATCCCATTCGCATGCGACGACGTGGTCATCGCGAGACAGACGAAGGCCTAACTTCTCCGCAAAGGGAAGGGACAAGTCGCACGGATCGGGATGAAGTATCCGCACTGCTCCGATCGCCGCCACGGCAACAACGGCGATCGAGACGACGCCCCCGCACAGCCACCACGCAACGCCCCTCCGAGCCCGCTCGCGCATGCCGGCATCGTATCGATGCCTCGCATCGCACAGGCTGAACGCGCGGATACCGGTCCGAACACCACCCTGTCGCACACATGTGCGAGTATGGTTCCGTGAGTTCACGCAAAGGGGACGGTCTGACGTCCGACGACCTGACAGCGCTGTCCGCCGGACTCGCCACGGGTAAGAGGGTCACGGTCTATCTGCGCGACCCCATGCCCTCCCTCAACCTCGACGCCGGGACCTCGGCTCGCGTGGTGTCCATCGAGGGATCGGTCGTGACGGTGCGCCCGAAAGGCGTCGACGATCAGTTGCCCTTCGAGGCGAATGAATTGCAGAGGTCGCAGGCCGCAACGGGGTCCGCATCTCCGGCACAGAAGCGAGCCGCGAGGCCTGCACCTGCGAAGGTTGCTGCACAGCCACCCGTCCCGGCCGCGCCGCCGGTCCCGTCGAACTCGACAACCCGGAAATCCGAATCCAGGCCCGGGGGAGCAGGCACCGCAGCCCCGACGCCACGAACCGTGAACACGAGTCCGCAGAGTTCGAGCGCTGCTCCGAAGGCGCCACGGCGAGCGAAGACCACGACAGCCGCCGTGAGCGTCACGCTCACCTCAACCCCCGCAGGAAGCTGGGCCGTCTCGGTGTCGCAGGGCAGCAAGAAAACCGTCAGGGCGACCGAGGTGACCGCTGATCGCGTGGCGCGGGCGATGCGCGAACTCGGCAACGACGCCGCCATCGCAGCCGTCGACGAGGTCATCAGCGCAGCGCGCGAGGCGGCGCAACGCAGGATCGACGAACTCAGTCACGAACTCGAAACCGCGCGTGCGGCATTGGCACATCTCGAGGATCAGGCGTCGGATAGCTGAGCGGTACTATGCGCTGTCGGTGCCGCCGCTGTCGAGATCTCGTAAGTACTGCGCGTTACCTCTGATCGCCGCCTCGTAGCGTGGGACGTCTCCGTCCCTCATCTCGTCGGCCACGAGCTCGAGCACCATCGCGAGGGAAGTCGCGGCCCGGCCGTCGGCATGGACACTGAGGGCGTGAAAGATACGCAACGCGTGCGATCTCGGAAAGCGTTGGCACGCGTCAGCGAAAACGGCAAGAGACTCGTCAAGCCGCCCGAGGTTGCGCAGGGTGCTTCCGTATTGGAGTAGGCATCGCGCCAGGCGGTCACCGGATAGCCCGGCCGCCAAGGCTTCCCGGTACAACGCCTCCGCCCGGACCCCATCGCCGGCCGTGTCGTAGGAGCCCGCCAACTCGTACAAGACGGCAGCGTGTCCGGGGTGACGCGCGAGCAGATCCTCGAAGTACGCGATCGTCGGCTGCATGTTCGCGCGGTCCCGCTGGTCGAATCCGTGGGCAATGGCTGCTTCGAGTTCGTGATCGTCGAGTGCGTCATCGTCGGTATTCACGGTTTCGATCTCCTACTGTTCGGCGGTGAGCCAGGTACGGGTGACTCCCAGGACGCGCTCGCCATCGAGATCGGCCAGCGATATACCGGCGAAAATCGTTGCGGCGTCCGAACTCTGCCACCGGAACCGGAAACTCTCCGTCATCGCAGCGTCAGCGATGGCGAGCGCCGCGCTCTGAGCAGTCTGCGCGTTGGCGAACGCACCGGCGGTTCGGCTGAGATAGGCATCGAGCAGCGGACCGTAAGCGTCGGCGCCTTCGGGACGCTCAGCGTTGGAGACGAAGTCGCTCGCCACGGCGGCCGGTTCGATCACCGCGACATGCAGGTTGAAGTTCTCGGCGACCACCGCCAGGGACTGCATGAATCCTTCGACGGCGAACTTCGCGCCGCAATAGGCGTCGGCGAATGGTTGTCCGACGACGCCACCCACACTCGTGACCGTCAGGATGCTGCCGCTGCGGCGTTCCCGCATACCTGGCAGGACGAGCTTCGTGAGATTCACCGGGGCAAGGTAATTCACATCCAGCTGCGCCTGGATGTCCGACATCGACAACTGCTCGGCGGTCGCCACACAGCCCTGACCCGCGTTGTTTACCAAAACATCGATCGCGCCGTGGTCACTGACCACCTCGGCGACCAGGCGGGCGGCGGCAGTGTGATCGACCACGTCCAGCGCTCGGATGTCGAGCTCCACGCCGGCGTCGGCCGCAGCGTCACGCAATCGACCGGATCGACCGGTGTCGCGCATGGTGGCGACGACCCGCACGCCGCGGCGAGCGAGCTCGACCGCCGCGTACATGCCCATGCCGGAGGAGGTGCCGGTGACGAGTGCTACTTGTGTCATGCCCACACCGTAATCGTGGCGGTGTCGGGTCCGGATGGCATTGCGTCGGCCGCAGCGTTGCACGGCGATGATGTCTCGTCCGCGTTGGTTGTCGGCGGTGGCGACTAGTGTCTGCGACGAGCACGCCCACTCATCCGTCGGCCGACCAGGAGGAAACAGTCAATGGCCAGTGGTTACCGATCATCAGCCGACTGGACTGCGGTGGCACGAGTCATCGCCGAGGCCACCGACCGGGGGATCGGCGCGGCACGCACTCATGAGCTCGAAGAATTACTCGACGTTGTCGAGGAACTCGCGATCCACGCCGACGCCGCCCGTGACGTACACGGCCACTTGGTGCGCGAGCTGCTGGAAACCTCGTATCAGGACGGGCTCGACGGCGACGATATCGCCGAAGTCCTCAACCGCACCGTGAGTGCCGCCGGATGCTGGAACGCACAGGTGGACCCCACCGCCGTCGCGGTGGTGCTCACCGGCGCGCTCGGCGTAGCAGAGCGGCCCGAGGACGGAACGACGTCGGTGCCCACACCGAACGACGTCGTCGTCGCGGCGCTCCTGGTGGCTGCCGATCTGGCGTCGGCGGCCGCTGTCGATCACGGCCCGTATGTGACTCGTGCAGTCGAGGAGCTACGCCGCGCGCAGACAGTCGAGATGCCCTGAGCGGCTCGGTGGCACGAGGTGGCCGACGCGCCACAACCATTGGTGGACACCGCGGCGGTACTCACCGGGCATGCCAGCCGAGGACCCGCCGACTCTGCCGTGCCGTGGCCAGCAACCGTCCCGACTCATCTCGCAAGGTCGTGTCATCGACCGACCACCCTCCCGACGTCGACACATTCCGCGTGTGGACGAGGACGGGCGCGGGCGACGGGTCGTCGAGCGCGGCGGCCGCGTGCATCGAGAACGCCACAGTCGGGACGGCCAGGGGAGCCGACAGCGTCGGAAAGACCCCCGGCGGAAGGCAATCGGCGAGAAGCGCGAGATAGGCGAAATCCATCGACATCGGTGTTCTCGTCGAGATCCACGCCCGCATCCAGGCATCCTCCGAACCGGTCAGCGGGAGCGCGCCGTCGGTGGGACGTAGGTCGAGATGTCCACCCATCGGGACGATCTCGGGCGGGATCATGAATGGTTCGCAGTCCTCGGGACGCGCGACGACATCCGCCGACACATCCACGATGTCGGCTGGGGACGCCGGCCCCTCCCGGCCCAGGGTCACCGTGGCGGCCGCGACATCGCGACCGCCCTGGGTGATGCCGACATCGACAATGCGCGTGCTGCCGCCGATCTTCTTCTCAAGGAGAGTCAGGACGAGTTCACCGTCGGCAGGTCGTCCAAGGAATCGGAGGTCGAGCGCTCGCACCGATCGATCCGGTACGGCCGCCGCTGCCACGTGGCCAGCCAGAGCCGCGATCACCCCGCCATGCGGACCGGACCAGCCCCACCATGAGCGATCGATGTCGGCCGACCACGTGCCCTCACCAATCGGCTTGACCGAGAACTCATCAACCAGCGCCTGCCTACCGAGTTGTTTCACGCAACCGAGGTAATCACACCGAGTTTCGTCACGCAACTCACTTCGCACAGGATCTCGGACCTCCGCCGATCGGGGGAGGGCACACTCCGCTGGCCGATCAGCCAATCGGCGGTCCCCAGAGCATCGGAGTCCCGAGCACACTCACATGTGTTGCCGGTTCCGACGACACCGCCTTCGGAAGGAGCGCACCATGACCACCAGCCACGAGACCGGGTTCGACGGCTCCTACATCTCGGCGGTTGCCGCACGTCTCGACGAGAACCGAGACACCGTCGTTCTCGAAGACGACGACCGGATCTACTCGGGAAAAGCGCTGCAGGACATGATCGATCACCTCGATCGCGCACTGTGGTCACAGGGTGTGCGCCCCGGCGACCGGGTCGCGTTGATCGCCCCGATCACCGCCACTGCGATCGCTGCGCGGTAGGCCGCATCGCAGATCGGCGCGGTCACGGTGTTCTGCCCGGGTGCCGGCACTCCCGAACGGCTTGCCGTGTTTCTGTCCCGCATCGCGCCCAGCCACGTCATCGTGTTTCCGGAGACCGCCGACGCGGTGGCCGCGGCCGGCGCCTCGACGGCGCTCTCGGTCGGGGCGGTGGACGGTGCTGTCAACCTCCTGGCCGTTCAGCCGGGCGTCGACGGCGTCCATCCTGCTGTGACCGTCGGCGCCAACGATGACTGCGTGGTGGTCGCCTCGGGCGGGACGACAGGGGTTTCCAAGGCAAGCATCCGCTCCGTCGGCGCATACCGAAGGTTGGTCGATCTCGGTTCCAACCCTGGTCGTCGCCAACTGGTGTGCACGCCACTCGCCTACATCGCGCAAACCATGGTCGACGCCACGCTGCTCGGCGGCGGCACTGTCGTACTGCGCCGCAGCGCCGATCCCGGCGTCATCATCGATACCGTGCAGCGGCGCCACATCACGCACCTGACGCTCGTCGAACCCCAGCTCGTCGAATTCGCTTACGACGACACTCTTTCCGACGCCGACCTGTCGTCGTTGATCATGCTGACCCACGTCGGCGCCGACGCCGCACCGGCCTTGCGCACGAAACTGCTGAGGCGACTCGGCTCTCCGGTCCTCGCAAACACTTACGGCGCCAGCGAGTTCGGTCTCGCCAGCATTCTCGCCGGCCCCGCCTACACACTGTGCTCGTCACATCTGGCGACCGCCGGACGACCCCGCCCTGACATCGGCCTGCGCGTCGTCGACGACACCGGCACACCAGTGCGTGACGGCCGGTCCGGGTTCATCGAAGTAGACACACCGGAGCAGGCGTACGCCTACAGTGTCAGCCCCGCCAATTCCGGCTTTCTACCCGATGGCTGGTTCCACACCGGCGACGTCGGCCTCATCCATGAGGGTTATCTGCAGATACGCGGACGCGCTGGGGATCGCCGGCGCACAGCACGAGGAGATCGGTTTCCCGTCGACCTCCAGCAGGTCCTCTGCTCGAATCCCGCTGTGCGGTATGCCGTCGCGATCCCCGCACCTGCCGGCGCCGACCAACCTTTCGGTGCCGCGATCGTCCTCGACGCGAGTTCGGGGGAAGACGTGCTCACCGACCTGAATGCCCACCTCGTCGCCAGGGCGCCGGAGTTCGCGGGAACCCCGATCGTCATCGTCGATCACGTCCCGACGACCGAACAGGGCAAGCCGGATCGCGCGGTGATCAGCTCGCTCGTGTTCCCGTCCACCCAGATCGGGTAACCGGAGGTCTTGTCACCAGTGCGGCGCCCACCGGTGGTGGCACCACCCATCACCGGTGGGCGAGGCGGTAGTGCGCCGGGCTCTGGCCGTGTACCGATTTGAATGCGTTACTGAACGAGTATGCCGACCCGTATCCGACTCGGCGAGCGATCGTTTCGAGCCCGTCGTCCGTGGCGATGAGAGCGTCGGCCGCCAGCGTCATCCGCCAGCGCGCGAGATACCGCGCCGGGGTTTCGCCCACACCATCGCGGAACTTCGCGGCGAGTCCGGACCGCGAGACGTGCATTGCGGCCGCCAATGAGGTGACCGACCAAGGCTTTTCGGGTGATTCGTGCATCAGGTCCAGCGCGCCGGCGACGGTTGGGTCGACAGTGCCGGACAGCCATCCCGGCCCGGCCAGAGGCGCCGCGGCGCGGATCACCGAGGCAACGACGACGTCGAGGAGACGATCGATGACAAAGCTGTGCCCGGGTTTCGGATCGGCGAGTTCGCTGCGAAGTAGGGCAAGTAGTGTTTCGTCGACGCTCCCGGGTGGTGGGACCGTGATGTCCCGCAACTGCTCGGTGAGGTGGTGGCCGACCTGCGACACGCGGGCATAGGTGCCCACCAGCAATTGGTCGGCTCCGTCGTCGTCATTTCCCCATGTGAGCAGACCTCGGTGCGCGGTGGACCGCATCGTCTCGGAGAGCGGAATACACACTCCGCCTTCGATGATGCGCACCGTCGGAGGGCGTTGCGGCGCGTCGGCGACAACGTAGCGCGGGCCGTGTGCGACCAACGCCACCTGGCCCGCCACCAGCCGCACCGGCTGTCCTGAACCCGCGAGCCATACCGCTCCGCGATCCACAGCGATCACCGTGAGCGGGGCGCCGTCATCGATGTCGACCGACCACGGCGCAGTCATCGACAGGCGCAGCGCGAACAGGCCCTGCGCCCGCAAGCTGGACAGCATCCGAAACAACGGGTCCACGACCTCAGATTAGACGTTTGCGTATGAATGCTGGATGGCTCGGCATGGAGAACGCCAGATCATCGACCGATGCTTGTTCCCATGATTATGAAGACAGTGATCGGATTGGCCTCACTCCTCAGCGCGACTCTGGCAGGCTTTTACTTCGCTTACGCCACAGTGATCACCGTTCAGGGCGGAGTCGACGGCGCGGACGCGATGCGCACGATGAATTCGGTTGTCGAGCGTCCGCCGTTTCTGGCGCTCTTCTTTTTCGCCCCGCTGCTCGCGGTCGCCACGGCGGTCTGGATCGTCGTCGCCGGCCCGCGGGACGCTCGTGGGCTCGCCGCGGTGTTCGGTGCAGTATGCGCGATCGCCGCGTGCGTCACGACGGTGGCGATCAACGTACCCCTCAATCAGCGACTGGCCACCGGCTCGGTGGAATGGGCCACGTTCACCCGCACGTGGGGAACGTGGAACGTGCTACGCCTGTGGTTGTCGTTGCTCGGCGCGATCGGGATGGGAGTGGCCGCGCTCCGCTGACCGTAGGCCGAGCGCGACAAGGCAGAAGCCTCCTCTTCACACTCGTTCGACGGGCTGCCTGAGGATGGTGCGCAGCTTCGCGGGCTCGACCTTGCGGAAGTCGTTGAAGTAGATCTCGTGGTGTTTGCCCGTTGGTTTCAGCCCCGCAGTCGGGATGAAGGTGCGGTGCATCTCGGCCAGCGTGTCGGCCTCGTCGTCGTAGGAGCCGATGTAAAGCCGCTGAACGGAGAGTCCCTCGTGGAGCGTCTCCAATCGCACCCTGTCGAGGCTCGCGGGCGGGTTCTTGTTGGCGGCCTTGGCTATCGCAGCGTCGAACATCTCGGGGGTGATCCAGTCGGGGACCATGATCATGGCTGTCCAGTCCCATTGGGATTTGTCGCGCCTGTCGGTGAAGGCGTCCATGTCCTCGGCCGACCAGAGCGATTCGAGGGGCATGACGGCGTAATCCTTGCCGAGCTCTTTCTTGCTCGCGAACTTGAGTTTGTAGGCGACGGAGTACAGTGCGGCGACGGCGTCGGTGTATTCCTGGGCGGTGTTGGGGTCGCCGTGGCCGTCGACCATGAGGTACTGCAGTGGTGGGACCTCCACGATCTGAAACGCCTTGGAGCTGGCGCGGTAGGAGGCCAGCTCTTTCTTGAAGTCTGTCTTCGTCATTGTTGTGCAACCCCGTGCGGCTGGTCGTTTCCAGCCACATCCTTTCTGCCTCAAGGAGGCTGAGTGAATAGGAAATGACTGCTCCTGCGGCCGCAAGAAGTGGCCGTTCTGCGCCGAGAGTCCATCTCGTCATCGCTGAGCAGTGGCGTTCGGCGAGCGACACCAGGCACGAGCCGGTAGTCGTGGTGTGGTGTTCACGGCCACAGCTGAATCGCGAGCTGGACCGAATACAGATCGGGTGGGTCATTGTCCTGGTCCTCATCGAGAACCCTGTCCTGATGCCACAGGGAGGCCCGGAAATGGTATGTGCCAGGAGGGATGTCAAGCGTGCCGAACACGGGGTGGTCTCCGGGCCCAACCTCGCTCACCCCGCCGCGCCACAACCGGGGTGGCGTGGTGAACGTGAGTACCGCCTCTGCCGTGTACACGCGAGTTGTCTCATCTGGGGCCAGGGGGTGGACGGCAACGAGCGGATGTATCGGCTTGATGGGAGGTGGCGCTCCGGCGAGAAGCTCGATGCGTAGGCCGATGTGCGCTACGTCGCGGAGGAGCACGACCCACGCCGTTTCGACTCCGGTCGTCAGAATCTCATAGTCGACCGAGGTGACCGGCTGAGGTTCAAGCATCTCGTCGAAGTCCAAATCCCCACAAAGAAACACACCGCCGTCGGCATAAACAGGGAACGACCCGACCCACGTCGCTATTGGTGCGTGCTCGCTGCTCATATCACGGCCCGGAAGGATTCGTTGTTTAACCCCAATACCGTTCAGTTAAGGTTACATGGGTGTAGTTTGTAGGGTATGCCTCGTG
>NZ_JARJDD010000026.1:0-81894 GCF_029269935.1 Gordonia sp. N1V
CGCAAAGAAATTGACCCACTCAATAGTCAGTAGAGCCCAGTGTGTTCGACGCAAGAGGTATTTTGATCAATTCTGCTTGTGGACAATGTATTTCGGCGCCGATTTTCTGTCGGTGGGGTGTGGTAGGGGTGCGGTTTTCGTTTGCCATGCGTTCGATGTGGTTGTGGAGCTTGTTCTCTCGCCGGGTCTCGAGGCCCGGCCATCGGGCGCGGTGGGTTGTTCGGCCATCGGGTGGGGTGCTCGTCGATCGGGGAACCTGCCTAGACGGTCGGGAGCACTGCGTCCGCGGCTCCAATGTGCAGACGCGGCTGGTGCAGCGCGGGCGTGTGCGAGTTCGGGTGGCGTTCGGGTCGTGGGACGGTGGATGTGGTTGGGAGGCGTGTTGTCTCACCGGGTCTCGAGGCCCGGCGCCTGGGGCGCCGTGCACCTCGACCACCGAGGGAAGAGGTCTCTACGGTCGGGTAGGGCTGGTTGCTCGACCACCGGGGGAAGAGGTCTCTACGGTCGGGTAGGGCGGATTGCGCGACCATCGGGGAGGGCGCACCGACGTCGGGAGCGGCGCACCGACGTCAGGGGGATAGCCGGGTCATTGAGTGGCGAGAGTCCTCGGTGGAACGACGGTCAGGACTGGCAGTAGGGGCACCAGTAGATGACCCGGTCCTCGCCGGGAGGGCCGAGGAAGCCGCGGCGGATGAGGGTTCCGCATCGGCGGCACGGGCGACCGCGTCGGCCGTAGACGTAGACCCGGGCGTGTGGACCGGTGGCGCCGGTGGTGGTTCGCGCGGTGCGCATCCGGTTGGCCCAGAGGACGCGATGGGCGAGATCGACCATCGCGGGAACGTCGACCTCGGCGACCGGACGTTCGGGGAGAACGCCTCGGAGGAAACACAATTCGCAGCGATACTCGTTGCCGACGCCGGCCAACAGGTGTTGGTCCAGTAGTGCGAGGCCGATGGGTGTGTCGGGGTGTGCTTCGATGCGGCGTACGGCTTCGGCGGCATCCCACTCCGCGCCGAGCAGATCGGGGCCGAGGTAGGCGAGGTCGGACTCCGGCGTGGTGAGGAGTTCGAGGATGCCGAGCGAGAAGCCGACTGCTTCGGTGGTCTCGGTGCGCAACACGACCCGTGCCTCATGGCCGGGCCGACGCCATTTCGCGCCACGGGCGTGCACATCCCAGATCCCCTCCATCTTGAGGTGCGAGTGGATGCTGACGGGAACGTCCAGGTCGTCGCGGGACACGTCGATCAACAGGTGCTTGCCACGCGAGCGAACGCCGGTGACCACGCCACCGGACAGATCCCGGGTCGCCAGCCGAGGAACCCGGAAGTCGGTGTGGGTGAGTACCTTTCCGGCGAGGGCGCCGCGCAGACGCGCGGCGGCACGAAAGACGGTGTCACCTTCGGGCATGGTGTCCGTACCGTAGGCGTAGACCGCGTGGTGTGGTCGAGAAGCCGGCGTCGACGAGGATGGCAGCGAGGTCGGACCGCAACGATTCGGCGCCGTCGATCTGATCGATCGCCAGCCGCGACACCCGGCCGTCGTGCACGACTCCGGCCAGAGCCGTTGCTGCCGAACGCAATACACTCTCGCTGTCCTCGAAGGTCAGGACGGTCTTCCCGCCGCGCTCGACGTAGATCGTGAGAACGCCGTCCACCAATACCACCAGCGCACCAGGCTTACGCCCGGGCCGATGACCGCTCTCGGGGCGGTCGGGCCACGACAGAGCGGCACCGTAGGGATTCGCCGGATCGGTGGCGGCGAGGACGACTGCGGTGTGCGTGGACGTGTCCCGATGATCGAGGGTGTGTCGGCGCAACTCGTCGACGGTCGCCGGGGCGGCGAACTGCGCTCCGCCGAGTCCGTCGACGTAGTACCCGCGGCGGACGAATCCGTTGTCCTCGAAGATGTTGAGGGCCTTGTAGATCCGTGCGAATCCGCCGACCACACCTTCGGCGACCACCGCGCCGCGGGTCACCACGCCGTACCGGGTGAGCAGTTGATCGCAGAGAACCTGGGTGGACACGGTCGGGTCCGTGGCGCGACCGGGCAGGGTGAACCAGCGCCCCGCCACGGTCGGCGGGGTCGATACCGGCGGAGTCGTCGAGATCAGATGGCGGGTCGTGAGTCGCGACGAGCGCAGCCGGGGCGCGCGGGCACGAGATCGGTGTGCCGGGGCCGTGCGGGATCCGCCGGACGATCGTGGCGTGAGCAGGGCCCGGACCGGCGCGAACGAGTCGTTCGACAGACGACCCGACCAGACCAGGTCCCACAGTCCTGATTCCACTTCCGCGGTGATCGCGGTCATCGATGCGGTGGCCGGTGCGTCGAGGTCGGCGAAGTCGCCCACGAACTGCGCGAAGCGCAAGCCGCCGGAACCGGTGAATGTCTCCAGCAGTCGGCGATGCACCTCGGTCGTGTCGATCTCGTCGGGCTCGGGCAGCAGCACCTCGGTGAGATCGGCCGGGCACAACCGGATCCAACCGTCCGCACCGCCGATCCGCCCCGCGCCCGACCAGACCACCTCACCGGAACCGAGGAGCTCGTCGAGCATGGCGGGGCTGTAGTCGGCGACGCGCGACGGCAGGATCAAGGATTCCCATGCCGACGCCGGAAGCGGTAGTCCGGCAAGCTGATCGATCGCCACCGACACCCCGTCCACCCCCGTCAGCCGATCGTCGTGGTCGCCACGGCCGGCCGTGCGGGGTGTGACGTGCTGCCATCCCATGAGAAAGCGTGACAGGGTGGCGTCGTCGACCGGCTCGATCTCGGCGCGGCTCGCGGCGAGCGACCCGCGCCGGATCTGCCCGAGCACGTCGCTGTGACACCACTGGGTACCGGTTGCCTCGGGCAGGAAGTCGCCCTCGATCACCTTGCGTTCGCCGGCCATCCGTACCAGCACGTCGCGGATGACGGCGACGCCGAGCCCGAGCGAATCGGCTGCCTCGTCGACGGTGAACGGGCCGTGGGTACGGGCGTAACGGTGTACGAGGTCGCCGACCGGGTCGGCGACCGGTTCGAGGAACGCTGCGGGCACCCCGAGCGGTGCGGGTACGCCCAACGCATCACGGAGCCGCGCGGTGTCCTCGATCGCGGCCCAGAGCGCGCGCCCCCGCTGACTCACCGAGATGATCGTCCCGTCGCGATGCAGAGCAGCGAGAACCGTTGCCGCATCGACCGGTTGGGCACCGGCGGATACGGCATCGGGATCGTCGCCGCGGTATCGGGCGTCGACCTCCTCGGTGGTCAGCGGCCCGAGCCAGCGCAACAGATCGACCACGTCCTGGGCATCGCGGGCCTGCCTCGACGGCTCGAATCGTTGGAGGCGGTTGGTCACCTCCGTGATCACCGCGGGGTCGAGGAGTTCGCGCAGATCGACACGGCCGAGGAGTTGGGCGAGCAGAGCGGTGTCGAGAGACAGTGCCGCGGACCGCCTTTCGGCGATCGGCGCGTCGTCGTTGTACATGAAGGCACCGACGTAGCCGAAGAGCAACGATGCCGCGAACGGCGAGGGTGACTCCGTCTCGGTCTCGACGACCCGCACCCGGCGGGTGGCCACACTGCGCAGCAGATCGATCAGCGCGGGCAGGTCGTAGACATCTTGCAGGCACTCCCGGACGGCTTCGAGCACGATCGGAAAGTCCGGGAATTGCGAGGCCACGGCCAGCAATTGGGCACTGCGCTGACGCTGTTGCCACAGGGGGGCACGCCGACCGGGATCGCGACGCGGTAACAGCAATGCGCGGGCGGCGCATTCACGGAATCGCGAGGCGAACATCGACGACTCGGCGAGCGCATCGGTGACGAGTTGCTCGATGTCGTCGGGGTCGATGGTGAAGACCGCAGCGCCCGGCGGGTTGTCGTCGGTGTCGGGGAGTCGCACGATGATGCCGTCGTCGGAGGCCGTGACGGCGCCGTCGAGACCGAGCGTCGTCTTCAGGCGCGCTGAGATGGCCGACGCCCATGGCGCATGAACTCGTAACCCATACGGGGAGTGCAGGATCAGCCGCCAGTCGCCGAGTTCGTCGCGGAACCGCTCGACGACCAGCGTGCGGTCGGTGGGCAGATGGGTGGTGGCGTCGCGCTGTTCGGCGATGAGCGCACCGAGGTTGTCGCGGGCGTAGGTGGTCAGGCCGAGCTCGTCGGCGCGGCGATCGAGTTCGGCGCGGTCGGCGATCTCACCGGTGAACCGGCCGATGGCGGCCCCGAGTTCGGCCGGCCGGCCCACCGCGTCACCGATCCAGAACGGCAGGCGTCCCGGCTGCCCGAACGCCGGCGTGACCAGCACCCGATCGTGGGTGATGTCCTCGATCCGCCAGCTGGTGGCTCCGAGCGCGAAGACGTCGCCGACGCGTGATTCGTAGACCATCTCCTCGTCGAGTTCGCCGACGCGCGTCTGTTTCTCGCCGACCATGAACACACCGAACAGGCCACGGTCCGGAATTGTGCCACCGGAGGTGACGGCGAGCCGCTGGGCGCCGCGGCGTCCGATGAGCACGTTGCGTTCTCGGTCCCAGGTGACGCGCGGACGCAGTTCGGCGAATTCGTCGGACGGGAATCGTCCGGAGATGAGATCGAGGGTGGCCTCGTACACGCCGCGGCCGAGCTCCCGATACGGTGCACTGCGGCGCACTACCTCGAACCACTCGTCGACGTGGAGCTCGTCGATGGAGGCTGCGGCGATCGTCTGTTGGGCCAGGACGTCGAGGGGGTTGGTGGGTACCCGCAGCTCCTCGATCTCACCCTCCCGCATGCGCGATACCGCGACGGTGCAATGAATGAGGTCGGTGCGGTGTTTGGGGAACAGTACGCCCTGACTGATCTCGCCGACCTGATGCCCGGCTCGGCCGATGCGTTGCAGACCACTGGCCACCGACGGCGGCGCTTCGACCTGGACGACGAGATCTACTGCGCCCATGTCGATTCCGAGCTCGAGGGAGCTGGTGGCCACCACACATCGCAACCGGCCGGTCTTGAGTTCGTCCTCGATTTCGGCGCGCTGCTCCTTGCTGACCGACCCGTGGTGTGCCCGGGCCAGTAGGGTCGTGGCCGCCGAGGACGCTCCGCTACCCATCACCATCGCCGGAGCGCCCCCGGCGACCCGCGGGTTGGCCGCAGCGGTCACCGCGGGGGGCGCGATGCGGGATTCGGCGATCTCGTTGAGCCGTGCGGTCAGTCGCTCGGCGAGGCGACGGGAGTTGGCGAACACGATGGTCGTGCGATTGGCATCGATGAGATCGACGATCGCCGATTCGACGTAGGGCCACAGCGATCCCGCGGTCGGGGAGAACGCGTCGTCGAGATCCTCGGAACCGGGTGCGTCCGGTGGCGGCGGGATGTTGGCCATGTCTTCCACGGGCACGTCGACGCGAAGATCGAACGTCTTGCTCGCGGGTGGACGCACGATCGTGCACGGCGCGGCACCGGCCAGGAAGCCCGCGACCACCTCGGGTGGGCGGACGGTCGCCGACAATCCGATGCGCTGTGCAGGTGTTTCCAACAACTCGTCGAGACGCTCGAGGGACAGCGCCAGATGGGTGCCGCGTTTGGTGCCGGCCACCGCGTGGACCTCGTCGATGATCACGGCCTCGACGCCGGTCAGTGTCTCCCGCGCCGATGACGTCAGCATCAGGTACAGCGACTCCGGGGTGGTGATGAGGATGTCCGGGGGTGTGCGGACCAGGCTGCGGCGGGTCGCGGCGGGCGTGTCCCCGGATCGCAGGCCGACGGTGATCGCCGGCTCGGGATCGCCGAGTTCCTGCGCCGCGCGGGTGATGCCGGTCAGCGGTGCACGCAGGTTGCGTTCGACGTCGACGGCGAGGGCCTTGAGCGGTGAGATGTAGACGACTCGGGTGCCGCGTGCCCGATCCGGGCGCGCCGCGAGCCGGTCGAGGGCCCACAAGAATGCCGAGAGGGTCTTGCCCGAACCGGTGGGGGCGATGACCAGCGTGTGGTTGCCGTCGGCGATCGAGGACCACGCCCCGGTCTGAGCGGCGGTCGGCTCGGCGAAGGTGCCGCTGAACCACCGCCGCGTGGGGGCGGTGAAGCGATCGAGAACCGACGGCGCAGCCATTCACCCATCATCCATGTTGCCTCCGACAAAACGCCGCGACGGTTGTTCTGCTCGTTTTGTCCGATGGGTCGCGCCGGTCACATTTGTCGGGTATAGAGTTCTCGCCAGATGCTGACGGAAACCCGGTGTGAGTCCGGGACGGTCGCGCCACTGTGAGCCGGGCCGGGGAGTCACCCCGCCCGACGAGTCAGGATTCCGCCGAGCATCGATCCGACAAGCGCTGGGACGCGTCATCCCACGAAAGGACCTCCGATGGTTGCAACCACCCACCAGAACAAGGCACGGGCCCTCGCGGTACCCGACCTCTCCGTCGCGTCGGCAGCCCTGTGGCTGACCGCCACCTTCATCCTCGCCGCAATGGCCTACTACTTCATCGGATACGACCAAGGTGCCTGGTCGGTGTTCGGCAACGACACCCACATCCACGAATTCGTGCATGACTCCCGGCACTTCCTCGGCTTCCCCTGCCACTGATCGAACGAGCACGGGAGACAACCGAACATGGAAAAGAAATTCATCGGCGCCGGTCTGCTGTCGGGACTCGTCGCCGGGATCGTCGCCTACGTCTTCGCTCGGATCTTCATCGAGCCGCAGGTGGCCAAGGCCATCGACTACGAGGACGGACGCAGCGAGGCCGAAGAGGCTCTGATGACCGCGCATGGGCACGGCGGCCACGAGCACGGCGCCGAGGTGTTCACCCGCTCGGTGCAGGAGAACATCGGTGCGGGCGTGGGGACCATCGTTTTCGCGGTGTCGATGGGCGCGTTCTTCGCAATCGCGTTCACGGTTCTGTGGACCTACCTGGCGCATCACCGCGCCGGAGCCGACCCACGCTGGGCGGCGGCCCTGATCGGGCTCCTCGGCTTCGTCGCGGTCTTCGGGGTGCCGTTCTTCGCATACCCGGCCAACCCGCCGGCCGTCGGCGACGACGACACCATCGGTGCGCGATCGACGGCGTACCTCACCCTCACGGTCATCTCGGTGGTCGCGGTGATCGCGGCGGTCGTTGTGGCGCTGTGGCTCCGGCAACGCTGGGGAGGGCTCGCGGCCTCGGTGGTCGCCGCCGTCGGTTACCTGGTGGTCGTGACCATTGCGATCGCGCTGCTGCCCGAGTTCCATGAGGTTCCCGACCCGGTCATGAACGGCGACGCGATCGTCTTCCCCGGATTCCCGGGCGCGGTGATCGGCGACTTCCGGGTGTATGTGATCGCCAACCAGGTGATCCTTTGGACCGTTCTGACCACGACCTTCGCGGGAATCATGACCTGGCTCAGCCGTTCTGATCCTGCGCGCCGGGCGACGACACCGGCCGCGGCACACAGTAACTGATCGCTGCTCCACGTCCGCCCTGCACGATCGTGGGGCGGACGTGGTGCGTTCGTGGGGTCTGCCGAGAAGGTGGGTGGGTCAGATGAGTACGCAGTCGCCGCAGACGGCGCCCCGATCGCCGCTGACCCGATAGATCAAACAGCAACTGCGCCGGCGGAATCCCGGTCCCGCGCGTAACCGCCCGTCCTCGACATGGGGCTCGGCGAGAACACGGTCGGCCGCGGCGACGGCGAGATCGCCGTGTTCGGGGCGCGCCGTCGCGATGAGTCTGGCGGCGCTGTTGGTCGCCGAGGCGACGTTGCCCCACAGCGTTCGCCCACTCACCCCGAATGCGTCGCCGACGGCGTCGGTGAGTGCGCCGATGATCCCGTCGGCCAGGTTGGGCCGGGCGTCGGTCGCCGCGGTGGTGACCGAGAGCGGATAGGGCCCACCCAATTCGTCCTGCCACCAGAGGTCCGCGGCCGTGAACGATATCGGCGGTTCGTCGAGCGCCTCCACAGCGATCATCGGAGCGATGAGACGAGCGACGAGCCCGAGGTGGGTGACCGACGCAGCCACCCTCTGCTCGACACGTGACGTGCCGCCCACCCCGAGTGCGGCACGCACACGGTCCACGCGCGACTCCAGCATGCGCGCGTCCTCGAGTAGGTCGGCCATCGTGAGCCACGGTGCATCACCCCGCTGCCCGCGGGCGTGCGTGGCGACTCCGAAAAAGGGGCCGAGGTCGTCGAGGGAGGAGGTCACTGCCGGACGAGCGTAGCCTGCTCGCCGATGGTCTGTGGGGTCGACGGATGCATCCGGTTCATCAGGGCACCGAAGACCATTCCGATGACCAACCACACCAGAGCCTGGTTCAGGATCGAATACCACCGGAACTTCCAGAGGACGTCGGCGTCGAAGCCCGGATAGACGATCTGCCCTGGCGCATAGACCCTTCCGTCGATCGTGAGTGGGCGATCGAGGATGTTGGTGATGGGTTGCGGTGTCTCGGTGGCGGCGCGTGCGAAGCCGAACTCGCTGGTGTGGTCGACGTTTGCCGACAGGTCACCGAGAGACGGCAGCACGGCCAGAACGATGCCGAACAGTATGAGGAAGCCGACTCCGGCCACGAGGATCGCGCGTTGCGTACCGATCCGGGAATGCAGACGATGTACGACGTAGACCGCGAGACCGAGTAGGACGAGTGAGATCGCGACCATTGCGAGGTAGAGCTGACCGCGGGTTTCGATCGTGAAGGTGTGCCCGATCGCCGGTGGATTGGCCGGGTACTTCACGAACGGCAGCAGGTAGATACCGAGAAAGCCGAAGCCTGCGATGAGCCAGGACAGATACTGCGCGCGCAGTGCGGTCCGGCCCATGAGGATCAGGTAGGCGACGGCCACCAGAGCGCCCATCGCGACCGAGAAGCCGATGATGCCGGTGGCGATGCCGACGGTCGACTGGATCGTCCGGCTGAAGATCTCCGGACCATCGGGTTCGGTCGCCCGACCGGCTGCCTGGTTGAGTGCGTTGAGGACGTCGTCGCGGCCTGATTCGTAGTCGATGGCCTTGTTGATGACGGGTTCGGCGAAGACACGAGCAAAGACGAAGCCCAGGATGCCGGCGATCAGTCCGGCGAGGGCTCCGCGCCCGATGACGCGGAGTTCGGTCATGAATCCGGCTCAGTGGCAGGGGAAGCCGAGGAAGTGGCGAGCGTCATGAACCCACTCGTGCACGACCATGGTGTGCCCGAATACCGAGGTCATGCCTTCGTCGACACCGATGAAGTAGTAGGCGAGCAGGGCCAACAGGACGGTGATCCCCAAGATCAGCGCTACGCGCGTGCGCGACAGGGCTTCGGGGGAGACGGCGACACCGGGCTGCGGCGTGGCGACATGGGTACTCATCGGGACCTCCTCGGGGTGACGCGCCCCGGTTGTCGGGCTATGGCTCGACGGCGACGTGTCTGACTGACCCGCGGGCGCGAGTTCACAGTGGCGCAACCGTCCCGGAATCGCACCGGGTTCCATACGCCGTCTGTCATAAGCAGACCAGTTGCGAAAGCGCAGGTCAAGCGCGTGTCCGTATTGAGCCGATTGTCCTTACCCGACTGTCTGGCCCATGAAGACACAATTGTGCCTTTCTGTGTCTTGACGCTGATCGTGACGACTGACACAGTTGGACTGAAACAAGTTCTCATGGCAGCCGACGGGCGCTGTCCGATGATTCTGCGAGGTGTCGATGTTCGAGTGGTCCGATGAAGATCTGATGGTGCGCGACGCCTTGCGGGCGTTCATCGACAAGGAGATCCGGCCGCACATCGACGAGCTCGAGACCGGCCAGCTCCCGCCCTACGACATCACCCGAAAACTGTTGTCCACCTTCGGTGTCGACGCCATGGCCAAGGACGCGCTGGAGAAGGAACTCGAGGCCGAGGCGGCCGGCGAGAAGCCTGCGGGCGGCGGCGGAGCCGGCATGGCCGGGTCGATGTTCATGATCGTCAACATCGAACTGGCCGGGGTCTGTCTCGGTCTGGTCGGCTCGATGGGCGTCAGCATGGGCCTGACGGCGTCGGCGATCCGGGGTAAGGGCACCCTCGCGCAGAAGAAGCGGTGGCTGCCCGAGCTGGTCACCATGGAAAAGGTCGGGGCCTGGGCGATCACCGAACCCGACTCCGGCTCCGACGCCCTTGGCGGCATGAAGACCACCGTGCGCCGCGATGGTGACGAGTATCTGTTGAACGGACAGAAGACGTTCATCACCAACGGCCCGTACGCCGACACCATCGTGGTCTTCGCCAAACTCGACGACGGCTCGGATACCCCCATGCGCGATCGCAAGGTGCTCTCGTTCGTTCTGGACAAGGGGATGCCCGGACTCACCCAGGGCAAGGCGTTCAAGAAGATGGGCATGATGAGTTCGCCCACCGGCGAGCTGTTCTTCGACAACGTCCGCCTCGGTCGGGACCGGCTGCTCGGCGAGACCGAGGACACCGGGTCCGACGCGCGCGGCGCCGAGGGGGCGAAATCCGGTTTCACCGCCGAGCGTATCGGGATCGCGGCGCTGTCGATGGGCATCATCAACGAATGTCTGCGCCTGAGTGTCGATTACGCGAAGAACCGCAAGCTGTGGGGCCAGGAGATCGGGCGCTTCCAGCTGATCCAGCTCAAACTCGCCGAGATGGAGGTGGCGCGGATCAACGTGCAGAACATGCTCTTCAGTGCGATCGAGCGGGCCAAGGCCGGTAAGCCGCTGAGTCTGGCCGAGGCGTCGGCGATGAAGCTCTACTCGTCGAAGGCGGCCACCGATGTCGCGATGGAGGCCGTGCAGCTCTTCGGCGGCAACGGTTACATGGCCGAGTACCGCGTCGAACAACTTGCGCGCGATGCCAAGTCGCTGATGATCTATGCCGGCAGCAACGAGATCCAGGTGACCCACGTCGCCAAGGGGCTCCTGGCCTGAAGGGCGGTGGACGGGCCACCGGGATACCTCCGGGGGTTCGACGCCGTCGGCCGCGAATCGCCCCGGCGATCGGTGGACCGAGACGATCCGTGTGGTACTGCGAGTCGTTCTCGGTCACCTCACGCGCCGGTGAACACCAGCACGATCAACGCGATGTTGAGTAGCACGATCATTGCCGACGCAACGGTTGCCAGGATGCGCAGCGGCCAGCCGTCGGCGAACTCGCCCATGATCGAGCGGTCGGACGTCAGCCGGCCCAGCGGGATGATCGCGAACGGGATGCCGAAGCTCAGCACCACCTGTGAGAGCACCAGTGCCCATGTGGGATCGACCCCGACAGCGAGAACGACCAGGGCGGGGATCAGCGTGACCAGTCGGCGAACCAGCAGCGGCACCCGCTTGTGCAGAAGCCCGGCCATGATCGCCGCACCCGCCGACGATCCCACCGAGGTGGCGGCCAGGCCGCTCGCGAGCAGACCGATCGCGAAGATGGTCGCCATCGCCGGCCCCATCGAGTCGGCCACGGCATGGTAGGCGCCCTCGATGGTGTCGGTGCCCTGCTTGCCCAGCAGGTTCTCCGCGGCCAGGAGCAGCAAGGCGATGTTGACGGCGCCGGCGACGGTCAGGGCGATCACCACATCCCACCGGGTCACGCGGACGAGTTTGCGTCGCCGGGGCAGACTTTCGGTGACCCCGTGGCGATCGATGACCAGCGCCGAATGGACATAGATGGCGTGCGGCATGACCGTCGCACCCAGCATCGATGCCGCGAGTAACACCGTCTCGGGTCCCTCGAGACGGGGGATCATCCCGCCGAGCACATCGCCGGCGGTCGGCGGGTTCACCACGAGCCCCGCGAGGAAGCCGACCACGATGATGGCCAGCATGCCCACGATCACCGTCTCGAAGACGCGTTGGCGGCGAGGGTTCTGCAGCAACAACATCAGCGTCGAGATGATGCCCACGATCACCCCACCCAGGACGAGGGGCAGGTCGAACAGCAACTGCAGGGCTATCGCGCCGCCGAGGACCTCGGCGAGGTCGGTGGCGATCGCCACCACCTCGGCCTGAACCCAGAATGCTTGGCGTTTGCGGCGACTCAGCCGCTCTCCGAGGAGACCGGGCAGGCTGCGGCCGGTGACGATGCCGAGTTTGGCCGACTGATACTGGATGAGCATCGCGATGAGATTGGCGACGACGAGCACCCACACCAGCAGGAAGCCGTAGCGCGCGCCCGCGGTGATGTTGGCGGCGACGTTGCCGGGATCGACGTAGGCGATGGCTGCGACGAAGGCCGGGCCGAACAGCGCCACGTGACGCAACGAGCGCATCCGGCGGCCGTGTATGCGGCCGCGCGTCGATCCGGCCTCCGATCCGCTCTCGCGGGTGTCCACCTGGCTCACCAGCTCAATGTGGCACACCGGCGGCCAGTGATCAAGTCGTGCGAAACAAAAAGTTCGGGTAGCCGAAAACTCATGTCCGGCCGAGTCGCCAGATCCGGTCACGGGACATGGGGGTCTCGTACGGACGGGTGCCGATGGCGCGCCGAATGGCATTGGCCAGAGCTGCCGCCACCGGGTTGAACGGCGATTCGCTCATCGACTTCGCGCCGTAGGGTCCGAGGCGGTCGGAGGTCTCGGCGAACATCACCTCGGTGACCGGGATGTCGGCCATCTGCGGTACCCGATAGGTCCGCAGAACCGGTGTCAGCGGTACGCCCTTGCCGTCGAGCATGATCTCCTCGTACAGCGCCGAGCCGATGCCTTGCGCCACACCGCCTTCCACCTGGCCGAGACATTGCTGGGGATTCATCACCGTGCCCGCGTCGGCGGCGTGCACCGACTGCAGGATCGCCACCGCACCGGTCTCGGTGTTCACCGCGACCCGAAAAGCCTGGACGTTGAACGCGATCGAGCGCAGATCGCCCCGTTCGATGCCGGTCGCCACGACGCGCGGTCCGGTCGCTGACTCCTGCCGGTGCTCGGCGTCGACAGCAGCGATCAGATCGCCGAAACCGATCACCGTGGCATCGACGAGTGCTCCGTCCGGGCACAGGCGCACGTCGGCGGCATCGCGTCCCGACAGCGTCGTGGCCGCCTCGACCAGCAGTTCGCGCAACCGCAGGGCCGCGCCGTGGACGGCCTTGCCGGCCACCGTGGTGCCGGCCGAGGCGAACGCTCCGGTGTCGTAGGCGGCGGCATCGGTGTCGCCGTGGCGCAACGACACCCGGGACAACTCGGTCGACATCGCGCTGGCCACGATCTGGGCTTGTACGGTGGTGGTGCCGTTGCCGAATTCGGCTGTGCCCGAGCCGATGTGGTAGGTGCCGTCGGCGTCGACGGCCACCGTGACGGTCGCATGATGCCCGCGGGGGGCCATCGTCGCGATGGCGGCCAGCGCCATACCCTCGCCGACCCGCCAGTGCGGGCCGGCCGGCGGGGCCACACCGTTGCCGCGTGCCAGGGCGGCCTGCGCGAGGTCGAGGCACTGGTCGAGACCGTAGCTGCCGTACACCAGGTCGTCTTCGGGCTCGGAGTGGGCGATGAGCAATGGATCACCGTCGGCCACCGCATTGCGTCTGCGCAACTCGAACGGATCGATGTCGAGCGTCAGCGCCAACTCGTCCATTGCACTCTCGATCGCGAAGATCACCTGTCCCAACCCGTAACCACGGAACGCGCCCGAGGGTGGATTGTTGGTGTAGACGACCTCGGCATCGATCCGCTTCACCGGGCAGTTGTAGACCGACACCGACTCGGCGCACGCATGGAACATCACCCCGATCGCGTGGTTGCCGTACGCGCCGGTGTCGGACAGGACGTCGACCTTCATCGCGGTCAGTCGCCCCATCTCGTCCGCGCCGAGTTCCACCCCCACCCGGAACGGATGCCGGTAGGTGGTGCGCGTCATCTCCTCGGTGCGCGTCATCTCATAGGCCACCGGTCGGCCGGTGCGCAGGACGGCCAGGGCGACGATATCCTCGGTGAGCAATTCCTGCTTGCCGCCGAAACCGCCACCGACGCGCGCCGCGAAGACCCGAATCCGCTCCGGTGGCAACTCGAGCAACAACGCGAGCTCGTCGCGCACCAGGAACGGCACCTGGGTGCTGGTTCGCAGCACCAGACGACCGTCGTCATCGACCCAGCCGAGGGTTCCGTGGGTTTCCAACTGGGCGTGCGACACCCGCCCGGTTTTCCATGTACCCCCGACCCGCACCGCCGAGTCCTCCAGTGCGGCAACCACATCACCGCCGAATCCCTCGTGGAATGCCGCGATCAGATTACGGTCGGCGTCGACGACACGATCCTCGGGAGTGCGGTCGGGGTGCACGAGTGCCGCGCCCGGCAGCCGGGCTTCCTCCGGATCGAACACGGCGGGCAACAGCTCGTAGGTCACCTCGATGAGGCGACACGCCTCCTCGGCGGCCGCCGCGGTGTCGGCGACGACGGCGGCCACGCGCTGACCGACGAATCGCACGACCGGGTCGAGGACCAGGGTGTCGTCGGGATCGTCGTCGCGGGACTCGTGGCGGGCGGTGGAGAACCGTCGGGTGCTCACATTCTCGTGGGTCAGGATGAGCGAGACGCCGGGCACCGACGATGCCGCCGCGGTGTCGATGGCGGTGATCCGGGCGTGTGGATGCGGGGAGCCGAGCACGCGCAGGAACTGGCTACCGGGTACGTCGATGTCGAAGGTGTAGGGCTCGGTGCCGGTGACGACGCGCTGCGCGGCAAGGGGATTGGCGGACGCTCCGACGCCGCACGAGCTCGCGGCGGAGTCGGCGCGGGTCGTGGCGTCCGGGCAATGGGTGCGCTCGGCTCGTGCCACCCCGTCCCGGATGGCGGCGTCGACGGCCCGATAGCCGGTGCAGCGGCACAGGTTTCCCTTCATCCGCCGCGGTAGGTCGTCGAGGTCGGCGGCCTCGAGGGTGGACGCGGTGACGATCATCCCCGCGGTGCAGAAACCGCACTGGAACCCGAAGTTGTCGACGAAGGACTGCTGCATGGGATGCAGATCGCCTGGAGTGCCCAGGCCCGAGACCGTCGTCACCGACGCCCCGTCGGCGCGCACCGCCGGAAAGATGCACGAGTGCACCGGTGTGCCGTCGACCAGCACCGAGCATGCGCCGCAGTCGCCGGCGTCGCAGCCCTTCTTCACCTCGAAATGACCGTTGTCGCGCAACAGCGTTCGTAGGCATTGGCCCGGACGGGGCTGGGTATCGACGGATTCGCCGTTGATCTCCATGTGCACGGTCACCACCCCCGACCGGGGTCGGCGGCGAGTTCTGCCCGGATCTCGTCGGCGAGCACCGCGCTGACTGCGCGGCGCCAGTCCGCAGAGCCGAGCGGATCGGTGTAATAGCCGGGCGCGGAGTCGATGTCGGCGCGCAGTACCTCCGCATCGGGCAGCGTCGGGTAGCGCAGCACCGTCGGCCACCCGGTGGCCGCGGTGATGCCGAACACCGCGGTGCCGTCCTCGTCGACGCGCCCGGTGACCACCGCACCGGAGCGCCCGAGCTCGGCAAGTGCGATTTTGCGCATACCGGTCCGGGCGCGCAGCGCATAACCCGGAAAGTCGATGGCGCGCAGCACCTCTGCCGGTCCCAGGGTGTTGGTGCCGTTGCCGGTGACCAGTTCGGCCACCGGCACGCGGCGCTCACCCCCGGCGGGGGGCCAGATCAGCGCCTCGGCATCGAGGGCGACGGCCAACGACACCATCGACGCGGCCGCGAACGAGCGGCAGATGTTGCCACCGACGGTGGCCACGTTCCAGATCTTGAACGACGCCAACAACGCTGTCGCACACTGGAAGAACAGGGGGTGGGCGCGCCACTCGGGCCGCTTGGGCAACGAGGCGAGAGTCGCGATCGGACAGGTGGCCGCGACACGAAGACCGCCATCGGGCAGATCCTCGACGTCGGACCACCCCATCCCGGTGATGTCGACGACGCCGGTCGCGTCCACCTGCGGCTCGCTGAAGAACCATGTTCCGCCCGCGACGATCCGCTCGCCCGGCGCGAGCGCCAGGTCGTCGCGTGTGTGCGCGTGGCGATACGAGCTGATGGTGTTGAGGTCCACGACTCCTCCTATCCGGCCTTGTCCAGCAGGCGACGATGCTCGGCGGCGCAGTCGGCGGCCACCGCGTCGAGGTCGGCGGTCACCAGGTCGTTGTCGGTGACGATACGGCGCCCGCCCACCCAGGTGCCGCGAATCGGTGGGATGGCGCCCAGTACCAGGGCGGCGACCGGATCGTCGATGCCCGCGTGCGCTGGTCCACTCAGATCCCACAGCACGAGATCGGCGAGTTTGCCGACCTCGATCGACCCGATCTCCTTGTCGCGCCCGAGGACCCGGGCACCACCGAGGGTGGCCAACTCGATCGCGGTGCGGGTGGTCAGAGCGGTCGGACCACCACGGGCGCGCGCCATCAGGACCGCTTGATGCGCCTCCTCGAGCAGTCGTGCCGACTCGTTGGAGGCCGCGCCGTCGACACCGAGTCCGACGGGTACACCGGCATCGACGAGCTCGCGGGTGCGGCAGATCCGGTTGCCCAGACGGGCATTGGAGGTCGGGCAGTGCGCGACCCCGGTCGAGGTGGCGGCCAGACGTGCGATCTCGTCGTCGGCGAATTCGATGCCGTGGGCGAACCACACGTCGTCGCCGACCCATCCCACCGACTCCATGTACTGCAGCGGCGTGCAGCCGAAATGCTGGTCGCAGTAGGTGTTCTCGTCCGGCGACTCGGCCAGATGGGTGTGCATCCGCACGCCGAGTTCGCGTGCCAGCGAGGCGGACTCGCGGAGCAGGTCGGTGGTGACCGAGAACGGGGAGCACGGAGCGAGAGCGATCTGCAGCAGGGAACCGGGGCGCGGGTCGTGCCAGCGCGCGACGGCGTCGGAGCAGGCTTCGAGGATCTCGTCGATGCCCTGCACCACCGAATCGGGTGGCAGGCCACCGTCCTTCTCCGAGAGGTCCATCGACCCGCGGGTCGGATGGAATCGGACGCCGATGGTGGCCGCGGCACCGATCTCGGCGCCGAGGAGATCGCCGCCCTCACGGGGAAAGACGTAGTGGTGGTCGGTGGTGGTCGTACAGCCCGACATCACCAGCCGGCCGATCCCGCCCAGCGCGGCGGTGTGGACTGCGGTCTCGTCGATCCCGGCCCAGATCGGGTAGAGCGTCGTCAGCCACTGGAACAGCGTGTGATCGGCGGCGAGTCCCCGGGTGATCCATTGGTAGAGGTGGTGATGGGTGTTCACCAGGCCCGGGGTCAGCACACAGTCACTGCCGTCGACGTGGGTCACCTCGGTGGGAAGGTCGTCGATCGGTTCGGTGGACACCGCGGCGATGGTGGCGCCGTCGATCAGCACCCACGCCGACGACAGCTCGCGGCGGTGCTCGTCAACGGTGATGACCTGTGCGTCGTGAATGAGGATTCCAGCCACCGCCACACGCTACGACGATTCCGTTACGGCGATATTTCGCCGCGGATCTCATGGGCACGGTCGGTCTCATCGGTGCCAATGGTGCCTTCCGGGTCATCACGGCTCGACGGATCGCGACCACCGAGCGTGTCGACCGCCTCGATCTCGAGTCGCCGCGGCGTGGGGATCGCCATGGCCAGCGCTGCGGCGACGACACAGGCGACCAGCGACACGATCGACGCGATGAGGTAGCCGTTGGCGTCTGGGACGACGATCGCGCCCCCGGATACCGGGATCTGCACCACTGACCAGGTCAGCACCATGCCCACCACCGCGGCGGAGGTGGACGTGCCGACCACACGCATGAGTGCGTTGACCCCGTTGGCCTCGCCGGTCTGCGCGACCGGCACCGCGCGCATGATCAGTGCGGGCATGGCCGAGTAGGCGATGCCGAGCCCCGCTCCGGTGAGGCAGGCGACGATGAGCATGATCCACCACGTGAATCCGCCGGTGAGCAGTAGGACGAGGAACAGGACGTAGCCGAGGCCGATGACCAGGCCGCCGACGGCCAGGGAGACACGAGGGCCCGCGCGGTCGGTCAGCCAGGCGCTGACATGGGAGAACACAAACATGAGGATGCCGCTGGGCGCGAGGACGAGGCTGGCCATCAGCATGTCGAAGCCCAGACCGATGGGTGCGCCGGCTGGTGCCATGAGGAGTTGGATGGGCATCAACTGCATGGAGTAGAACGCGAATCCGGTCGCCACCGACGCGATATTGGTCAGCAGGACCGGCGTGTCGAGGGCGACGCCGAGGTCGATCAGTGGGGTGTCGCGGCGCCGCTCCCAGCGCCACCAGGCGGTGGCGACGATCAGGAAGGTGACCGACACGCCGAGTGTCGTCGGGGAGGCCCAGCCCCAGCTCGCGCCCTTGGAGAGCGGAAGGAGCAGACACACGAGCATCGCCGCCAGACCGACGGCGCCGAGGAGATCGAAACGGCCACCGGCCCGGCCGCGACTCTCCGGGACGGTCAGGGCTATCCCGACCGCGGCCATGCCCGCGGCGGCGGCGCACAACCAGAACAGGGCGTGCCATCCGATGTTCTGGGCGATGAACGCGCTCACCGGCAGTCCCAGCGCCCCGCCGATGCCCAATGATGCGCTCATCGTGCCGACCGAGGAGCCGAGGTGGCGGGCCGGAACGATGTCGCGCATCACGCTGATACCCAGTGCGATGGTGCCGAATCCGAGTCCCTGCAGGCCGCGTCCGATGAGGAAGGGCAGCAGTCCACTCGACAGTGCGCACAGGATCGATCCGGCGGCAACGCATCCCATGCTGGCGAGCAGCATTCGCCGCTTGCCGTACATGTCACCGAGTCGTCCACCGATGGGGGTGATGACCGCGCCGGCCAGCAGGGTCATGGTGAGCGCCCAGGTGGTGTCCGACGGCGCGGCGTGCAGGAGGTCGGGCAATTGCGGGATCAGCGGCACGATGATCGTCTGCATCAAGGCCACCACGATTCCGGCCGCGCACAGCACCGCGACGGCTGCGCGCGGGTGGGTTTGCGGAGGACCCGCAGCTGACCCGGAAGCCCCTGCCCCTGAACTCAGTGACCCATCACTTGCTGACTCACAACCCCCCGACCCGTAACCCCCAGCGCGATTCGTCGCCGACACCAGCATCAACCTCCGCCGATCACGCTATCCGACGCCGCCGAACGAGCGATCGGTGGCATTGCCGGAGGGAGTCACATGGGCGCCGGGCGGTAGGGGACGGCATCGCCGATGGTGGCATCGACGTGGATGGCCCGGCCGAGCTGGGGAAAGGCCCGCTGCGGGCAGGCCGGGCGGTCGCACACCTTGCATCCCGCGCCGATCGGCACGGTCATCCGGGCGTCGGTGACGTCGACGCCGGTCGAGTACACCAGTCGATCGGCGTGGGCGAGGTCGCAGCCCAGGCCGATCGAGAAGCCGGTCCGGGGGGCGAGGAAGCCGTGATGGTCGCCGGTGGTGCGGGCGAGCCAGAAGTACGACCGGCCGTCGGGCATCTGCGACACCTGGGTCACGATGCGCCCCGGCGTGGCGAAGGCGTCATGCACCACCCACAGCGGGCAGCTCCCGCCGACGCGGGAGAAGTGAAACGCCGTGGCCGACTGCCGTTTCGAGATGTTTCCGGCCCGGTCGGTACGGACGAAGATGAACGGTATGCCGCGGCTGCCGGGGCGCTGCAGGGTCGAGAGCCGATGACAGATCGTCTCGAAGCCGACCTCGAAGCCCAGGCTCAGCAGTTCGATGTCGTAGCGGGCGTTCTCCGCGGCGGAGCGGAAGCGCTCGTAGGGCAGCAGTAGCGCTCCGGCGAAGTAGTTGGCGAGACCGATGCGTGCGACCGGAATCGTTGCAGTACTGAGGTTCTCGGCGCCGGCGAGGATGTCGTCGATGGTGGCGCCCTGATCCAGCAGCGCCAGCTGGGTGGCGAGCTGGAATGCGCGTTGCCCGGCGCTCAGGCGGCCGGCGAGATGAATCACCTTCTCGCCCGCGTCGAATCGGCGTTTGGGTACCGTGACGGCCGAATGCGGGTCGGCGTCATGGGTGATCGACACGCGGATGTCGAAGCGCCGCCGCATCACCTGCGCCAGTTGCAGATCGAGCCCGCCGATGTGCAGGTCCTCGTCGTCGAAGAGTCGCTCGGCGGCCTCGTCGAGTGCGCCGATGTAGTTCTTGCGGTCGTAGAAGAAGTCGCGCACCTCCTCGAACGGCATGGGCTCGTTCGCGATTCCCGGGTCGGTGATCCGGCCGCCGTAGGTTTCGAGTTCGGTTGTCGCGGCGGTGAGTCTGCGGTGCAGCGCCACCAGTGTTCGTCCGACCGCGGGCATGCGTCCGACGAGTTCGGTGATCTCCGCTCGCGTCACCTCGGCGGAATCGCTGTGTGCGCCGAGCGCCTCGGCGAGGTCGGCGACGAGCCGCGCATCGGTGTCGGTGGCGAAGTAGTCGGCGTCGAGTTCGAACTCGCGGGTGAGTGCGAGCAGGACGGGCACGGTGATGGGGCGCTGGTCGTTCTCGAGTTGGTTCACGTAGCTCGTCGATATCTCGATGCGCCGGGCCAGCGCGGCCTGCGAGAGGCCGCGCTCGTCGCGTAGTCGGCGCAGTCGTGCGCCCACGAACATCTTCGCCATGGCAGGCACAGTACCCGCCGTGGCGTTCACAACATTCGCAAGAACCCACGGAGATATCCACCTAATTACACATCTGCCAGGTCTTTCGCGTACCTGTCCCGTCTGCGTACGGTGCGAACATGATCAATCACGACGTGCGGACCCACCGCAGCTCCGAGGACTTCCCGCAAGCCGAGCATCTCGCGCAGAAGATCGCCGAGGTCGCCACCGACCCGGTCGCGGTGCCCGCCGAGACCGCGGAGATGGTCGTGAACCGCATCATCGACAATGCCGCGGTCAGCGCGGCCTCGGTGATCCGCCGCCCGGTCACCAGTGCTCGTGCACAGGCGTTGGTACACCCGCCTGCCGAAGGCGCCGCGGGTGCGGCCGTCTTCGGCGTCGACGGCCGGTATTCGCCGGAGTGGGCGGCCTGGGCCAATGGTGTGGCGGTGCGCGAACTCGACTTCCACGACACCTTCCTCGCCGCGGAGTATTCGCATCCCGGTGACAACATCCCGGCGCTGGTCGCGGTGGCCCAACACGTGGGTGCCTCGGGTGCCGATCTCATTCGAGGATTGGCCACGGCCTACGAGATCCAGATCGACCTGGTCCGCGGAATGTGCTTGCACGAGCACAAGATCGACCACGTCGCCCATCTCGGACCGTCCGTCGCGGCAGGTCTGGGCACCATGCTCGAGCTCGACGAGGAGACGATCTACCAGGCGATCGGACAGGCACTACATCTCACCACCGCGACGCGTCAGTCCCGCAAGGGCCTGATCTCCAGTTGGAAGGCGTATGCACCGGCACATGCCGGAAAGATCGCCATCGAGGCGGTGGACCGCGCGATGCGCGGCGAGGGTGCACCGGCGCCGATCTGGGAAGGTGAGGACGGCGTCATCGCGTGGCTGCTGGGCGGTCCCGAGAAGACCTACCGGATCCCGCTTCCCGGCCCGGGGGAACCCAAGCGCGCCATTCTGGACAGCTACACCAAGGAGCATTCCGCGGAATATCAGAGCCAGGCTCCGATCGACCTGGCGCGGCGTATGCGTGAGCGCATCGGCAACCTCGACGACATCGAGTCGATCGTCCTGCACACCAGCCATCACACGCACTACGTGATCGGTACGGGCTCGGGGGATCCCCAGAAATTCGATCCGGCTGCCAGCCGGGAGACCCTCGATCACTCGGTGATGTACATCTTCGCGGTCGCATTGCAGGACGGCACGTGGCATCACGAGGCGTCCTACGCTCCCGAACGCGCCGCCCGCCCGGACACGGTTGCGCTGTGGCGCAAGATCTCCACGGTCGAGGACCCCGAGTGGACTCGCCGATACCATTCCACCGATCCGGCCGAGAAGGCGTTCGGCGCCAAGGCTGTGATCACTCTGACCAACGGTGAGGTGATCACCGATGAACTCGCGGTCGCCGACGCCCACCCGCTCGGCGCTGCGCCGTTCGCGCGAGCTGCCTACGAGGCGAAGTTCGCGGCGATGGCGCAGGGGGTGGTCGACGCGGAGGAGCAGCAGCGATTCCTGGTGGCTGCTGCCGGGCTCGGCGACCTCGGGGCGGGCGAGCTCGGCGCGCTGAATGTGCGCGTCGAGCCGACCGTTCTGGACAAGGCGCCGACCATCGGTTCGGGGATCTTCTGATGAGCGAGTCGACATCGGGACTGTTCTCGGCCCGCACGTGCGCGGGGGACAAGCGCAAGGCCCTGCGTGCCGCCCTGGCATCCGGCGAGTTGCAGCGCTGGCCCGGTGCCTTCTCGCCACTGGTGGCGAAACTGATCGCCGACATCGGCTTCGAGGGCATCTACATCTCCGGGGCGGTCCTCTCGGCGGACCTCGGTCTCCCCGACATCGGACTCACCACCCTGACGGAGGTCGCGGGGCGCGGTGCGCAGATCGCGCGTTCCACCGACCTGCCGAGTCTGATCGACGCCGACACCGGATTCGGTGAGCCCATGAGCGCGGCCCGCACCATCGCCACGCTCGAGGACGCCGGGCTGGCCGGGTGCCATCTCGAGGACCAGGTCAACCCCAAACGGTGCGGTCACCTCGACGGCAAGGATGTGGTGCCCACCGGCGAGATGCTGCGTCGGCTGCGCGCGGCGGTGTCGGCGCGTCGCGACGACGACTTCGTCATCTGTGCCCGCACCGACGCCGCGGGCATCGAGGGTCTCGACGCCGCGATCGAGCGGGCCAAGGCCTACGCCGACGCCGGCGCCGATCTGATCTTCACCGAGGCGCTGACCGATCTCGCTGAATTCGAGAAGTTCCGTGCCGCCGTCGACGTGCCGCTCCTGGCGAACATGACCGAGTTCGGCAAGTCCCGGTTGCTCACCACCGAGCAGTTGCGCGACGTCGGCTACAACGCGGTGATCTACCCGGTGACCACCTTGCGGATCGCGATGGGCGCAGTCGAGCGCGGACTGCGGGAGATCGACTCCGCGGGAACGCAATCCGGGCTGCTCGACGACATGCAACATCGCAGCCGACTCTACGAGTTGCTTCGTTACGCCGACTACAACGCCTTCGACTCCGAACTGTTCAACTTCACCTTGGAAGGAACCCGGCCGTGAGCCCGACCAGCAAGACCGCTTCCGCGTCTCCCCAGTCCACGTCCACCCAGCCCACGTCCACCCAGCCCACGTCCACTCAGTCCACTTCGACTCGGTCCGCCCCCGATCGATCAGCCCCGACGATCCACAAGGGCCTCGCCGGCGTCGTCGTCGACACCACCGCCATCTCGAAGGTGGTGCCCGAGACCAATTCCCTGACCTACCGTGGCTACGCGGTCCAGGAGCTCGCACAGCACTGTTCGTTCGAGCAGGTCGCTTATCTGCTCTGGCACGGTGAGTTGCCGACCGACGCCGAACTGGCGGCCTTCACCCAGCGGGAGCGAGCGCTCCGTCGGCTCGACCGTTCGACACAGGCTGTGCTGGCCCGCATTCCGGAGAACTGCCATCCGATGGATGTGGTGCGCACCGCGATCAGCTTCCTGGGCACCGAGGACCCCGACGAGGACAACGCGTCGCCGTCGGCGAATCTCGAGAAGGCACAACGCATGTTCGCGGTCCTGCCGACCATCGTCGCCGCCGACATGCGACGTCGCCGCGGCCTCGATCCGATTGCGCCGCATCACGGACTGGGCTATTCGGAGAACTTCCTGAATATGTGCTTCGGTGAGGTGCCCGATCCCGTGATCGTTCGGGCATTCGAGAAGTCGATGGTGCTCTATGCCGAACACAGCTTCAATGCCTCCACGTTCGCCGCACGCGTGGTCACCTCCACGCAATCCGACATCTACAGTGCGGTCACCGCGGCGATCGGAGCATTGAAGGGGTCGCTGCACGGCGGGGCGAACGAGGCGGTCATGTATGACATGATCGAAATCGATCGTCCCGAACGTGCACGGGAATGGTTGGAGGCCAAACTGTCTCGAAAAGAGAAAGTCATGGGATTCGGTCATCGGGTGTACAAGAATGGCGACTCCCGCGTGCCCACGATGCACGCCGCGCTCGAGGAGATCTCGCACCATTTCGGCGATACCCGGTGGCTCTCCATCTATCACGAGCTCGCCGACGAGATGTCGAGTCGCACCGGCATCAAGCCCAATCTGGACTTCCCGACCGGTCCGGCCTATCACCTGATGGGCTTTGACATCGCTTCGTTCACACCGATCTTCGTGATGAGCCGGATCACCGGCTGGACGGCGCACATCGTCGAGCAGACCGCGGCCAATGCCCTGATCCGTCCATTGTCGTCCTACGACGGACCGGCCCAGCGCGTTCTCATTGCTTAGGACTGGTTGCCCTGCTGCTGGGCTCTGCGGGATAAGGTCACCGTGGGGGCATGTGCATCGGGTCCATTTGTAGCGGGACAACGACAGAAACGGATGAGCAGCATGTTCGACAAGGTTTTGGTGGCCAACCGCGGTGAGATCGCGATCCGGGCGTTTCGCGCGGCGTACGAGCTCGGTGCCCGGACGGTCGCGATCTTCCCTTACGAGGATCGCAACTCCCTGCATCGGTTGAAGGCCGACGAGTCCTACCAGATCGGCGTTCCCGGGCATCCGGTGCGCGCGTATCTCTCGGTCGACGAGGTGGTGGGCGCGGCGCAGCGATGCGGCGCGGATGCGGTGTATCCCGGCTACGGGTTCCTCTCGGAGAACGCCGGTCTCGCGCGGGCATGCGCGGAGGCCGGGATCACCTTCGTCGGCCCCAAGGCCGATGTGCTCGACCTGACCGGCAACAAGGCGCAGGCGATCGCGGCGGCGCGGGCAGCGGGTCTGCCGGTGCTGTCCTCCTCGGAGCCGTCGTCGGATGTCGAGGAGTTGGTGACGGCGTCGGAACAGATGCAGTTCCCGGTGTTCGTGAAGGCGGTTGCCGGTGGCGGTGGCCGCGGAATGCGGCGCGTCGATGACCCGTCGACTCTGCGGGAATCGATCGAGGCGGCCTCGCGCGAGGCGGAAGCGGCCTTCGGTGATGCGACGGTGTTCCTCGAGCAGGCCGTCATCAATCCACGCCATATCGAGGTGCAGATCCTCGCCGACACCCACGGCGACGTCATCCATCTGTTCGAGCGGGACTGCAGTGTGCAGCGGCGTCATCAGAAGGTGGTGGAGCTGGCCCCGGCGCCCAATCTCGATCCGGTGCTGCGTGAACGGATCTGCGCCGACGCGGTCGCCTTCGCCCGGCAGATCGGTTACTCGTGTGCGGGTACGGTCGAGTTCCTCGTCGACGAGCAGGGCAGGCATGTCTTCATCGAGATGAATCCGCGAATTCAGGTGGAGCACACGGTGACCGAGGAGATCACCGATGTGGATCTGGTGGGTGCGCAGCTGCGGGTGGCCTCGGGTGAATCGTTGGCCGACCTCGGTCTGACGCAGGACGCGATCACCGTGCACGGCGCGGCGATGCAATGCCGGATCACCACCGAGGACCCGGCCGACGGTTTCCGGCCCGACGTCGGGCGGATCACCGCCTACCGCACGCCGGGTGGTGCCGGTATCCGCCTGGACGGCGGAGCCAACCTCGGCGGTGAGGTCAGCGGCCACTTCGATTCCATGCTGGTCAAATTGACCTGCCGCGGCCGGGACTTCGCCACCGCCGCGCGCCGGGCCCGACGGGCGCTGGCCGAGTTCCGGATTCGTGGCGTCGCCACCAATATTCCGTTCCTGCAGGCGGTTCTCGACGACCCGGATTTCCGGGCCGGGCGAGTCACCACGTCGTTCATCGACGAGCGACCCTGGTTGCTGACCACCGGTGGATCGGCCGACCGCGGTACCCGCATCCTGGAATACCTCGCCGACGTGACCGTCAACAAACCGCACGGTGAGCGGCCGTCGACGGTGTATCCGCGGGACAAGCTGCCCACCGTGGAGCGCTCGGTGCTCGGTGCGCCGCCTGCTGGTTCCAAGCAGCGGCTGACCGAGCTGGGCCCGGAGGGATTCGCCCGGGCACTGCGTGATTCGCCGGCGGTCGGGGTCACCGACACGACCTTCCGTGACGCCCACCAGTCGTTGCTGGCGACACGGTTGCGGACCTCGGCGCTGATCACCGTGGCCCCGTACGTGGCGGCGCTGACCCCGCAGCTGCTGTCGGTGGAGTGCTGGGGTGGTGCGACCTACGATGTGGCGCTGCGCTTTCTGAAGGAGGATCCGTGGGATCGGTTGGCGCAACTGCGCGAAGCGATGCCCAACATCTGCCTGCAGATGCTGTTGCGGGGTGCGAACACCGTCGGCTACACCCCGTATCCGACGAAGGTGACCACCGCCTTCGTCGCCGAGGCGACCGCCACCGGTGTGGACATCTTCCGGATCTTCGACGCGCTCAACAACATCGAGCAGATGCGCCCGGCGATCGAGGCGGTCCGAGAGACGGGCACGGCGGTCGCCGAGGTGGCGATGAGCTATACCGGTGACGTGGCGAACCCGGCCGAGGATCTTTACACCCTGGACTACTATCTGCGGCTGGCCGAGCAGATCGTCGACGCCGGTGCGCACATCCTGGCCATCAAGGACATGGCGGGCCTGCTGCGTGCGCCCGCGGCGACCAAGCTGATCACCGCCGTGCGCAAGGAATTCGATCTGCCGATCCACGTGCACACCCACGACACCCCCGGTGGTCAGCTCGCGACCTATCTGGCGGCGGTCACTGCCGGTGCCGACGCGGTCGACGGGGCATCGGCGGCGTTGGCCGGTACGACCAGTCAGCCCCCGCTGTCGGCGATCGTCGCCGCCTTCGCGCATTCCGAGCACGACACCGGTCTGGATCTGGCGGCGGTGTGCGACCTCGAGCCCTACTGGGAGGCGATCCGAAAGGTCTACGCGCCCTTTGAGTCCGGGATTCCCGGGCCCACCGGGCGGGTGTACTCGCATGAGATCCCGGGCGGCCAGCTCAGCAACCTGCGGCAGCAGGCGATCGCCCTCGGTCTCGGTAATCGCTTCGAGGCCGTGGAGGAGGCCTACGCGTCGGCCGATGCGATGCTGGGCCGTCTGGTGAAGGTGACGCCGTCCTCGAAGGTGGTCGGTGACCTCGCCTTGGCGCTGGTCGGCCAGGGCATCGAACCGCGTGACTTCGCGAACGATCCGGCCGCCTACGACATTCCGGATTCGGTGATCGGGTTCTTGCGCGGCGAGTTGGGCGACCCGCCCGGTGGATGGCCGGAACCGTTGCGTACCAAGGCACTCGAGGGTCGCCGCCCCGCCGAGCCGGTGGTCGAACTCGCCGCCGAGGACTCCGCCGCGCTCGACGTCGCGGGACGAACCCGACAGGAGACGTTGAACCGCTTGCTGTTCCCCGGCCCCACCAAGGAGTTCACCGAACACCAGGAGGCCTACGGCGACACCTCACGGCTCTCGGCGAACCAGTTCTTCTACGGGTTGCGTTATGGCGAAGAACACCACGTCGAACTCGAACCCGGTGTGGTGCTGCTCATCGGACTCGAGGCGATCAGCGACGCCGACGAGCGCGGCATGCGGACCGTGATGTGTGTGATCAACGGCCAACTCCGCCCGATCGCGGTGCGTGACCGTTCGATCGACTCCGCGGTGGAGGCTGCCGAGAAGGCCGACCGGGCCAATCCGGGTTCGGTCGGGGCGCCGTTCGCGGGTGTGGTGTCGATCTCGGTGGAGGTCGGCGACGAGGTGGCTGCCGGTGCGGCAATCGGCACCATCGAGGCCATGAAGATGGAGGCCACCATCACCGCGCCCGTCGGCGGCAAGGTCACCCGCGTCGCGGTGGGCGCGGTCACCTCCGTGGCGCCCGGGGACCTGCTCATCGAGATCGGTTAGGCCCGCCGGCCGCGGTCGCCGGGTGTTCCGATCTCGGCGACCAGCGCGCCGATCTTGATGCCGATGCACAGGCTCGCGAAGGTCGCGGGCGTCGTCTGAAGTGCGTGCGTGTCGAAGGAGGCGAGGGCGACCAGCCCCACGGTGCCGGGCACCAGCAGCAGGAATGCGGGCTGGAAGGAGATGGTCGCGGGTACGGCGACGGTGAGTCGTTCGATCATCCGGGCCGCGACGAACAGCACCGCGGCACTTACCCCGGTGGCCACCACATTGCCGACCCAGGCGGACGCCGCGGTGAGCACCGCGTAGGTGCACACCATCACGCCAACGCTGAGCGCGGTGAGCTTGAGCCCGGAGCCGAAGGCGCAGCCGACGCCGACGGCGAGTGCGACGACGCCGATCCACGACAGCCACAGCGGTGGTAGTGCCTGCCATCCGTCACTGCCCGCCACCGAGGAGATCTGCCCGACGAGGGCTGCGGAATCCGGATCGATCCGTAGGCCGGTCACCGCGGCGCCCGCGGCGATGCCGCCGGCCATGAAGCCGAGCATGATCAGTCCGTAGAGCAGGCGCGCGGAGCCGGTGACGATGTCGGTGGCCGTCAGTTCCAGCAGGGCGTTGGTGATCAGTGCGCCCGGCACGAGGATCGCGATCGGCGCGCACACCCCGAACAGCGGCACCGAGCCGGCACCCACCGCCGACGCGACGGAGGCGACGACGAGGGTCGAGACGAAGGCGGCGACGAACGGCACGATCGCCGCGCCACTCTCGATCCGGTCGAGGATCGTCTTCAGGATGCCGACCAGTCCGCCCGCGGCCATCGCGATGAGGATCGCCCACCACGGGCAGCGGAACACCGTGGCCAACCCGCCGGCGACCAGTGCGCTGCCGAGAATCCAGGACAGTTGCGGGTGGGGGCGCGGCATCGCACGAATGCGGTCGATTCGTTCGGGCAGACCCTCGAGCGGCACCGCCGCCGAGGTCGTCTCGTGTACCAGTCTGCTCGCGTGGGCCGACTGCCGGAACGAGAGCTCGGCGGCGTCGGAGTGGAACATCCGGACCGTGCCGGTCTCGGGCTTGGTGACGAGAACGGCTTCGGGCAGCACCGAGAACGTCAACGCCCGGGCCGTGCGGGGGTGTGTCTCGGCCGCCTGCTCGAGTGCGGCGCGGACGTCGGTGACCGACAGGCCCGCGTCGAGGAGTAGTGCCCCGAGATGGCCCAGATGCCGCGCGGCCGCGGCTTCGTCGGTATCGGACGGATGTGGCTCGTGCGGATGTTCCTCGGACGGTTGTGGGTCGGTCACCCGGGATCGGCCTCCTGATGTCGGCGGTGCGGTCTCAGCGCACGACGCTGCGTGCGAATCGGGTGAGCTCGTCGGCGGCGTTGAGATAACGGTACGGCTGCGAACTCGGGAAGCTGATGCTCTCGCCGGGGCCGAGTTCGGTTGCCGAGGAATCGAATTCGATGCGCAGCCGGCCGGTGGCCACCACGATGATCTCCCACCATCCGGGTGGATCGGGCTCGGCGTCGTACCGATCACCGGGGCCCAGCGTCCACGCCCACAACTGTGATTCCTGGGAGGCGGGGACGCTGGCGAGCAGCCGGCCGACGCTCGCCTCGTGGTCGCCGCGCCAGGCGAGGACGTTGAGGTCGGTCGGCCCGTCGCCGAGGGTGTCGGGGTCGCGCACCATGTCGACGAAGGTGACATCGAGTGCCTCGGCGAGGCGGTCGAGGCTGGCCAGGCTGATGTTGGTGTCGCCGCCCTCGACCTTGACGATCATCCGGCGACTGATGCCCGATGCGTCGGCGAGTGCGGCCTGGCTCATGCCGGACTCCTGACGGAAGTGTCGAAGGTTGTGGGACACATGCGCCAACACGTCCGCCCGATTTGCCATGCGCACTATAGTACCGATAGCTTGTCGACCATGGTTAGGTGCACTATGTTGCGCAAGCCGGAGCTGCTGCTCCGGCCGGAGTCGGCGCTGCTCGCGGTCACCGCGGTGTGGGGAGGAACCTTCCTCGTCGTCCACACCGCAGTGCAGCACAGCGGGCCGTTGTTTTTCGTCGGGCTGCGGTTCGTGCTCGCCGGGCTCCTCGGGCTGACGGTGTTCGGGCGAAAGTTGCGCGGGGTGACCCGCGCGGACATGGGTGCGGGGCTGGCCATCGGGGCGATGATGGCCGTCGCCTACAGTCTGCAGACCTTTGGCCTGCAGACCATCAGCTCGAGTGCCTCGGCGTTCATCACCGCGTCGTACGTCCCGCTGGTGCCGGTGGCGCAATGGGCGATCTTCCGCAAGGCCCCGGGCGTGATGAGTTGGGTGGGCGTGGTGGCGGCCTTCGCCGGATTGATGCTGCTCGCCGGTGGGACAGGTGGCGGGATCGGCTTCGGCACAGGTGAACTGGCGACCCTGATCGGTGCGGTGGCCTGTGCCGGGGAGATCGTGCTGATCGGGTTCTTCGCGGGCAGGGTCGACATCGCCCGCGTCACCATCATCCAGTTGCTCGCCGGCGGCGTCTTCTGCTTTGCCGCGATGCCGGTCGCCGGCGAAGATGTTCCGTCGTTCTCCTGGGTCTGGCTGGGTGCCGCGCTGGCGATGGCGTCGGCGAGCATCGTCATCCAGTTGACCATGAACTGGGCCCAGCGCCACGTCAGCCCGACGCGGGCGACCGTGATCTATGCCGGAGAACCGGTGTGGGCGGGGATCTTCGGGCGTCTCGCGGGCGACCGGCTCCCACCGGCGGCTCTGTTCGGCGGCGTGTTGATCGTTCTCGGCGTGCTGGTCAGCGAATGGCGCCCGCGCTCACGACGTGCCGTCGAGAAGGACGTCACACCGGTGCCGGCAGCTGCGAATGAGGTCGGCATTGGGGTCGTCGACCGACTCGATCCACCGGCCGGCGTCCTCGGCGCTTCGGCCGGCTGCGATGTGGCGAACCGATAGCCGTTCGCGCCGAACACCATCCGGCACATCGACGAACCAGAGTCGGTCGATGTGGTCGCGTACCGGCGACCACTCGCCGTCGAGCGCGAGGTAATTGCCCTCGACGACAAGCACCTTCGCGGTGGCCGGGATGATCAGCGCCGCCGCGATGGGCTCGGCGGTGCTGCCCCCGACCCCGCGATGATCGAAATCCGGTGCGTAGATGTCTTTTCCGGGGACGGTCGCGCGGCGGAGCAGTGAGACGAATCCGTCGATGTCGAAGGTGTCGGGTGCGCCGCGACGCCCGGCGCGGCCCAGATGATCCAGCACCGTCGTCGCGAGATGGAAGCCGTCCATCGGCAGATAGCCGACCGCGTCGTCGCCGAACCTCTGCGAGAGTTCGGCGACGACGCGACGGGCAATGGTGGACTTGCCCGCACCCGGCGGCCCGGTGAATCCGGCCACGAACCGTGGTGTCCCGGCGGCCGCCTCGATGATCTCCGTCGTCGGCGTCATGTGCCGCGACTCTAGACCATCGAGAACGGTGTGGTCACCGGGACGGCCGCGGGGGCACCGGGCACGGGGCGATCAGTGGCCCGGGCCGAAGAAGCTGACGTCGTCGTTGCCGATGAGATCGGGCACGGTCCAGCCGTCGAGGTCGTATTCGGCCAGGCAGGTCTCCGCGAGACCCTTCATCTGATCGACCCCGCCGCGATTCTGTGCGGCGAAGAGCAACTCGGCCTTCACGTTCTCGTGGTTGCCCGAATAGTTGCGCTCGTAGAGTTCGTGGCGGCCACCGAATTCGGAGCCGATCGAATCCCACAGTGCCTTCATGACCTTCACGCGGTCCACGGCGGTGATGCCGTTGGAGCCGCGGACATACTTGTCGAGGTAGGGCCGAACGGTGGGGCTCTTGAAGTCGGCGGCGCTCGAGGGCAGATAGATCAGGCCGGATGCGACGTCCTGTTCGATGATCTCCTTGATGCGCGGATAGCCCTGCATCATGAACATGCGGTAGGTCAGGCCGTACTCCAGGCGTGGGATGACGGTGTCGCCGATCCAGGGCTCGGGGTTGTGGGCCATGGCATCGGTCAGCGTCCAGAAGAGATTGCGCCAGCCGATCACCTCGCCGACGCGGGTCTGCACACCGCGGAACCCGCCCGAGCCGGTGCAGTCGAGGGCCTTCATCAGCAGGCCGGCGATGAAGTCGAGCTTCACCGCGAGACGGGTGCACCCCTGGAAGGTGAAGCGCGGCAGGAAACCCGACTGCGGGAAGAACGCGTTGATGCGTTCGACGTCGCCGTACATGAACACGTTCTCCCACGGCACCAGCACCTTGTCGAAGACGAAGATGGTGTCGTTCTCGTCCATCCGACTCGAGAGCGGGTAGTCGAACGGCGAGCCCATCACCGCGGCCTGCTGGGTGTAGGACGAGCGGCAGATCAGTTTGATGCCGGGTGCGTCCATCGGCACCGTGCAGATGAGCGCGAACTCCTTCTTCTTGATCGGCAGGCCGTAGTGGGCGATGAAGTTGTAGTTGGTGATCGCCGAGCCGGTCGCGACCACCTTCGCGCCGGACACCACGAGCCCGGCGTCGGTTTCCTTCTCCACCTTCATGAACACGTCGCCGACCTCGTCGGGCGGCAACTGGCGATCGACCGGCGGGTTGATGATCGCGTGATTCCAGTAGAGGACCTTCTCCTGTGACTCGCGGTACCAGCGCTCGGCGTTGGCCTCGAACGGTGCGTAGAGATCCTTGTTGGCGTGCAGGGTGCCGAGGAAGCTGGCCTTGTAGTCGGGGGAGCGGCCCATCCAGCCGTAGGTCATGCGCGCCCACTCGGCGATCGCGTCGCGTTCCTTGATGAGATCGGCCGAGCTGGTGGAGGCCTTGAAAAACGGCATCGTCACGCCGCCGTTGCCGGTGTCGGTCGGTGCGGTCACCTTGTCGCGGGTGGCCGGGTCGTGCATCGAGTCGTAGAGCCGCGCGGTCATGCGGATGGGGTTGCGGAACGCCGGATGAGTGGTGACATCCTGCACCCGCTCACCGTGCAACCAGATTTCCCGACCGTCCTTGAGCGACTCGATGTATTCGTCACCGGTCATCGGCCGGGTCGCGAAATTCTTGGTGTTGTTGGCGGGGGCGTCGGCAGCCGGGTTGGTCTGCGGGGCGCCGGTGGCCGTCGGGTCGCCCGCGGGGCGTTCGATCGTGGTCATGATTGATACCTCTTTCTGATGGATGGGTCGAAAACCGTGATGAATCAGGCGGATGCGGTGGTGTGTTCGGGATCGTCGTTGTGGGCCAGGTGAAATGGGGTGAATGTGGTCGTCGAGTCGAACCAGCCCGAGTGTGGGTCGTCGGCGCACAGCGTCCACAGCGAATTCACGCTCGGCTCACCGAGATCGTGAAAAGTGCTGCGGTAGTACAGCAGTGGGGGCTTCCCCGAGGTATCTACATCGACGATCTCGCCGATGTAGATGATGTGGTCGCCGCCGTCGTAGCTGCGCCACGGCACGCAGCTGAGTACCGCGGCGCTGCCGGACAGGATGGGGGCCGTCGGGCCGTCGACCCAGGTGGGGCCGGGTTGCGCCGGACGCCCGGCGAAGTGCATCGCGATGTCGAGCTGGTCGGCGGCCATGATGTTGACCGCGAACGGCGCATCGGTCAAGTAGTTGCACGCCTTGGACTTTCGCGTCAACGTCACCTGACACAGGCGCGGTTCGAGGGACACCGCGGTGAAGGCCGTGACCGTTGCACCGTGCGGCTCGCCGTCGGAATTCGCACACGTGATGACGGTGACGCCACTCGCGAACTGGCCGAAGACATTCTGTAGGGCTTTGCGTTCCACGTGACCTCTCCTTTCGATGAGGCAAGATGTGAGGTAGAACATAAGGCGACGGCCGCGGTGTCCACGATCCGCTGAACGCGATGACGATCCACATTGCGCGGCGAAGTCGTGAGGAGTGTCCGATGAGCCAGATCGAGCGGCTTCGCATCCCGGGGGATCCCGAGTGGGAAGCGGCGTCGGCGGCGGTGTCCGACGCGTATTTCCCGCATGAATTGAGTCCACGGGACGCGGGTGGGAACGCACTCGACGTCGACGTCGCGGTCACCGTGCTCGGACCGTTGCGTATCGCGCGGATCGGGTGGGGAGCCGAGGTGGCCATCCACTCCGACCATCCCGGCGCCTACGGCATCAACGTGCCGCTCGGGGGAGTCCTGGAAACCAGCGTCGCCGGGACCTCGGTGATTTCCACGAGTGGTCTCGCCACGATCAACCCGCCCGACACGCCCGCCGAGATCACCCGCTGGTCGAGTACCTGCACGATCGTCGGGGTCAAGATCGACCGTGACTTCCTGCAGCGCGAGGCCTGCCGGGTGACCGGGCGTCCGGACACGACGATCCCCGAACAGCTCGACCTGCACTCGCCGGAGGGGGCGAGCTGGTTCCGGCTGGTCCGGTCGATCGCCGGCCAACCCGCCGACGACCCGCTGCTGGCGAACCCGCTCATCGCCGAGCAACTCGCCGGCTCGTTGACCGACGCCTTCTTGTTGGCCGCGGTTCCCGACGACCCGGCCGAGCACACCCGCCCGCAACCGCGGATCGTCACCCGGGTGCTCGATGCGATGCGGGCCGATCCGGCTCGGCCGTGGACGGCCGCCGACATGGCGGAGGTGGCCGGGATCAGCGTGCGCCGCCTGCAGGAGGGGTTTCGTGACTACGTCGGCAAATCGCCGCGAGAATGCCTCACCGACATCCGATTACACCGTGTGCACGACGAATTGTGTTGCGAGGACGCGGATTCGGTGACCACCGTCGCGATGCGCTGGGGATTCACCCACACCGGCCGGTTCGCGGCGGCATTCCGCAAGAGGTACGGCGTGGCACCGTCCGATATCGCCCGCACGCGCGGGCGGTAGTTACCAGCCGAGGTCGGTCGTTCAGGACGCCGGGGCGCCGCATCGTCGTACCATGTGAGGCATGACCGCTGCACACGCCCAGCTCGGCTTGATGTCGCTGGATCAGTGGCGTGCGTTGCCCGAGGAACCCCGAGTACCGGGTCGAACTCCAGGAGGGCGTGCGCATCGTGTCGCCACGACCGACGAAGGCACGCGCGCGCCGTCTTCCGGCTGTGTGCCCAGGTCGACGAGGCGCTTCCGACTGGTTGGGAAGCGCTCCCGGAGGTCGAGGTGGTCATCGATCCTGCGACGCCGGCCACGGTCCGAGTCCCCGATATCGTCGTGTGTCGTAGCGATGCACCCGAACCTCTGGTCGCGGCGGACGTGGCGATCGCCATCGAAATCGTGTCGCCAGGCTCCCGACGGACTGATCACGTCACCAAGCGCAGCGAGTACGCCGATGCCGGGATCGCCCACTACAGGATCGTCGACCTGGGGCGGCCGACCACGCTCACCCCACTCACCCTCACCGACCACGGCTACTCCGGCGTTCCGGTGACCGGGCATCACACGTCGACCACGCCCTTTCCCCTGACCATCTCGCTCACCTTCTGACGTCGAATCACGAGCGTGCGAGCCGCTCCACACTCTCCGGTAAGGTGTGCCGGGTTGCGTGCCACCTGGTGATCCCGCGGTGACACCGGATGTCCATGTCCCGGCGCGCCGGAACGGAGTCCGAGCACATGTCCCCGCACGTGTCACTGTCCACGACGACCTCGCCCGCGCACGACCGGTCGGTATGGGCGGCCTTGCGTTCACCGCGACGGCTGCGCACCGAGGTTCTGGCCGGGCTGGTGGTTGCGCTCGCGCTCATCCCGGAGGCGATCTCGTTCTCGATCATCGCCGGTGTCGATCCGCGCGTCGGTCTGTTCGCCTCGTTCACCATGGCGGTCACGATCGCGATCGTCGGCGGCCGCCCGGCGATGATCTCCGCGGCCACCGGTGCGGTGGCCCTCGTCGTGGCACCACTGGTGAAAAGCCATGGGCTGCACTACCTCATAGCCGCCGTCATCCTGGCCGGGGTGTTCCAGCTCATCCTCGGCGGCCTCGGCGTCGCCCGGCTGATGCGGTTCATTCCGCGCAGCGTCATGGTGGGATTCGTCAACGCGCTGGCCATCTTGATCTTCGCTGCCCAGTTGCCCCATCTGATCGGCGTGCCGTGGCTGGTGTATCCGCTTGTCGCCGTGGGTGTTCTGATCATCGTCGGGTTGCCGAGACTGACGAGCGTCATCCCGGCGCCGCTCGTCGCGATCGTGGCGCTGACCGCGGTGACGCTCGCGGTCGGCTGGTCGGTGCCCGATGTCGGCGACGAGGGCAAACTGCCTGAGCACCTACCCTCACTGGTCCTGCCGGACGTGCCACTGACCTGGCACACGTTGTCGGTGATCGCGCCGTACGCGTTCACCATGGCGCTGGTCGGGTTGCTCGAATCGTTGATGACCGCGAAATTCGTCGACGACCTCACCGACACCCACTCCAACAAGTCACGCGAGGCGATGGGGCAGGGCGTGGCGAACGTGGTCACCGGATTCTTCGGCGGCATGGGCGGCTGCGCGATGATCGGACAGACCATGATCAACGTCAAGAGTTCCGGTGCGCGCACCCGGATCTCGACCTTTCTCGCCGGTGTCTTCCTGCTGATCCTGGTCGTCGGTCTCGGCGATATCGTCGCGCTGATCCCGATGGCCGCACTCGTCGCCGTGATGATCATGGTGTCGGTCGGCACCATGGACTGGCACAGCATCAACCCGACGACGTTGCGGCGCATGCCCAAGAGCGAAACCGCGGTCATGCTCGTCACCGTCGTCGTCACGGTGGCCACGCACAACCTGGCCTACGGCGTCGTCGTCGGTGTGCTCACCGCGATGGTGCTCTTCGCGCGACGGGTCGCCCACGTCACCGAGGTCGTCGTGGTGGATCACCCGGATCCCGACACGCGCGTCTATCAGGTGCGCGGAGAACTCTTCTTCGCGTCCAGCAACGACCTGGTCTACCAGTTCGATTACGCGGACGACCCGACGACCGTGATCATCGACATGAGCGAATCGCATATCTGGGATGCGTCCACCGTTGCGGCACTCGACGCGATCGTCACCAAGTACGCGGCAAAGGGCAAGAGCGCCACCATTATCGGGCTGAACCCCGACAGCGCCGAGCGGCTCGAGCGCCTCAGCGGGCACCTCGCGGGCGCCCACTGAGGCAGGCAAGCAGGGCGCGGGGAGCTCACTGGTGTCTCCTTGTGGTGTGGTCTGCCGGGGTGGCGGACGTCGAAGGGCTGGGGACCGGGCGAGGGTGGGGTGTCCGCCCCGTGGGGGCGGGCGTCGCCGGAGGCCAATTGTGCTGCGAGCGTGGCGAGTACAGGTTGCAGGACACGCGACAGCCGCCCGGTGTGGGTGGACGCCTCGGGCCCTCGGTCGGTCACCATCGGTCGACGTGCGCGCGTAGAAGGCGAGTGGGCTGCTGACCAGATGAGGAATTGAGGCGCCGAAGTGAACCGTCCTGGGTCTGGTGGAGACCGTGTGGACTTCGGATCTCCACGGCGGTTCGTTAGTCTTCTGGTATGGCACGGCACGCCGCAGGAGCGCTGCGTGGAATCACGCTGCAGCAGTTGCGCTACTTCGTGGAGGTGGCAGCGGAGGGATCGATCAGTGCCGCGGCGGACATGCTCTATGTGGCTCAACCGACCATGTCCGCCGCGCTCAAGGACCTCGAAAGCCGGCTCGAACGTTCACTGTTCGTCCGCTCGAACCGGGGAGTCACCCTCACCGACGACGGGGCGGAGTTCCTCGGCTACGCGCGCCAGGTCGTCGAGCAAGCGGAACTACTGGAACAGCGGTACCTCGGGCGCGGCCCCTCGCGCCGACTCCTCGCCGTTTCCACTCAGCACTACTCCTTCGTCGTCGACGCCTTTGCTCGTATGGTGAAAGCCTCTGAGGCTGCCGAATACGCGTTCAGTCTTCGCGAGACCCGGACTTGGGACATCATCGAAGATGTCCGCACTCTGCGAAGTGAAGTCGGCGTGCTCTATCGCAACGGTTTCAATGCAAACGTGATCAACAAGCTGCTCCGCGAAGCGGGGCTGACCTTTACGCCGCTGTTCTTCACGACACCGCACATTTTCATCGCCCGCACGAACCACCTCGCAGGCAAGAAGAGTGTCACGCTGAAGGATCTCGACGACCTCCCGCGGCTCACGTTCGACCAGGGCGGGAACAACTCGTTCTATCTCGCCGAAGAGATCCTCTCCACGCGTTCATCCAAGCAAGACATCCGAGTGAGCGACCGAGCAACCATCTTCAACCTGATGATCGGTCTCGGCGGGTACACCATCTCGACCGGCATCATCTCCGACGATCTGGATCCGTCGATAGTCGCTGTTCCGCTCGAGGTGGACGAGCGCATCGAGATCGGCTGGATCGGACATGCCTCGGTCTCGTTGACCGCCCAGGCCGAGCGATTCGTGGCGGAGATGCGCGATGTGGTCTCGAGTTTCGGAGTCGATCTGCTGGCATAGCTGATTCCTATCCCCAGGTATCGTGAAGTGTAATTAGGCTATGGAGACGCGCCTGCATACACTGCTGTCAACGCCGCTTCGGGCCACCGGCTCCCGAGTGCCATCGGTCGCGCCGATGGGCCCTCGACCATGGGAAGTCAGATCGAAGTGCTGCGTAACTCAGGCAGTGAATCATGCGATGGCGACCGTCGTTGAGCGCGGTGCAAGTGAATGGGGCATCTGATCACCATGACAAACGAATGTGTCTTCAGCATCGGTACGACGCGCTTCGACGAGGGCTACACCCCGTCGAGCAGCTCACGTGGAACGACGAACTTCGCGAATCTCGCACGCGGCGACGACCGTGAGCAGAATCTTCGCAACGCCGTGACGATGATGAACACCCGGGTCAATGAACTGCTCCACTGGGACAATCCGCGCGGTGACCGCTACGAACTCGAACTCGACATCGTCTCGGTGGACCTACATCTCGCCTCGGTAGGGGACGACGCCGCATTTCCGGTGATCGAGGTGCTCGACGTGGACATCGTCGAGACCGCCACGGGGACCCGTACCAAGGGCATCGTCGGAAACAACTTCTCCTCCTACATTCGCGACTACGACTTCAGCGTTCGGCTCCCCGGACACCAGGCGACGGGTGTCCCCAGCGACTTCGGCGATCTGCACGGGCAGGTCTTTCAGCGCTTCCTCGAATCGGACGAGTACCGCCAACGGTTCTCTCAGCCGCCGGTCATCTGCATCAGCGTCTCGACGTCGCGGACCTACACCCGCCTCACGAACCACCACCCGATTCTGGGGGTGGAGTATGTGTCGGACGCGCTGTCGCTCACCGATGAGTACTTTGGCAAGATGGGGCTCACGGTCCGCTACTTCATGCCTCCGGGTTCCGTTGCCCCGCTGGCCTTCTACCACCGCGGCGACCTACTCAACGACTACTCGTTCATCGCGCTTGCGGGAACGGTCGCGACGATGGAGACGTTCCAGAAGATCTACCGTCCCGAGATCTACAGCGCGAACACAGCGGCGGCACAGGTGTACCGGCCGAGTCTCGACTACGGCAACTACTCACTCCCGCAGGTGACTTACGACCGGGTCGAACGCACCCAGCTCGCGGCCACCCAGGGAAAATTTACCGAGGTGAGGCTCATGAAACCGTACGGCGATGTCCTTGCGCGTTGGGCGACAAAGCAATCGGCCTGATCGGCGCGAGAACTGAGGTATCCGAGATGAATGCACTCCTGCCCGCCACGATCGTCGGCAGCCTGCCCAAACCCGCGTGGCTCTCCGAGCCGGAGAAGCTCTGGTCCCCGTGGAAGTTACACGACGACGAACTGCGGCAGGGGAAGCTCGACGCCCAGACACTCGCGGCACACGATCAGAGTCGAGCCGGGCTCGACATCATCAGCGATGGTGAACAGACACGTCAGCACTTCGTGACCACGTTCATCGAGCACCTCAGTGGCGTCGATTTCGACCGCCGTGAAACCGTGCGCATTCGTGACCGCTATGACGCGAGCGTCCCGACGGTTGTCGGCGCGGTGAGTCGCGAAGAGTCGGTCTTCGCAGAGGATGCGAAGCGTCTTCGGGTCGAAACCGATCAGCCGATCAAATGGGCCCTCCCCGGCCCGATGACAATGATCGACACCCTCTACGACGACCACTACCGGAGCCGCGAGCAGCTCGCGTGGGAGTTCGCAACCATCCTGAACCAAGAAGCAAAGGACTTGCAGGCGGCCGGCGTCGACATCATCCAGATCGACGAGCCCGCATTCAACGTGTTCTTCGACGAACTCAAGGACTGGGGTATCGCGGCACTCGAGCGGGCCACCGAAGGACTGAGCTGCCGAACCGCCGTCCACATCTGTTACGGCTACGGCATCAAGGCCAACACCGACTGGAAGGCAACGCTGGGGCCCGAATGGCGCCAGTACGAAGAGTCGTTCCCACTATTGCAACAATCATCGATCGACATCGTGTCCCTGGAGAGCCACAACTCGCGGGTTCCTGTCGAGGTGATCGAACTACTCCGTGGTAAGACGGTCATGCTGGGAGCGATCGACGTGGCCAGCGACACCATCGAGACGCCGGCGGAAGTGGCAGCGACACTGCGCAAAGCACTCCCCTTCGTCGACAAGGACAAGCTCTACGCCAGCGGGAACTGCGGCATGGCACCGCTCGCACGTGGTGTCGCACGGCAGAAGATGGTCGCGCTCGCCCAGGGCGCCGCCATTCTTCGCAAAGAGCTCTCCTCCTAACCTCGGGCGTTCCGCGCAGTACGTGACCAGCGTCTGCACGGGATCGATCGCACTCGCCGCCGCGGGACTCCTCGACGGCCGACAAGCGACCTCACACTGGTCGGTGCGAGATCTGCCGACCGACCACGGAGCGAACCCGGGGTCGCACACCCGGGTCCTCCCGACCGGCCTCCGCAATCGGCTCAGCTGACTGTCCGGCTCAGTTGGCCAGTGCGCGTGCCGCTTTGGCCGCAGAGACCAGATTCGTCAGCGCCGCGGTCACCTCGGTGGTGCCGCGAGTCTTCAGACCGCAGTCCGGATTCACCCACAGGCGCTGCGGCCCGACGGCATCGAGCGCCGCGCGCAACGACGATTCGATCTCGGTGACGTCGGGGACACGCGGTGAGTGGATGTCGTACACACCCGGCCCGACGCCGTTGGCGAATCCGATGGCGTTGAGGTCGTCGAGGACCTCCATGCTCGACCGTGCCGCCTCGATCGAGGTGACGTCGGCGTCGAGCTCGGCGATCGCACCGATGACCTCGCCGAACTCCGAGTAGCACAGATGGGTGTGGACCTGCGTGGCGTCGTCGACGCCCGAGGTGGCCAGGCGGAATGCCCGCACCGCCCAATCGAGGTACGCGGGTTTGTCGGCGTCGCGCAGTGGGAGCAGCTCACGCAGGGCCGGCTCGTCGACCTGGATGATGCCGATACCGATCCGCTCGAGATCGATCGTCTCGTCCCGGATCGCGAGGGCGATCTGGTCGGCCGAGTCGGACAGGGGTTGATCGTCACGCACGAATGACCACGCGAGGATCGTGACGGGCCCGGTGAGCATGCCCTTGACCGGCTTGCCGGTCAGCGATTGGGCGTAGGCGATCCAGTCGACGGTCATCGGCGCCGGGCGGGACACGTCGCCGAACAGGATCGGCGGACGCACGCACCGAGTCCCGTAGGACTGCACCCAGGCGTGGGCGGTGGCGAAGAAGCCGTCGAGCTGCTCGGCGAAATACTGCACCATGTCGTTGCGTTCGGGTTCGCCGTGGACGAGCACATCGAGCCCGATCTCCTCTTGCAGCGCAACCACATCGGCGATCTCCGCCTGCATCCGACGGATGTACTCGGTGTCGTCGATCGCACCGGAGCGCAGCGCGGCGCGCGCCAGTCGGATCGCCGAGGTCTGCGGGTAGGAGCCGATCGTCGTGGTGGGCAACGGCGGGAGATTCAGCCGCTCGGTCTGCGCAGCCGCGCGGGCCGAGGCATCGCCGCGCGTGCGTTCGGCGTCGGTGAGGGCGGCCAGACGCTCACGCACCGCCGGATCGTGCACGCGCGGATCGGATTCGCGGGTGGCCAATGCGGCGGCAGCGGCATCGAACGCGTCGGCCTGAGACGGCCGACCGTGGCGCAACGCCCCCGACAGGATCGCGACCTCGCGGTACTTCTCGGCCGCAAAGGCCAGCCAACCGCGCAGGTTGTCGTCGAGTTCGGTTTCGGGTTCGACGGAATACGGCACGTGCAGCGTCGAGCACGAGGTGGACACCGCCAACGACCCCGCCGACCCGAGCAGGGTGCCCAGGGTGGCCAGCGCTTTCTCGAGATCGGTTCGCCAGATGTTGCGCCCGTTGACCACGCCGGCGACGACGTGCATGTCGGCCAGTTCGGGAACGTCGGCCACCGTATCGACGGAGCCCTCGATCAGATCGACGGCCACCGCCTCGATACCGGTGCGCGCGAGGGCGCGCACGCTGTCGCGGGCGTCGCCGAAGTACGTGGCGACGCAGAGTGCCGGTCGTGAGTTCGCTTGCGCGAGGGTCGAGTACACCGATCCGGCCAGCGCGGGGAGGCGTTCTGCGGCATCGGTGACCAGGATCGGTTCGTCGATCTGTACCCACTCGACCTCGGCCGCGGCAAGACGGGCCAGCAGGTCGAGATACAGCGGCAGCAGCTCGTTGGCGCGATCGAGCGGAGAGCCCTCGCCTGCGGTGTCGTGGGCGGATTTCGACAACGCGAGGAAGGTGATCGGCCCGATGACGACCGGGCGTGCGGTCACGCCGGCGGCCTGCGCCTCGGCCACCTCGGCGAGAACCTTCTCCGGGTGCAGGGAGAAGGCGGTGGCGTCACCGATCTCGGGCACGAGGTAGTGGTAGTTGGTGTCGAACCACTTGGTCATCTCCAGCGGTGTGACGTCGGCGGTGCCGCGGGCCGCCGCGAAGTAGCGGTCGAGGGGATCGGTGATGTGTGCGACCCGCTCGGGCAGGGCGCCGAGCAGCACGGCGGTGTCGAGCATCTGATCGTAGTAGGAGAAGGTGTTGACCGGAATCGAGTCGAGGCCGGCCGCCGTGAGCGCCGCGATGGTGTCGCGCCGCAGCCCGGCGGCCACGGTCTCGAGGCCGGCGGCGTCGATGCGCCCGGCCCAGTAGCTCTCGATCGCGCGCTTGAGCTCACGGTGTGGCCCGATGCGTGGTGTGCCGAGCACGGTGGCGGAAAACGGGGTCGTCCGTTGGGACATGGGTGGTGCACTCCTGCAATGGTTTCCGACGGTCCGTCGCCGTTGCAGGGCGTGCCGAAGGGACGCCGGAGAGAACGTGCACGGCATCCGCGCATCACCTGGCACTCGCTTCGACCTGCGCCCATTCCACGAGGCGACGAGCCACCGGCCGCGGCGCGGCCGGTACAGCAGGCAGGTCTTCGGACTCGTCGGCGGGCGACCATCAGGTCGCGGTCCTAGTGGCCGTCGCTTCCCGGACGCGTGCGTCCAGTGCTCGATGACGGCGGTCGTTCCGACATACCGCTGCGGGACAGTTCCGGATTCGCACCGGATTCCCTCTTACGACGCCGGACCCAGACGCGGGGCCTTCATGACATCGGAGGCCACGACGGACGGGGCGGCGAACCAACTGCACCGCCGAGCATAGAGGATGCCCCCGAATATCGGTGTGCGCGCCCGGTCAGCTACCGCGATAGGTGGAGTACGAGTACGGGCTCAGCAGCAGCGGGACGTGGTGATGCCGTTCGGGATCGTCGACGGTGAAGCAGATGTCGACCTCTGGGTAGAAACCCCGGATGTCGTTGTCGGCGAACCATTCTCCGGTGTCGAACACCAGATGGTAGATGCCGGGCACGAGCGGGTCGGTGTTCACCTGCGCGATGCGACCGTCGGAATCGGTGACGCCGGAGGCGACTTCGCCGCCCGCGGCATCCTGCAGGGAGACCCCGACGCCCACCGCGGGTGCACCGGAGACCGCGTCGAGGACATGGGTGGACAGACCGGTCATCTCGGTGGTTCGCTCCTCGTGGATCGACTGCGCTGCTCAGTCGTCAACATACTCGATCGCCGGGGTGAGCATGCGCTGCAGTCGACTTCGGTTGATCTTGGCCAACTCCATCCGCAGCACTCGCCGCTCGGTCGCCGGGTCGTTGCGCATCCGCTCCTTGAGGATGGCCAGCAACTCCGCCGCGGGCCGCCCATTGGCGAAGACAAGGTACACGTGCCCGAACTTCTCGTCGTAGGCCTTGTTGAGCTCCTTGAGTTCGGCCAACACCGCCGGATCGGCGCCGGTCACCCCGGACTGCTCACGCGTGGAGGACGCGTTGTCCGGGCGGTCGCCGATGCGGGGATGACCGGCCAGGGCCTCGTCGAGGTCGGCGTCGGTGAGCTCGGCCAGGATGAGGTCGGCATAGGAGAGCAGTGCCTCGTCGTCGGAGAACGGTCGGGCCTTGGCCACACGCAGCGCCCAGATCGACGAACTACAACACTCGTAGAGCGTGCCGATGGCCTGCCGTTCGGTCAGCTCGTTGAAACTGGGCAACCCGCGCCAGTCGACTCGTCGCACGCCGATCAGCCTAGGAGAGTTCGGGCTGACGGCCGAATCGCACCGACGTCAGCGGGTTGGCATCGGCAACCAGATCGTCGAAGCGATAGTTGACGATCTTGGCGATCTCGATGAGCGCGAACGACTTCTCGGAGGTCTCCGAGTTGTCCATGCGGGACCAGCCGTTGCGCAGCACGCGGTCGTAACGCTCGGTCTCGCGGGCACAGATCACCAACGGGAACCCGAAGTGCTCCCGATAGGCGGCAGCGAGATTCACGACGTTCTCGTGCTCGGTCTCCTCGAGGTGCGACAGACCCTTGTGGTCGACCGCGATCAGCTCGCCGGTCTCCTCGTCCTCGGCGCCGAGGTCGGGGAAGGCCTGGATGAGGTCGAGCTGCTGGGTGTCGCTGCCGGTCAGCATCGCCTCCTGGAAGGCGCTGCGCAGATCGTGTACGTCGTCGAAAGGCCGCTGCTCCCAAGCTCTGTCGAGAACCCAGTCGACGCCCTGCACAACCTCGCCGAAGGTCTCGCGGAACTTCTCCTTGCTCATGGTGTTCACCTCGTCGAGCGTGATCGAACCGCCTCCGGCGACGGCCGGTCCCTTGCTGCCGATGTGGAAGAACAGGATGTTCATCAGGATGGCGGTGATCGCGCCCATGGTGATGCCGGTGGAGAAGGGGATCTGCAGGATGCCCGGCACGGCGATGTCGACGCCGGGCAGTTCCGGGACCTTCACCTCCGCGCCCTTGTCCAGGATGGTCGTCGGGGCCGACGACTGCGAGAACTGGACGTAGAGGGCCACGGCGATGGAGGTCGCGGCGATCGACAGGTTGCGGTGGTCGGTGAAGTCGACGGTCGTCAGCGTCTGGATGCCGACGATGGCGACCGTCGCGAACATGATGAGTGCGGCGCCGCCGAGAACCGGGGAGGGAATCGACCCGACGATGTTCGCGGTCTTGGGCAGAACGCCCAGGATGATCATGATGCCGCCGGCGCAGGCGACGACGAACCGGCTCTTGACCCCGGTCATCCGGACCAGGCCGACATTCTCGGAGAACGCCGTGTACGGGAACGAGTTGAAGCTGCCGCCGATGATGGTGGCGATGCCGTCGGCGCGGACGGTGGCGGCGATGTCCTCCTTGCGGATGCGTTTGCCGACGATCTCGCCGGTCGCGAAGACCGAGCCCGTCGATTCCACCGCGGTCACCATGAGCACCACGATCAGCGACACGATCGCGATGAGATCGAATCGGGGCCATCCGAAGGCGAACGGCGGGGTGAAGCCGACCCAGCTCGCCTCGGCGACCCGGTCGAAGTGGGCGTCGCCGAAACACCATGCGACGAAGGTCATCACGCCGAGGCCGAGCAGGATCGAAATGGTCGCCCAGAAGCCACGGAAGAATCGCTGCATCAGCACGATCAGGACGATGGTGCAGATGCAGTAGACGACCCACCGGCCGTTGCCCGCATCGTGTGCGCCGGTCGCGCTGTTGGGGTCGGTCACCGCATCGCCCGCACCGACCGGGATCAGGCTGATGCCGATGATCGTGATGACGGTGCCGGTGACCACCGGCGGGAAGAAGCGGATCAGCTTGGCGAAGAACGGTGCGATCAGGAAGGTGAACACGCCGGCCGAGATCACCGCGCCGTACACCGTCAGCAGGCCGACCCGACCACCACCGTGATCGTTGGCGATCTTGATGACCGGGGCGAGCGTCGCGAAGGTGATGCCCTGCAGCAGCGGGAGCCGAACACCGATCTTCCAGATGCCGACCGCCTGCAGCAGCGAGGCGATGCCGCAGGTGAACAGGTCGGCGGTGATGAGCATGGTGAGCGCCTGATCGTCGAGCCCGATGGCGTTCGCGATCAGCAGCGGGACGAGGACGGCACCGGCGTAGAAGGCGACCACGTGCTGGAACCCGAGGGTGACGAGTTTGCCGAACGGTGGTACCTGATCGACCGGATGGACGCGCTTGCGGCGTCCCTGGGGGGCGGCGGCCGGAGCCGAATCCGTGGCCATCGACATACTCCTCGTGACGGTGAGATCATGGCTGCCGGTGAGCCGACGGCGTAGCGCACGTCCGGCCCACCGGCAGGTAAATAGTGGACCCCCACAACCGATTCGGCGACCGCGAGATCGTATATTGCGGCGGGGTAAATCGGGCATGGCCGACACCGGGACCTCGTTGGTTCGCCCGGCCGACGACAGCGGTGGGCGGGTGTATGGAGCCGAGTGGCGGAGGTGGATGCGATGGTGGTGGGAGCGGTGCTCGCCGCCGGATCCGGCCGGCGGTACGGAAAGCCGAAAATACTTGCCGAACAAGGTCTTTGGCTCGACAACGCTGTGCATGCACTGAGCGCGGGAGGGTGCCGGGAGGTGGTCGTCGCGATGGGTGCGGCGATCGTCACGCCGCCGAGTGGGGCGAAGGCGATTGTCGTCGAGGATTGGGTCGTCGGTCTGTCGGCAAGCGTGCGCGCGGTGCTGTGCGCGCCGGTGGTTCGCGAGGATTCGGGCGGTGTGGTTTTACATGTTGTTGACATGCCCGATGTCACCGCGGCAGTGGTTTCCCGGATCGTGAAAACCGCGGCGGGCGCACCGGGGAAGATCGTGCGCGCGGTCTACCACGGCCGGCCGGGCCACCCGGTCCATCTCGACGCCGGTCACCTCGACGGCGTCCTCGCCTCGCTCGACGGGGACGTCGGTGCCGCACGCTATCTCCGCGCGCATCCCGAGATCGTGGAATCGGTCGAATGCGGTGATCTGGCCTCCGGCGTCGACCGGGACGAACCGTAGCGGGCTCAGGGGGTCGGAATGGCGTCGGTGATCACCCCGTCGGCGACCGGATCGTCGTCGGAGGCGAGATCATCGACGACGAGATCCAGTGCGCCGCGCGCGAATCGGGCAACCGGCCCGACTGCGGCACCCAACACCGCACGATGACCGGTGCGGCAGCGGCCGACGATCGACGCCGACCCCGCCGTCGGGAGGACGCCGATGACGGCCAGGAGTTCACCGGTGGTCGGTTCGCATACCGCCCACACGAAACCGGTGTCGTCGCGCCACGCGGCATCGGTGGCGGCGACATAGGCCGCGGGATCGGCGATCCCCAGATCGGACAACGCCGGGACGTCGGTGATCCGCTCGTCGGCACGAAGCCCACGCAGATACCACGCCCCGGCGTTGATCTCGACGGGTTCCATTCGGAGGAGGTGACTACTTCAGTTCGAGCAGCACGGTGCCCTGGGTGACGGCGGCACCCGGCTCGATGCTCAAACCGGTCACCACGCCGTCCTTGTGGGCGGTGACCGGGTTCTCCATCTTCATCGCCTCGAGAACGACGACGAGTTCGCCCGCGGCGACCGTCTGACCTTCCTCGACGGCGACCTTGACCACGGTGCCCTGCATCGGCGCGGCCACGGCGTCACCGGAGACGGCGGCGCCGCCGCCCTTCTTGCGCGAGCGGGCCTTGGGCTTACGGCGGATGACGCCGTTGGCCGAACCACCACCGCCGCCGAGGGCCAGATCGCCGGGCAGCGCGACCTCGACACGGCGTCCGCCGACCTCGACGACCACCTTCTGGCGGGGAGTGGCCTCGTCGTCCTCGATCGGCTCGCCACCGGTGTACGGCTCGATCGGGTTCTCCCAATCGGTTTCGATCCACTTGGTGTAGACATCGAAGGTCTCCACGCCGTTGTCGTCGGTGTGCCCGATGAACGCCGGATTGCTCACGATGTGCCGGTGGAACGGCAGCACCGTGGCCAGACCCTCGACCTCGTATTCGGCGAGTGCACGGCGAGCACGCTCGAGCGCCTGCTCGCGATTCTCGCCGACGACGATCAGCTTGGCGAGCATCGAGTCGAACTGGCCGCCGATCACGTCACCCTCGACGACGCCGGAATCGACGCGGACGCCCGGGCCCGAGGGCTCACGGTACTTGGTGATCGGCCCGGGTGCGGGCAGGAACTTGCGGCCCGGATCCTCGCCATTGATCCGGAACTCGAAGGCGTGTCCACGCGGCGTGGGGTCCTCGGAGAACTCCAGCTTCTCGCCGTTGGCGATGCGGAACTGCTGACGCACGAGATCGATCCCCGCGGTCTCCTCGGTAACCGGGTGCTCGACCTGCAGTCGGGTGTTGACCTCGAGGAAGGAGACGAGGCCGTCGGCGCCGACGAGGAACTCCACGGTGCCCGCGCCGTAGTAGCCGGCCTCGCGGCAGATCGCCTTGGCCGATTCGTGGATCTTGGCGCGCTGCTCGTCGGTCAGGAACGGCGCGGGGGCCTCCTCGACCAGCTTCTGGAAGCGGCGCTGCAACGAGCAGTCGCGCGTACCGGCGACCACGACGTTGCCATGGGTGTCGGCAATGACCTGCGCCTCGACGTGGCGGGCCTTGTCGAGGTAACGCTCCACGAAGCACTCGCCACGGCCGAAGGCGGCGACGGCCTCGCGGGTCGCCGACTCGAACAGGTGCGGGATCTCCTCGATGGTGTAGGCGACCTTCATGCCGCGACCGCCACCGCCGAAGGCGGCTTTGATCGCGACCGGCACACCGTGCTCCTGCGCGAAGGCGACGACCTCGTCGGCGTCCTTGACCGGGTCCTTGGTGCCCGGTGCCATCGGCGCGTCGGCCTTCAGTGCGATGTGGCGGGCGGTGACCTTGTCGCCCAGATCGCGGATGGACTGCGGCGACGGGCCGATCCAGATCAGCCCGGCGTCGAGGACGGCCTGGGCGAAGTCGGCGTTCTCCGAGAGGAAGCCGTAGCCGGGGTGCACGGCGTTGGCGCCGGACTTGGCGGCCGCGTCGAGGATCTTGTCGAACACCAGATAGGACTCGGCGGAGGTCTGTCCACCGAGGGCGAAGGCCTCATCGGCGAGCTTCACGAACAGCGCGTCGGCGTCGGGCTCGGCGTAGACGGCGACACTGGGGATGCCGGCGTCACGGGCTGCGCGAATGACACGTACCGCGATCTCGCCACGATTGGCGATGAGGACCTTGCTGATAGTGGGCACTGTTGTTCTCCTGGGCCATACATCGAGGTGCACCGCGCCCCCGGGGAGCGGCACACACGGTGTTCGTCGGCGACCGTGTGCGGCGCCGTGGGATTGAACTGCCGCTCGCGACGGTGGTTCCGCGGGCGACATCGCGCACCCCCTGGAGGTTAGGGGGCGTGCTCCGGGCTTCACACTAACGCACCGAGCAATCGTTCGGTGGAGGTGGTTGTCACATCCGCGCGTTGAATGTGCTCTCTTCGGCAAGAGCGTGCACGATACCGGCGAAACCGCGGAGCAACTCGGGCACCGGCCCGTTGCGGTCGAGGGGGTCCCGGTCGGAATGGGCGCCGTCGAATCGAGTGTCGTCGGGCCCGGCCGGTTCCGGATCGGCCGGATCGGCCGGGAAGCGGGCCGAATACCGCAATCCCGACGGCGTCCGGTTGATCCAGATGAGGACTTCCTCCGCGGAGTAGGAATGGCTGCGCAGCACCGTGGCCCGGCCCGCGTCGGCCTCGGCGGCACCCGGCGCGTACCGGGTGTCGATGAAGGAGATCACGAAGCGCGGTTCGCCACGGTAGCCGATCAGATCGGCCACCCGAAGGAAGGGCAGCGACGCGCCCTGCCGCGAGCGCTTGAGCTCGGTGGTCGCGCGGGCGACGGTCTGATCGAAGGTCGGTGAGCCCGTCATGTCGAGCCAGAAGGGGGCGACCGCGACATACCAGCCCAGCGAGGTCAGCCAGCGGGCCTCGTCGCGGGTGTGTCGCGGCAGGACGCACCGGAACTCGGGATCGTCGGTCAGGCTGTGATGGACCATCGCGAAGGCCGCCAGCACCCCTGCGGTCAGCGAACCGCCCGCCTCCGAACACACCGCGGTGAACTTGTTGGCGGTGGCGTCGTCGGCGATCACGCCCGACACCGACTCCTGGGGAAGCAGCGGGGACTGGTCATCCGTCTCCCCGGGTTCTGGGGTGGGCGACGGGGTCATGCGCAGCGCCCGCGGCATGTCGCCGGGCCCGGCCTGGAGAAAGCCGTGCCAGGTGGCCACCGCCGGATGATCGGCCCCGGTCTGATCTGCCTGTCGCCGCTCGGCGGCACTGAAATCGACGTAACTGCCGACCTCGGGCAGCGCGAGTTCGGTGTGATCGCGCGCCGAGCGGTAGAACGCGGTCAACTCGTGCTGGGCCATGATCAGCGAATAGCCGTCGACGAGCGAATGGTCGGCGGCGAACAGCAGCGTGAACGAGGACTCCCGTCCGACGGTGGCGAACATGTACGCCGGCCAGTGCAGTGGCGCGGTGGCGCGGTCGAAGGAGCCCGCGATCTGTTCGACGAGTGGCCCGGACTCGTTGTACCACCCGATGCGGCCCATCTTGAGTTGGACGGTGCCCGGCGGCGTCGACAGGCGGGCCAGCCCGTCGTGCTTGATGACCACGTGGCTACGCAGCACCTCATGACGATCGATCCAGCGCCGCAACGCCGTTCGCAAGGCCGGAATCGACAGGGGCTCGTCGAAGTGGATCTGCAGGCCCAGCCACGACTCACGCCCGCCCTCCCGCCGGGTGCGGACGCGATACTCGAAGGCCCCCCGCAGGTGTTGCTCGTGATTGTGCGAGGTCAGCCGTGGGTCGCGACTCCAACTGCCCAGGCCGCCGGGCACATAGGGGGTCCACTCCACGAGGCCACCTGGTTCGATCGGCTCCTCGAGGATTTGGATGAACTTCATCCCGTCGGCCCGGCCCGGGCTTGCGGCCCCGTTCCGGTCTGGCGGCGGACCTGGGCCTTGATACGTCCGAGCATTCCGGCCATGCCGCGTAATCGCAACGGACTCACCGCTTTACCGAGGCCGAGGTCGTAGTAGAAGTCGCCCGGGACGTCGAGGATCGTCTGCGCCGACTCGCCGTCGAGCCCCTGATGCAGGATCGAGGCGAAACCGCGCGTCGTCGGCGCCTCGCGGGGTGCACTGAAATACAGTCGGACGGCGTCGGGATCGTGGGCATCGACCGACAGGAAGACCGGGGATTGGCACTCCGGTACCGGTTCCATCGCCTCGGTCGTCAGTTCGGCAGGCAGCTCCGGCAACTCTCCCGCGAACTCCAGGAGCAAGGTGACTTTGTCCGAATCACCCAGTGCGGCAAAGTCATCGACGATCTCGGCGAGGGACGCGGGCACGCTCATGACAGTTCGGGCCGCTCGCCGGGAGTCGTCATGCGCTCGCCGGCGGGTCGCCGGGTTCCTCGCCGACAGAGATCGGGACCCGCACCGCGTTGCCCCACTCGGTCCACGAGCCGTCGTAATTGCGGACGTGATCGAAACCGAGCAGATGGGTCAGCACGAACCAGGTGTGGCTGGAGCGCTCGCCGATGCGGCAGTAGGCGATCGTCGGGGTGTGCGGGTCGAGCCCGCCGTAGATCTCGTCGAGTTCGGCGCGACTGCGGAACCGCCCGTCCGAAGCGGCGGCCTTGGCCCACGGAATGGAGCGCGCGGTGGGGATGTGACCGCCGCGCAATGCCCCTTCTTCGGGATAGTCGGGCATGTGGGTGCGCTCGCCGGTGTACTCCTGCGGCGACCGCACGTCGATGAGCGGCTCGGTGCCCAGCGCCGCGCGCACCTGGTCGGCGAAGGCACGGATGCGGGTGTCGTCACGCTCGACGACCGGATAGTCCGACCGCGGGTACTCCGGGACATCGAAGGAGGTGTCGCGGTCCTCCGACATCCACGCGTCGCGGCCGCCGTCGAGCAACCGCACGTCCTCATGGCCGAACAGGGTGAACACCCACAGCGCGTAGGCGGCCCACCAGTTGCTCTTGTCGCCGTATATGACGATCGTGTCATCGCGTTCGATTCCCTTGCTGCGCATCAATTCTGCGAACTGCTCGCCGTTGATGTAGTCGCGGGTCACCGGATCGTTGAGATGCAGGTGCCAGTCGACCTTCTGCGCGGTGGGGATGTGGCCGATGTCGTAGAGCAGGACGTCCTCGTCGCTCTCGATGATCTTGAGCCCCTTGGTACCCAGGTGGGCCGACAGCCACTGCGTGCTGACGAGCCGTTCGGGGTGGGCGTAGCCGGCGAACTTGGGATTCGGGTCGGTCTCGACGCTCAACTGAAGAACCCCTCCCAGGGTGGTGGCTGATCAGGGCGTGTCCACACCAGACACATCCCGGAGGCCTGCGCGGTCTCCGTGGAGAGCCTACCCAGTGGCGACGACACGCGTGCGCACAAGCCGGGTGTCATTCGTCTGGTGACAAGAACGTGGCGTCCCACGCCGGAATTGCTACGTTCGTCGCCATGATCCGCCCTGGGGTGTCACGGAGCCGGCTGCGCGCCATCGTGACCGTGTTGCTCGTCGCCGCGTCGATCGTCGCCTTCGCTTCCTGCTCGGGGGACCGGGGTCCGCGGGGCACGACGACCTCGACCCCGGAGTCGTCGAGGTCCGGCAGTCCCACGGCCTCGTCGCCGGCGAGTACCCCGTCGGCGAGCGGAGCCGTCCCCGGGCGCTGCACGCCGAGCCGGTGTCCGGGTCTGCCGGTGCCCACGGCTGAGCTGATGACCGGTGCCATCACCCGCGACAACGCGCCACAGAAGGTCTCCGGCTACCTGACCTCGGTCCTCGACGATCTCGACAGCACGTGGACACCGTGGTTCCGCGAACTCGGGTGGGGTGACCCCGCACCGGGGCGCGTGCTGGTCGAGGCCGGTGACACCTACCGGTCCGGCTGCGAGGACGCCGACGGCGCGATCGTCGTGACCTCCGATACGCCCAACGCATTCTTCTGTGGTGTGGACAAGGCCCGTGACGGTGGCGGAACGCGGGTCGAGGGATCGGTGATCCTGCCCGTCGAGGCGTTCGTCGGGATCTGGACCGGCACGTTCCTGGTTCAGGGGCCGCTGGATTCGATCGGTGGGTTCCAGGGTGAGTTCACCGCGGCGACGGTGGTCGCACACGAGTACGGACATACGGTCGTCGATCGGATCGTTCGCGCCGGTCACCTGCCGGACTCGCGGGGGCCGCGGGGGGAGAACTCCGAACTCATCGCCGACTGTCTCGCCGGGAACTGGGCGGCGACGGTACTGCGGCGAGATGAGCTGTCGGTCACCGACATCGTGCAGGCGGTGACCCTGATCCAGAAGATCGGCGATCCGGAACCGGGACAGGGTCACGGCACCTCGACGCAGCGGATCGCGGCGATCTCGCGAGGGTTCTTCGGTCGGTCGGTCAACGGTGGCGGTCAGGGACAACCGATCGGGTGCCTGACCGAGTACTGGCCGGAGGAGTTCGGCTGAGGCCTCGGCGAGAGCCGGTCGCCGGTACTCACCAGAGTTCCGCGACGCCGATCCCGACCCGTCGTAACAGTCGGCGCACCATGGGCAGTCCGATTCCGATCACCGAGGACGGATCGCCGTCGATGGCGTCGACAAACCAGCCGCCGAGGCCGTCGAGGGTGAAACCACCGGCGACCTCCAGCGGCTCGCCGGTGGCCACATAGGAGTCGATCTCCGCGTCGTCGACATCGGCGAAATCGATGGTGGTCGAGGCGGTTTCCGACGCCGATGCGACGACGTCGAGTCCGCTCACCACGGCGAGGTGGTGTCCGGTGAGCAACTGCGCGGATTGGCCGCGGACCCGCTTCCACTGGTCGATCGCCACGTCGGGCGTATGCGGTTTGCCGGTGAGCGCACCTCGGAACAGCAGCATCGAGTCGCAGGTCAGCACCACCGTGTCGGGTATTGAACCATCCTGTGCCGCAGCCGATTCCGGGCCGCCGCGTTCGGCGATCAGGGTGGCGACGACCGCGTCGGACTTGGCCATCGCCAGACGTGCGACGACGTCGGTCGGCGGTACCCCGGCCAGGTCCTCGAGTACGGCGTCCTCGTCGACGTCGGAGACCAGCACGCGCGGATGCACTCCGGCGCGGGTCAGGACCGCCAGGCGGGCAGGAGAGGCCGAACCGAGGACGACGTCGAATCGACGAGTGCTACCGGCGGGGTTCACCCGATCAGTATCGCAAGTTGGTGAAGCTGCCCGGCCCACCCCACTGCGGGCGGAGCCGATCGATCGCGCTGCCCCAGTCGTCGCGGATCGCGGGGGTCTGCTCCCCGCCGCCACTGCCGGAGGCCGCGGCGGCGAGAACGGCGACCAACGCGGCCACGTCCTCGTCGGTCGGGTTGCCGCGCACGACGGTGAGGAACGGCTTCGCCGGGGCTCCCGCGTTCTGTGCTCCGGTCTGCTCTGCGCCGCTCACAGCGGGATGTTCCCGTGCTTCTTGGGCGGCAGGGTGACCATCTTGCGCTCGAGCAGGCGCAGTGCGGTGGCGATCTGACCGCGGGTGTGGCTCGGCGGGATCACCGCGTCGACGTAGCCGCGTTCGGCCGCGACGTACGGGTTCACCAGGGTGTCCTCGTATTCCTGCTGGAGTTCGAGGCGCAACGCGTCGACGTCCTCGCCGTTGGCCTCGGCCTCCTTGAGGCGGCCGCGATAGACGAAGCCGACGGCGCCGGAGGCACCCATCACGGCGATCTGCGCGGTGGGCCAGGCGAGATTGACGTCAGCGCCCATGTGCTTGGACCCCATCACGTCGTAGGCGCCGCCGTAGGCCTTGCGGGTGATGATCGTGATCTTGCCGACGGTGGCCTCACCGTAGGCGTAGAGCAGTTTGGCGCCGCGGCGGATGATGCCGTTGTATTCCTGATCGGTGCCGGGCAGGAAGCCCGGAACGTCGACGAGGGTGACGATCGGGATGTTGAAGGCGTCGCAGGTCCGCACGAACCGGGCGGCCTTCTCCGAGGCATTGATGTCGAGGCAGCCGGCGAACTGGGTCGGCTGGTTGGCCACGATGCCGACGCTGCGTCCGTCGACGCGTCCGAAACCGATGATGATGTTCGTCGCGCGCTCGGCCTGGACCTCGAGGAACTCGTCGTCGTCGAGGATGCGGCGGATGACCTCGTGCATGTCGTAGGGCTGATTCGGCGAATCCGGGATCAGCGTGTCGAGTTCGAGGTCCTCGTCGGTGAGGGTGTCCTCGATGGACCCGGCGGCCGGCGCGGCGACCGGCAGTCGGGGTGCGTCGGCCCGGTTGTTGCTCGGCAGGTAGCCCAGCAACTCCTTGACGTAATCGAGCGCGTCCTCCTCGTCGGAGGCGACGTAGTGGGCCACACCGGATTTCGTCATGTGGGTGTTGGCGCCACCGAGATCCTCCATGGTGACGTCCTCGCCGGTGACGGTCTTGATGACGTCGGGGCCGGTGACGAACATCTGGCTGGTCTGGTGGACCATCACCACGAAGTCGGTCAGCGCCGGGGAGTACACGTGGCCGCCCGCCGCGGCGCCCATGATCAGTGAGATCTGCGGGATGACCCCCGAGGCACGCACGTTGCGGTGGAAGATCTCGCCGTAGAGACCGAGTGAGACCACGCCCTCCTGGATGCGGGCGCCCGCGCCCTCGTTGATGCCGATCAGCGGACGACCGGTCTTGATCGCGAGATCCATCACCTTGACGATCTTCTCGCCGTACACCTCGCCGAGGCTCCCGCCGAAAACGGTGACGTCCTGGGAGAACACGCAGACCTCGCGGCCGTCGATGGTGCCGTAACCGGTGACCACGCCGTCGCCGAGCGGTCGGCGTTCGGCGAGCCCGAAGTTGGTGCTGCGGTGGCGGGCGAGTGCGTCGAGTTCGACGAACGAGCCGTCGTCGAGCAGATGGGTGATGCGCTCGCGGGCGGTGAGCTTGCCCCGCGAGTGGATCTTCTCGACCGCGGCCTCGCCGACCGGATGCTGGGTCTCGGAGAGTCGCTGACGCAGATCGGCGAGCTTTCCGGCCGTCGTGTGAATGTCTGGCGCGGCGCCGGAATCGGACGAAGCAGTGGTCATGAACGTCGATGCTAGCCAGATCGTGGCGCGCCCCGTCAACTGCCCCAATGTGAGAGATTCCTCATGTTTCCGAGCGATCGGTCGGCTACCTGCGGTGATGTGCGTCTCAGTCGTAGGCTCAGTGGTCATGAACACTCCAGCGACGTCTCCCGTGCACGGTCTGCAGTCGGCCATCGACGCCCGGACCCCCGATCTCGCCCACACCATCTGGCGACGGGTCGAGGTGGTCGATTCGACCGGTTCGACCAATGCCGACCTCGCCGCGCGCGCCGACGAGTCCGATCTCGTGGGCACGGTGCGCATCACCACCGACCAGACCGCCGGGCGCGGACGTCGGGCGCGGACCTGGTCGGCGCCCGCCGGTGCTCAGCTCGCGATCTCGGCGGTGGTGCCGGTGGGTGCGCACACCGAACAGTTGGGCTGGCTGTCGCTGACGACCGGGATCGCGACCGCAACCGCGATCGAGCGGCACAGCGGTCTGCGACCGGTGCTCAAGTGGCCCAACGACGTCCTGATCGACGACCGCAAGATCGCGGGCATCCTCGCCGAGTATGTGACCTCCACCGACGGTGGGGTGGTCGTCGTGGGCACCGGACTCAACACCAACCTGACCTCCGATGACCTGCCCGTTCCGACGGCGACCAGCCTGCGGATCGAAACCGGACGCGAACTCGCCGCCGACGACCTGGCCGGTCTGGCCATCGAGTACCTGCGCGCCCTGGACGAGCAGGGGTGGCCCGACCGACTCGACGCGATCGCCGAGACCTACCGGCAGCGCTGCGACACCCTGGGGCGTCGGGTGCGGCTTCTGCTACCCGGCGACACCGAGATCGTCGGTCAGGCCGTCGACGTCGACGACAACGGGCGCATCGTGATCGAACGCGATGGGGGAGAACGCTTCACCGCGGCGGCGGGCGACGTGGTGCATCTGCGGCCCATCGCGGACTGAGCTGCGTCGCCGGCGTACACGCAGTCAGCGGGTACTACGGGATTTGTGGCCCATCGCCGGTACGAGCGAGAAGATCGGCAACCCGATCACCAGGTGCATCACCGCGGTTCCCAGGCCCACCGAGAACTGTGCCGAGAGCACGAGCGGAATGATCACCGCGGCGGCGATCAGCAGGCCGACCACCCACCGGAAGAACTGGTCCGGCGACGGCGTGATGACCTGCAGCACGTACCACAGGGCGCCGGCGGCCAGAGCGGTGAGGAAGCCGACGATCGCGAACCAGAACTCGTCCTGCGCGACCGGATTCCACACCCCGAACTTGCCCGCGGCATTCACCCGCTCGACGATCGCCCGAATGATCCAGGCGACCAGCCAGGCGGCCAGGCCGGTGACGACGCCGGTCATCACGATGCCGCCGACGAACATCCCGACGTTGATGTCGGGGCCGATGGTGCGGCGCGGACGCGCGGGCCGGCCCGGGGGCTGCTGCGCGTAGCCGGGGTCCTGATAGCCGCTGTTCTGATAGCCCGGCCCCGCATGGCCCGGGTCCTGGTAGTACGTCGGATCCTGTTGGCTGTAGGCACGCGACTCCGGCGCGTATCCGGGTTCGTACTTCGCGGTGCGGGGATCCCGGGGATCGCGATAGGTCATGAAAGCTCCTGAACCTCTCGTCGCTGTGGTCTGCGTCATTCTACCGAGATCGGACAGGGCTCGAGCATGACCGCGTCGAGCGGGCCGGGTCAACAGGCGGCGCCGGGAGCGCCGGCGAGCGGGCCGGGTCAACAGCCGCTCGGCCTATGCTTGCTGCCATGGCATATCCGCGGGAGAACCTCGCACCCGGTGAGCGGATCGTCCTGCACCGACATCCGCACTGGAAGTGTCTGCTCGGTCCGTTCCTGTTGTTCATCCTCGCGACCGCGATCGGCGGCCTGCTCGCCGGGCTGGTGAGTGCGTCGTCGTTGACCGGGACCGGTGCCCTGATCGCCTACGTCGCCGTGGCGGTGCTCTGGGCGGCCGCGACGATCTGGTTCTTCCTGCGGCCCTTGATCTCCTGGAAGACCACGCATTTCGTGCTGACCGACCGCCGGGTGATCTTCCGGCACGGCATCCTCACACGATCGGGGATCGACATCCCGATCCGACGGGTCAACACCGTCGAGTTCCGGCACGGGCCGATCGACCGGTTGTTGCGCACCGGGACATTGCTCATCGAATCGGCCTCCGACGAGCCGTTGGCGTTCGACGACATCCCCCAGGTCGAGCGTGTGCACGCGCTGCTCTACCACGAGGTGCTCGAGGTGACCGACGATCCGGATCCCGACGACGAACGCTTCGATCACGACGATCGGGTGGGCGCCGCCGATGCGGGCGCGACCCACGGCAACGAGGCCGGACATGGCAGATGGGGGCGACGGCGATGACCGATGTGTTGTTGGCCGAGGACGATGCGGCCATCGCCGAACCGTTGGCCCGGGCGCTGGCGCGCGAGGGATACGGCTGCGAGGTCGTGGGCACCGGAACGCAGGCCCTCGAACGGGTCGCCGACGGCCGGTTCGAACTACTCATCCTCGATCTCGGTCTGCCCGAGATCGACGGACTCGAGGTGTGCCGGCGGGTACGGGTCGAACAGCCCGAACTCGCGGTACTGATGTTGACCGCCCGGACCGACGAGGTGGACTTCGTGGTGGGGCTCGACGCCGGCGCCGACGACTACGTCGGCAAACCCTTCCGGCTCGCCGAGTTGCTCGCGAGGGTGCGAGCACTGTTGCGCCGCAGCCAGACTCCCGACGACGTCGTCCTCGAGGGTGGCGATCTACGGTTGGATGCCCGGGCGCGTCGGGCGACGCTCAACGGCACCGACCTGGTGTTGGCGAACCGCGAGTTCGATCTGCTTCGGTTCCTGATGGAACGAGCCGGTCAGGTCGTCGGCCGCGACGAGATCCTCACGGAGGTATGGGGTTCGGCGGATCTGCGGTCGTCGAAGACCCTCGACATGCACATCTCCTGGCTGCGTCGCAAGATCGGCGACGACCGGCACGACCGCCCGCGCCACATCGTCACCGTGCGTGGTGTCGGTTTCCGTTTCGATCCGTAGCCCGCGATCGATCCATGCGCCGTCGCATCCTGTACACGATGATCGCCATGTTGTTGGCGGTCGGTGCCGCACTGGGCATTCCGCTGTCGGTGATCGCGTGGTGGTGGGTCGCCGACAGCGCCCACCAGACCCTCGACAGCCGGCTCAAGTCGATCTCGGATCAACTCATCCGGACCGATGACGGGCGCGATGCGACGCTCGATCCGGCACTGCTGGATTCGCCGCCGCTGCGGTCGCTGATCCCCGATCAGGGCCGTCTGATCCTGACCTATGTGGCTCCCGACGGGCACTCGGCCACGCGCGCCGTGGGCGCCGAGATCGACGGTGCGACGATCTCGGACTCCATCGGCCTCGGTGATGCCGGATCGCTGATCCTGGAGATCCCCCGCAACGACGTCCGCGGTGATCAGCTCGCCGCGGTCGGCATCGTCACGATCGTGGTGGCCTCGTCGCTGGCCGCGGGCACCGTCGTCGCGGCGGTCACCGCGGGACGAATCGCCGACCCGGTCATCGACCTCGCCCATCGGGCCACGGCGATGGCGCGCGGCGATTTCCGCTCGGAATGGCGGACGTACGGGATCGTCGAACTCGACCGGGTCTCGCGAGCGCTCGGCGACGCGAACACCGAGATCGCGTTGCGTCTCGAACGCGAGGGCGAGATCGTCGGCGACGTGTCCCATCAGCTGCGCAGCCGGCTCACCGCGATCCAATTGCGTCTCGACGAGCTGTCGTTGCACGACGATCCGGCGGTCGTCGGGGAGGCCGAGGCCGCCCTCGATCAGGTCGAGCGGCTCTCCGGTGAGCTCGACGAGATGGTCGCGGCATCCCGTGACGACCCGGCCCCGATGCAGTCGATCGATGTCACCGAGTTGCTGACGCGGCTCGTCGGTGACTTCGAGAATGCCTTCGCCGCCCAGGGCCGCGAGGTGACCGTCGCCTTCAGCGGGCCGGTGTGCGCGTTGAGCGCCCAGCCCGGGCGGCTGCGTGAGGCGGTCAGCGTCCTGGTCGACAATGCCCTGCAGCACGGCGCCGGGCAATGCCGGATCGACGTCGGAGAGCTCGCCGGCGACATGGTGCGCATCACGGTCGCCGACGAGGGCAAGGGCGTCGCCGACGACATCGCCCAGTCGATCTTCCGACGCGGTTTCTCCGCGGGCAGCGGCACCGGCCGGGCGGGAACGGGCGTGGGGCTGTCGCTGGCGCGGGCGTTGGTCGAGGCCGACGGCGGACGCCTCGAACTCGCGCATCGCCGTCCGCCGGTGTTCTCGATCGTGGTGCCCTCGGCGGCACAGGGGTCGGAGACCGCCGACGGATCAGGCGGTCACCTCAGGCATGACCGAGTTCCTCATCGTTGAGTTCCTCGGCGCTCGGATGCAGGTCGGTGGATCCGGCGTCGCCGCCGCGGAGGTTCTCCTCGGGAAAGGCGAATCGTCGCAGCGCCCAGAAGCGGAACGCCATCTGCAGCACGTTGCCGATGAGGAAGCCGAGGACGAAGTCGACGACGACGAGTTCGGTGGTCGACAGATTGGCCCGGATGTCGAAGAGGTTGTTGGCCACCCACAGTGGCGCGGCCTGCAGGACGACGCCGATGCCGCTGATGACGAAGAACAGGAAGGCCTCGTGCGCGCGCTCACGCCCGCCGCGGTTCTTGAATGCCCATTCACGGTTGAGGATGTAGCTGAGGATGGTGGCGAGTACGCCCGAGATGATCTTGGCGATGACGGGCTTGGTCTCGAGGATGGTGAGCGTCAGGGTGTAGAAGATGGCCGCATCGAACACGAAGGTGGTGCCACCGACGAGCGCGAACTTGATGAGTTCGTGGTGTCGCATGAGCTGGTGCCGGACGGGCTCGGGCAGGCGGGCCACCACGTCATCGATGAACGGCACAAGAGTCGAGTGTAGGACTCGGGGCGGCCGGTGACTTCTCCCGGTCGGTCATGCATCGGACATGGCAGGCGTGCCACGATGGACCGCGTGAGCTCATCCGACGGTGGCGCTGCCGACGATCTCGGCGCGCCGAGGACCCCTCCCGCTCCTGGTTCCGCGCGTGCCGGCGGCACCTTCGCCTGTATGCCGACGGTCACCATGATCGGCGGTGGACAGCTGGCACGGATGACCCATCAGGCGGCCATCGCGCTCGGTCAGTGCCTGCGTGTCCTCGCGGCCGGTCCCGACGATCCGGCCGCGCAGGTCAGTGCCGACGTGGTGCTGGGATCGCACGACGACCTCGACGATCTGCGCCGCGCCGCCGCGGGTGCGGTGGCGTTGACCTTCGACCACGAGGGCGTCCCGCTGGCACACCTGCAGGCGCTCGAGGCCGATGGCGTGTCGGTGCTGCCGCCGTCGAAGGCGCTGCATTTCGCCCAGGACAAGCAGGCGATGCGCGTCCGGCTGTCGGAGCTGGGACTGCCGGTACCCGACTTCGCGGATCTGGCAGGCGATCTCGGGTTGGCGCGTGGCCGTCTCATCGACTTCGGTGACCGGCACGACTGGTCGATCGTGCTCAAGGCGGTCCGTGGTGGATACGACGGTCGCGGGGTGTGGATTCTCGACGACCGGGACGCCGCGTTGGCGGTCTTCGACGAGCAGTTCGATGTCGGGGTGGATCTGATCGCCGAGCAGAAGGTGGCCATGCGTCGCGAGTTGTCGGCGATGATCGCCCGATCGCCGTTCGGCCAGGGCGCTGCGTGGCCGGTGGTGGAGACCATCCAGCGCAAGGGGCAGTGCGCGGTGGTGCTGGCGCCCGCACCAGATCTCGACCCCGACCTCGCCGCGGCGGCGCAGGAGATGGCGCTGCGGCTGGCACGCGAACTCGGGGTGGTCGGGGTGATGGCGATGGAGTTGTTCGAGACCACCGAAGGCACGCTGCTGGTCAACGAACTCGCGATGCGTCCGCACAACAGCGGCCACTGGACCATGGACGGGGCGGTCACCTCGCAGTTCGAACAGCATCTGCGCGCGGTGTGTGACTATCCGCTCGGCGACACCGCCCCGAGTGCGCCGTTGACCGTGATGGCCAACATTCTCGGCGCGCCGGATGCGCCGTCGATGTCGATGGACGAGCGGCTTCATCACCTGATGGCGCGGATGCCGGACGCGAAGGTGCACCTGTACGGCAAGGGGGAGCGGGCGGATCGCAAGATCGGGCATGTGAATATCGTCGGGGCACGCGACGACGACCTCGCGACGGTTCGGGAGCGTGCCGAGCGGGCGGCGCACTGGATGTCGCACGCGGTGTGGACCGACGGATGGGAAGGGCACTGATGAGCGAGCAGACCGAGAGCGGGGCGCAGGTCGACGACACCCGGGCCGACGACGCCCGGGCGGATGTGCACCGCGCCCGGGTGGGCCTGATCATGGGCAGCGACTCCGATTGGCCGACAATGCAACTCGCTGCCGAAGCGCTCGCCGAGTTCGACGTGCCGTTCGAGGTGGGCGTGGTCTCGGCGCACCGCACCCCGCAGCGGATGCTCGACTATGCGACCGGTGCCGCCGACGCCGGCATCGAGGTGATCATCGCCGGCGCCGGTGGTGCCGCGCACCTGCCGGGCATGGTCGCCGCCGCGACCCCGCTGCCGGTGATCGGTGTGCCGGTGCCGCTGCGTCATCTCGACGGACTCGATTCGTTGCTGTCGATCGTGCAGATGCCGGCGGGTGTGCCGGTGGCGACGGTGTCGATCGGCGGCGCCCGTAATGCGGGGCTGCTCGCGGTCCGCATCCTCGGGGCCGCCGATGCCGCCCTGCGCGCACGGATGTCGGCGTTCCAGTCCGGTCTCGAGCAAATGGTCCTCGACAAGGACGCCGCCCTGCGTCAGAAGCTGCTGGGCGACTGATACGCGGGGTCCGGGCGCCTCAGCCGGGCCGCTCAGCCCGGGGATTCCGGACCGCGATCGAGTTGCAGTCGGCGGGTGAGGAAGTCGAGAACCTGGTCGAGGGCATCGCGGGTCGGCGCTCCGGGTTCGTCGACGAGATCGATGGTCAGTGCCGCGTGCGGCGTCGGCATCGGCGAATCAGGGTTGGCCGCCGAGTCCGGTAACTCGATCGAGATGAATGCGTCGCCGAGTAGGCGTCGCAGGTTCTCGAATCGCGACGGTGGGGACATCCGATCGCCCTCGAAACGCACCCCCATCACCTGTAGTCCGGCCGCGCATCGGGTGGCGACGGTGGCGAGGTCGGCGTCGGAGACGTCGATCGAGCGAGCCCTGCGCGGCGTGATCGCAAACGGCAGTGATGGTTGGGCCAGCACCGGGGCGAGCAGCCGCTCGTCGGTGGCCATGCCGAGGGCGAAGCCGCCGGTGAAACACATCCCGATCGCGCCGACCCCGACGCCGCCGCAGCGCCGGTGCTCGTCGGCGGCGAGCGCGCGGAGCCAGTCGACGATCGGTGAGGTCTTTCCGGTCGCGAGGACCGAGAACTCCCGGGAGATGCACGCCTTGGCGATGGTCCCGACTATTTCCGTTGCGGCCCTGAGGGTTCCGCGTGCGTCGGGGGAGGGGTCCCGACCGTCGACGCCGTACACCGACGGCATCACCGCGGTCGCACCGATGTTGGCGACGCGCCGCGCGAAATCTGCCACATCCGGGGAGATGCCCGGGATCTCGGCGATGATGATCACCGCCGGACCGGTGCCCTTGCGATACACCCGCCGCGTCGTGCCGAGGTAGGTCTCGTCGGCTACCGAGAAGTCGTCGAGCGAATCGTCGGTCATGCCGGCTCCAGGGTGCCGATGAGGACCCACGCGAACGCCGACGCGAACGGACGCGCACCACGGACGACGTCGGGGGAATCCGCCGGGATGATCCGGGGCCGCACCAGATGGAAATGCTTCCCGCGCCGGGTGATGTCGCAGCCGCCGGCGGCGAGGACGTTACGCACCCAGTCGGTATCGCGTCCGTAGGCCAGCACGACGGCGAGGGTGTCGCCGCCGGCCCAGGCAAGCACCGGCGTTCGATAGCGACGCCCGGAGCTCCGTCCGGTGTGCTCGACCATTGCCCACGGCGCCAGGTGCGGCGCCCACAGGCGCTGGATCGGGTTGGTGAGGCGTTTGTTGACACGGGCCAGGGTGGCGGGCAGCTCCATGAGACCACTGTGCCGTATGGCGTGAGAACGCTGTGCCGTATGGCGTGAGAACGCTGTGCCGTATGGCGGGCACGCGTGTGTCAGGTCAGGACGACCCCGGCGCGTTCGGTGGTGGCGCGCGCGGACTGGTCGCCGTCCGGGTTGGCCACCCACACGAGCCCGGCGCCCACCGACAGCGGTGCCAGGAAATGGTCGACGATGCCTGCGGCGCTTGCCCATTCGAGGGTGGAGAGCACCCGGCCACCGGGCGTGATGCCGGCGCCGGCGGCGGCCGCGTGCGCGGTGTCGAGCACCTCGGTTGTGGTGCGGCCGTCCAGGGCGCCACCGGCATGAGCCGGTCCGGCGAACTGATCGCCGTGGATGCGTACGCGGGTGCCGTAGTCGGACACGCCGGGCGGGAGGCCGGGGACCGGCATGGCGAACGGGTCGAGTGGCGCGACGATCAGGTCCTCGATGTCGGGATGGGCGTCGACGTGGTCTCGATCGGTGAATCCGACCGTGGCATCGCAGAACAGGTCGGCCTCGGCGCGGGTGTGCACCTCGGCGCCGGCCCACCAGCAGCCGAGCAGGATGCCCGCGGTCTGCCAATGTTCGGGAAGGTCGACGATGACGGGATCGCCGGGCTCGAGCAGCACTTCGTCGACGAGGAGGTTGGCGGTCTTGGCCGCCCAGTTACCCAGGGTCGCCCAGCTGAGCTCGGTGCGTTCGCCGGTGGCGTCGTCGTAGAAGGTCAGTGCGGGACGCGTGTGGTCGTCGATACCACCGAAGACGGCGGCGGTGATGGTGGCGGTCATCGGTTCATTGTCTCGTCGGGCGCGGACGACGAGATCGACGGGTCACCGACGGCCGGTCAGTTGACACACATCGGCCCGTCGGAGCCGGCGGTGATCGCCGAACTCAGTGCCGGGGTCGCGGTCCCGCCACCTGCGGATTCGCCGGAGTCGTCGCCGCTCGAGCCGCCGCCGATGTCCGAGACCGAGCCGGGACCGCTGTAGGTGTTGGTGAGCACGGCCCGCAACTCGTGGTCGCCGAGTGTCGGATCGGCTGCGACGGTCAGTCCGCCGAGGTCCTTGGCGAGCAGGCGCGCACCGGGATCGTCGGCCGTCTTCGCGAGGACCACCGAATCGCGCTCGTTGCCCGGATTGCTGAGGAGTTTGCCCGCCTGATAGCCCTTGGCGGTCAGGATGCCCGAGACGTTCTTGGCCAGTCCGTCCACCGTGCCGGCATTGTTGACGTCGACGGTGTACTCGGGACGTCCGGTGTTGCGGGAGGGATCGAGCAGGGAACTGGTGTAGGCCCGGACTTTTGCCGGGTCGACGGTGACCACACTCTGCTGCCCGTCGTCGCTCCACCCGTGGTCGTCGATGATGGGGATCGTCGCGAACTTCACGCGGCCGCCGCTGAGATCCTTGAGTTGCTCGGCGAAGGTCAGGACGTCCCAGTCGTCGTCGATGACCACCGACCGCGACACCGCGGCCTGCAACTGGTTGAGCTTGGTCGGGTCGGTCAGGGTGCCGGCCGACAAGATCTTCTGGGTCAGCGAGGCCATGTACGCCTGCTGGCGGGTGATCCGGTCGAGGTCGCCGCGCGGGAGGTCGTGGCGCTGCCGGACGAAGCTCAATGCTTGTGGGCCGTTGAGGGTTTGGCGTCCGGCGGGGAAGTGGGCACCCGAGAACGGTTCGTTCACGGGGTTCTTGAGGCAGACGTCCACGCCGCCGACGGCGTTGGTGAGCAGCACGAAGCCGAGCAGGCCGACCTCGGCGTAGTGATCGACGTGCACGCCGGTGAGGTTCGCGACGGTGTCGATCAGTGCCTCACGGCCGGCCTGGGTGCCCTCCCGTTCGGCCTGCGCCTCGCTCTGCCCGGCCTCGACGGCCTTGCGCCGCACGCCTTCTCGGGTGGTGCCGTAGGCCGCGTTGATCTTGCTCATCCCGATTCCCGGGACGTCGACGTAGGAGTCGCGGGGAATGGAGATCGCCGTTGCCGACGACCCGTCGTTGGGGACCCGGATCAGCAGGATGGTGTCGGTGTTGGTGGAGATGTCGTCGCCCGAGCGCAGCCACCGTAATTCCTGGGCCGAGAGCGGGTTGCCCTTGGCGTCGGTGCGCGAGTCGGTGCCGACCAGCAGGATGTCGGTGGCGCCGTCGTCGGCGCCACCGAGCGCGAGGCCGCCGAGTCGGGTGATGTCGGACTCGAGGTTGTTGATGCTGCTCCAGGCGTATCCGGTGCACACCAGCACGATCACCGAGAGCACCGCGATCAGCCCGCGGGCCGCCGCGCGTCCACCCCGCCAGCCCGACAGCACCCCGCCCCCGCGCGGAGGCGCCGGCGGCGGCCCGGGTGTCTCCGGTTCGACCAATGCGTCGGGTGCGGCAGCGGCGGTTGTCCTCGCGCCCGGCTTGGGGGCGGGTCGGTCGGCACCGGTCGGGCGGGGCTTGCGTCGGACCGGTTGCTTGGGTGCGGATCCCTTGTTGTGAGCGGAGTCCTTCTTGGGTGCGCGGTTCCCGGGTGCCGCAGCCGGCGACGCATCACCGGCCGCGCGTTGCGCGTTCGGCTTCGCCGCCTGCGCATTCGGCTTCGCCGCCGGGCGCCCCTGCGCCGGGCGCTGTCCCGGCGGACGTCGCCGACGCGGCCGTTCGGTGGACTCGCTGTGGTCGTCATCGACCGAATCGTTTGCGCGCGTGTGGATCTCGCCGGATGACCGTTGTTGGGGGCCCCGTACGCGGTCCGGATCCGCCGGGCGCCTGCGTCGCGTGCCCTCGGCGCGTGGTGCGCGTTCGGCGTGCTCGCCACGCGGAGGTCGGGGGCGTTCGGACGCCGACTCGTCGGTCCGGGGGCGGCGCGCGCGGACCTCGTCGCCACGCGTGTGACCGGCAGGTCGTCTACGCGCACCATCGGGGCGGGAGTCCACGAGTGGGCAGTCCTTTACGGTCGTGGCTGCCGTCGTGCGGGGCAGCAGTTGCCTGAGTGTCAGGCGTTTCTGATGTGGTTTACGTCCGCCAAGGCTACTGAAGGTGGTGGTGAACTCGGCGTCGCACACGCCGAGCGATCGCGGACGGTCGCGCGTTCTCGCCGGACACCGAACGGGTGGTGATCGCCACACTCACCGCCGGTGTGCGTGCGCCGGAGTGGTGGCATGAGCGCGGGCCGGGCACACTGACCGCGTGCGCAGCGATTCCGGCATCGATCCGCAGCCGGCCGAACCCCGCCCCGTCGGTACCGTGTGGCTGCTCGGCGCCGCGGGACAACTCGGCACCGCCCTGCGCGCGCAGGCCGGTCCGGACAACACTCTTGTGCCGCTCACCTCCGCCGACGTCGACCTCGCCGACGCCCCCTCGATCCGCTCCGCACTCGCCGGGGTTCGCGAGGGTGACGTCGTCCTCAATACCGCGGCCTACACCGCCGTCGATCAGGCCGAATCCGAACCCGAGAAGGCCGCGGCGGTCAATGCCGTCGCGCCCGGGATCCTCGCCGAGATCACCGCGGCCTCCTCTGCGTGGCTCATCCACGTCTCCACCGACTACGTGTTCGCCGGCACCGGCATGCGTGCGCAACCCCTCGAGCCCGACGACACCGAGCCCGACGACACCGGCCCCGAGTCCACGCCGCCGAGCGTGTACGGCGCCACCAAACTCGCCGGTGAACGCGCCGCGCTCGCCGCCGACCCGTCGTCGACGATCGTGCGGACCGCGTGGGTCTACACCGGCGGCCCCGACAGCCCGGACTTCGTCGGCACGATGCGTCGCCTTGAGCAGAGCCGCGACACGGTCTCCGTCGTCGACGATCAGGTCGGCTCGCCCACCTACGCTCCCGACCTCGCCGCCGGACTCTGGGAGCTGACACGCCACGGCCACCGCACGCCCGTCGCCGGGGCGATCCTGCACGCCACCAATGCCGGCGCCGTCACCTGGTACGCGGTGGCGCGCGCGGTGTTCGCAGGTGTCGGCGCCGACCCGGACCGGGTCCGGCCGTGCACCACCGCCGAATTCCCGCGGCCCGCACCGCGCCCCGCCTACTCGGTGCTCTCACCGCGCTCGTGGCGCCACGCCGGGCTCACCCCGCTGCGCGAGTGGTCGGTCGCCCTGGCCGATGCCCTGGACGTCGACGCCGCTCGAACCGGCACTGTGCAGGCGCGGTGACCTCGACCACAGCGGGCGCCGCACAGCCCGGACGAATGGGACGGACCCCGACGGTTGGCTACGCTGACCCGGTGACCTCGAAGCTGGCCGTGGTGACGGTGACCTATTGGTCGGGCGACCACCTGCAGACCTTCCTGCGGAGTCTGGCGCACGCCACCTCCTCCTCGCCGCGCGTGGTGATCGCCGACAACGGGTCCGGCGACGGCGCACCCGAAGCCGCCGAGCGCGAGCACGCCAACGTCACCCTGGTCCACAGCGGCGGCAATGTCGGGTACGGGGGCGGCATCAACCGAGCGGTCGCCGAACTCGACGACGACGTCGAATTCGTCATGATCGCCAACCCCGACGTCGAATGGTCACCGGGATCGATCGACGAGCTCGTCGCCGCGGCGGCGCGGTGGCCGCGGGCCGGCGCGCTCGGTCCCCTCATCCGTGAGCCCGACGGCTCGGTCTACCCGTCGGCACGGCGTGTCCCCGACCTCGTCTCGGGCACCGGGCATGCACTCCTCGGTGGCATCTGGAAGTCCAACCCGTGGACCGCGGCCTACCGCGCCGACGACGTCGAGCCCAGTGAACGTCCGGTCGGCTGGCTGTCCGGATCGTGTCTGCTGGTGCGCCGCACCGCTTTCGACGAGATCTCCGGATTCGACGAGCGCTACTTCATGTACATGGAAGACGTCGACCTCGGCGACCGACTCGGTCGCGCCGGCTGGCTCAACGTCTACGTGCCCGGGGCCGAGGTCGTCCACACCAAGGGTCACAGCGCCGACAAACGTCCCGAGGCGATGCTGCCCGCCCACCATCGCAGTGCCTACCGCTTCCAGGCCGACCGTCATCCAGGGGTGTTGCAGGCGCCGCTGCGATGGGCATTACGGGCCGGGCTGGCGGTGCGGTCACGTCTGGCCGTACGCGCCGCGGCGCGTACCACGTCGTCCCACGATCATCCACATTCGGAGAGGAACACCCCGTGATGCAGTTCTCGGTGAACAACCCCGCGGTCAGCGCCGACGATGTCCCCGACATCGACATGTCCGATGTGCAGGCTGTCGTACTCGTCGGCGGCAAGGGCACCCGACTCCGTCCGCTGACCCTCTCGGCGCCCAAGCCGATGCTGCCGACGGCGGGACTGCCGTTCCTCACCCACCTCCTCTCGCGCATCCGCAAGGCCGGCATCCGCGACGTCGTGCTCGGGACGTCGTTCAAGGCCCACGTGTTCTCCGAGTACTACGGTGACGGCTCCAAACTCGACCTCAACATGCGGTACGTCACCGAAGAGGAGCCGCTGGGCACCGGTGGCGGTATCCGCAACGTGCTCCCCGAACTGACGGCGTCGACGATCGTGGTGTTCAACGGTGACGTCCTCGGCGGCACCGACGTCCGCCACGTCGTGGCCACCCACCGCGAGTCCGACGCCGACGTCACCCTGCACCTCGTGCGGGTCTCCGACCCCCGAGCCTTCGGGTCCGTGCCCACCGACGAGACCGGCCGCGTCACCGCCTTCCTGGAGAAGACCCAGGACCCGCCGACCGACCAGATCAACGCGGGCACCTACGTTTTCCGCCGCTCGGTCATCGAGGACATCCCCGCCGGTCGCGAGGTGTCGGTCGAACGCGAGGTGTTTCCCGGCCTGCTCGCCGAGGGCCGGCACATCCACGCCTACGTCGACCACGCCTACTGGCGCGACATGGGCACCCCCGAGGACTTCGTCCGCGGCTCGGCCGACCTCGTCCGCGGCATCGCGCCGTCACCGGCCCTCGGTGATCGCCACGGCGAATCCCTGGTCCACGAGGGTGCCGGCGTCGCGCCGGGAGCAGTGCTCATCGGCGGAACGGTCGTCGGCCGCGGCGCCGAGATCGGTCCCCGCGCCCGACTCGACGGTGCCGTCGTCTTCGACGGAGCCGTCATCGAGGCCGGCGCGGTCGTCGAACGCAGCATCGTCGGCTTCGGTGCCCGCATCGGCCCCCGCGCCCTCATCCGCGACACCGTCATCGGCGACGGCGCCGAGGTCGGCGCCCGCTGCGAATTGCTGCGCGGAGCGCGGGTATGGCCCGGCGTCCAGATCCCCGACGGCGGTCTGCGCTTCTCGACCGACGTCTGACAACCCGCCGCGGTCATCTCATCGCGACTTCGCCGCGGTCAGGTCATCGCGACTTCGCCGCGGTCAGGTCATCGCGACTTCGCCGCGGCGAGCACCCCGGGGCCCAACGGGATCACCACCGGCAACAACCGGTCGTCGTCGGCCACCAACATCGCGGCCTCGCGGGCCGCAGCGGTCATCGGGTCGGTGCGCGCCGGATCGGCGACCGCACCCTGGGCTGCCGCGTCGTGGATGACCAGCATCCCGCCGGGCCGCAGCATCCGCACCGACTCGGTCACGAACCGGGGCATGTCCAGCCGCGGTCCGTCGATGAACACCAGGTCGTAAGAGCTGTCCGACAGTCGCGGCAACACATCACGCGGCGTGCCGTTGATCAGCCGCGTCCGACCCGGCGCGATGTCGGCGCCGGCGAACGACGCCCGCGCGGCCTGATGGTGTTCGAGCTCGGGGTCGATCGTGGTCAGCACCCCGTCGGTGGCCATTCCGGCCAACAACCACAGCCCGCTCACCCCGGTACCGGTGCCGATCTCGGCGACCGCATGCGCATCGACTGCTCGGGCGAGTACCGCAAGCAATGCGCCGACCGACGGACTCACCGGAATCGCGCCGAGTTCGATCCCGCGGGCACGCGCGGCGACCAGAGCGTCGTCCTCCACGATCGCCGACTCGGCGTAGTCGATCAGTGCCACCCGCGGGTCGCTCGGCTGGGTATCGGTCATGCTCGCAAGGTTAGACATGCCCGGTGCAAAGAGCCGACGGCACGCCCGGATTGCCGTATCGCACCTCGGGGTTTGCTTCCTCAGACAACACTCAGGGCCCTCATACGGCGACCACACCACGATGGGAGAGGGTGAGGGCATCGAATCGGATACAGGGGGGAATACCACCACCCGGTGTCCGGTTCAGTATGGTGAATCCATCCGGCGTCACCGCGATGATGGTTTGTGAGAAGGGAACCGGCCACCCACGATGAGCGACCACGAGGCGTCCGCAGACATTGCCCCCGGCGGAACCGCGGGATTCGATGCCACCGGAAACGACATGCTCATGCCGTCCTGGGACGAGTTGGTCCGCGAGCATGCCGACCGCGTCTACCGGCTCGCCTACCGGCTGTCCGGTAATCAGCACGACGCCGAGGACCTCACCCAGGAGACCTTCATCCGGGTCTTCCGGTCGCTGTCGAACTATCGCCCGGGAACGTTCGAGGGCTGGCTGCACCGCATCACCACCAATCTCTTCCTCGACATGGTGCGCCGGCGCAACAAGATCCGCATGGAGGCACTGCCCGAGGAATACGACCGCGTGCCCGCCGACACACCCGACCCGCAGCAGATCTACGCCGATGCGAACCTCGACGGCGATCTGCAGGCCGCCCTGGACTCGTTGAGTCCCGAGTTCCGTGCCGCCGTCGTCCTGTGTGACATCGAAGGGTTGTCGTACGAGGAGATCGCCGCGACCCTCGGGGTCAAGCTCGGCACCGTGCGCAGTCGCATCCACCGCGGACGTCAGACCATCCGCGACTTCCTCCTCGCCCGTGGCCACAGCGACCGCCGCTCGGTCGCGGTCGGTCACTGAGTCCAACGTCGACATCGGCCGCACCGAGGACCATCGAGGACCCACATCGACGTGACGTCCGCCGGGAACCCCACCGACCGCGCAATCGTTGGGACTTTCGGTAGGCTGGGGCGTCGTCCCCGCCGAAAGCCGGGGTCACGACGGGGGAGAAGGGGTGATGAACACGATGATGGACGGCTCACAACGACGGCCGGACGCGAGTGCCGCGACCGATCGGCTCGAGCACCCGGACAATCTCCGCCGACGCCGCGCCTGGAATCCGGCGGCCTGGACGCCCGCGCGATCCTCCTTCACCCCGAACCGCCGGCCGAGCGCTCCGCGGGACCGGCGATTCGCCCCCACCGAGCACCTCGCACCCGAGGCGGTCGCCGCCTACGTCGACGAAGAACTCGGTATGACCGCCCACATGCGTGCCACCCACCACCTGGCCCTGTGCCCGGAATGCGTCGCCGCCGTCGAGGCCCAGACCGCAGCCCGTACCCGCTTGCGCTCCTCGGGCACCATGCCCATCCCGACCGGTTTGTTGGGCCAACTCAGTCAGATCCCGACTCGCGAGTTCGACATGACCGATCATCGCGACCCGACACGACCGATCGACGGCGCCGAGCGCGGCGCTTCCCGCCGCACTCACCCCGGCCGCGTGCCCACCGGTGAGCCGACGCCCATGCCCGGCCACAACTCGCCCGGTCACGACTCGAACCGGGGTCGCATGCAGCGCTGGCGGGGCCGCTGACACGTGGATTCCGACGCCTCTCAGCCAGACGCCTCCCAGCCCAAGTCCTCCCAGCCCGACTCCTCCCCGACACCCGAATCCCCGACACCCGCAGCCCCGAGAACCGAAGCACGTCCGAGCACGCCCGCCACACAGTGGTCGGCGCCGGCGGCCGACGAGGCCGGTGGCGCGCCCGGTAGCGGCCCCGGGAGTGACAAGGTCTCGCGCGTTGTCCGGCATGCACCGGTCTCACCGGCGACGGCCCAGGTCTTCGGTCGCCCCTCCGGAGTAGCAGGCTCCTTCGCGCCCGGCGCGGCGGTACCCGACCGTCCCGCACCCGCCGTCGGTCCGCCGGATCCGGTTCTCGCCGAGGCCTTCGGACGTCCTGACGGTAGTGACGAGACCTTGCAGCGCGACCCGCTGGCCACCTACGGCACTCCCGACGAACCCGCACCGCCGGCCGACCCGTGGCGCGATCCGGAGAGCCCGGCGACGCTGGCCCGGCCTGCGGTCGCCGAATCCGCACCCGCGAATCCCAGCGCCCCCGGCCCCAAGCTGGGCATCCGCGAGGTCCTGCTCGGCCGTCGGATCGCGTGGCACGCGCTGGCGGCGCTGGCCGTGATCGCGCTGCTGATCGGCGTCGTCGGTGGACTGATGGGCAGGTTCACCGCGGAGGTCGCGGCCCCGCTCAACAGCAATACCGTCGAACTGTCGACCCAGGGTGACGACAACGGCGACGCACCGCGGTCGTCGGTGGCCCGGGTGGCGCAGGCCGTGGAGAAGTCGGTCGTCGCCGTCGACGTGCGACTGTCCAATGGATCGGCCACCGGGTCGGGCTTCGTCATCGATCGCAACGGCTACATCCTCACCAACAACCACGTCATCTCACTCGCCGCGTCCGACCGGACCGCCAAACTCGAGGTCGTCTTCTCCGACCGCAACCGGGTACCCGCCCGCATCGTCGGACGTGACCCGAAGACCGATGTGGCCGTGCTCAAGGTCGACAACGTCGACAACCTCACCGTCGCCCAACTCGGCGATTCCAACGACCTCCAGATCGGCGAGGAGGTCGTGGCCTTCGGCTCCCCGCTGGGCCTGGATCGCACCGTGACCAGCGGCATCGTCAGCGCCCTGCGTCGCGCGGTGCCGCTGCGCCCGGATTCGGAGTCCGACACCGACGCCGTCATCGACGCCATCCAGACCGACGCGGCGATCAACCCCGGCAACTCCGGTGGTCCGCTGGTCGACGCGCAGGCCAAGGTGGTGGGTATCAACACTGCCGGGCTCGTCCCGGGCGGTGGCTCGATCGGACTCGGGTTCGCCATCCCGATCGGTGAGGCGGTGCCCATCGCGCAGGCCCTGATCCGCGACGGCAAGGTCAACCACCCGCAGATCGGCGTGAACGCCAGCGACGTCCGCAACGACCGGGTGCTCGGCGCCCAGATCCGCAACGTGGTGGCCGGCGGCCCGGCCGCCCAGGCCGGGCTGCGGGAGAACGACGTGATCGTCTCGTTCAACGGCCGCACCATCGAAAGTGCCGACGAATTGACCGTCGCCGTGCGCACCGCGAAGATCGGGGAGCCGGTCAAGTTCACCTACTGGCGCGACGGGCGTACCTTCGAGGGCACGATGACGCCCGCGAGTGACTGAGAACGTCCACCACCAGCGGACGCGCGAGAGCGGGGAAGTGCCATGTTCGACAGTGTGGGTTGGGGAGAGATCTTCATCCTGATCGTCGCCGGACTCGTCATCCTGGGACCGGAACGGTTACCCGGAGCGATTTCGTGGACGATGCAGTCGCTGCGCAAGGTTCGCGAGTATGCGACCGGCGCGACCGATCAGCTCAAGAACGACTTCGGTACGGACTTCGACGACCTCCGCAAACCGCTCGCCGATCTCAACGAGCTACGCGGCATGACACCGAAATCGATGATCACCAAGCATCTGCTCGACGGCGACGACTCGGTCTTCAAGACCTTCACCGATGCCGGTTCGGTACTCAAGTCGGCCACCGACACCCCGCCGATCAAGCCGGTGTCCAAGCCCATGCCCGACGGCCCCGTCGGTGAGCCCGGGCCGTCGCTGAGGAAGCCGAGTGCCGCGGACTCGTCCGAACACCGGCCCGCACGCGGTCATCACGACGTCTCCGATTGGGACGCAACGTGATTCGCTGATCGACGAAGTATCGGCGAGCGAACGTCAGTGCCGAGTGGTGTCGATGCCCAGGCTCATGCCGGCCAGGCCGCGACGACGGACCGCGAGTTTGTCGGCGATCGCGCGCAGTGCCGATCCGGACGCGGAGTCGGGCGCGGCGAGCACGACCGGTGTGCCCGCATCACCGCCCTCCCGCAACGCCGGTTCGAGTGGCACCTGGCCGAGGAGATCGACCTGCGCGCCGACCATCCGGGTCAGCCGGTCGGCGACCGTCTGGCCGCCACCGGAACCGAAGGGCTCCATCCGTGTGCCGTCGGGCAGTTCCATCCACGACATGTTCTCCACGACGCCGAGGATCTTCTGCCGGGTCTGTAGGGCGATCGCGCCGGCACGTTCGGCGACCTCGGCGGCCGCCTGCTGTGGGGTGGTGACCACCAGGATCTCCGCACCGGGGATCAGCTGGGCGATCGAGATCGCGACGTCGCCGGTGCCGGGCGGCAGATCGAGCAGCAGCACATCGAGGTCACCCCAGTACACGTCGGCCAGGAACTGCTGCAGTGCCCGGTGCAGCATCGGTCCGCGCCAGGTGACCGGGGTGTTGCCGCTGGTGAACTGGCCGATCGAGATGAACCGCACGTCGTGGGAGATCGGCGGCATGATCATCTTCTCGACCTGGGTGGGCTTGGCGTCGCTGCCGAGCATCCGGGGCACCGAGTGGCCGTAGATATCGGCGTCGAGCACCCCGACAGACAATCCGCGCTCGGCGAGCGCGCAGGCGAGATTGACGGTGACCGACGACTTGCCGACGCCGCCCTTGCCCGAGGCGACGGCATAGACACGGGTCAGCGATCCCGGTTGGGCGAACGGGATCACCGGTTCGGCGGAGTCACCCCGCAGCTTCTTGCGGAGCTCGGAGCGTTGCTCGTCGTCCATCACGTCGAGGGTCACGCGTACCTCGCCAACCCCTGGCACGTCGGAGACCGCGGTCTGCACCCGGCCGCTGATCTCGCCGCGCATCGGGCAGCCCGAGGTCGTCAGGTACACCGCGACGTCGACACTGGCGTCGTCGTTGACGGCCACCGATTTCACCATGCCGAGATCGGTGATGGGTTTGCCGATCTCCGGGTCCCGCACCTTGGACAAGGCGGCGCGGACCGCGGATTCGTTGGGCGTCACTGCTGTAGTCATCACCTGCCAGCTTAACCGCCGGTGATGACGTGGCCGTCGGAGTGACCCCTCGGCGCACCCGCGGTCAGTCTCTCGCCGCCAGTCCGATCAGCGAGCCGGGGTGGTCTGCGGGGTCACTCGCGGGGGCGGTGCCGGTGCCGGCGCGGGCGGCTGACCGGGCAACGTGATCCCCGGTGGCAGACAGATCATGCCGAGGCACTGCTGGCTCGGGGTGGTCGTCGTCGGGGCCGAGGGACCCGATGAGGGTGCACCGCTCGACGGGGAGGACGGACGGGACGGGGAACTCGACGACGAACTCGACGGCGGGCGCATCTCCGGGATCGGGGTCGTCGGCATCACTCCGGTGGCATACGCCGCCGCCCAGGCCAGCACGTTCTGCGCGTACGCCAGGGAGTGGTTGTATCGCATGACCGCGGCGACCTTGTTGCTGTCGGCCATGATGTCGGACACGCCCGCGCACAGATAGCGCGCCGCCGAGTAGGTGGCGTCGAAGATGTTGTTGGGATCGGCCTTGCCGTCTCCGTTGCCGTCGCTGCCCCAGGCGGCCCAGGTGCTCGGGATGAACTGCATCGGTCCCATCGCCCGCGCATGCGATCCGTCCGCGTTGCGGATGACCTCGTTGCCCGCCAGTGAACCGTCGAGCACCGGCCCCTCGATGGGGACGAGGGTGGTTCCGTACTGGTCGACATCGCCGTTGTCGGCGTGATTGGACTCGATGCGTCCGATGCCGGCGAGCAGGAACCACGGGATCTTGCACGCCGCGTTCTCCGAGGCCTCTCGGTCGGCGGCGAGTTTGTATGCCTGCAACACGATTCCCGGGATGCCGAGCGGCCCCGATGGCAGATCCGCCGACAACCGGAATTGCGGCGCCACGTCGGGAGAGGCCGGACGGGCAGCCGGAGGGGCGAAGCCCAGCAATGAAACAGGTTGTGCGGCAGCGATTCCCGCCACATCGATCGGGGCGTTCGCGGCGAGTGGGATGCCACCGCCGTCGTGGGCGCTCGAGGTGGCCGCACCCAAGACCATCGCGCCGACGAGGAGACTGCCTGCGCCGACCGACAACGTTCGCCGGGTCAGCGTCGAACCACGATGCGGGCCGCGGGACCGGTGGAAGGGATGGGGCACCCTCATCGCGGGTCCCCGTGGTCGTGGGTTTGTCCCGTGCGCACTGTGCGCGCCATCGATCCGCGCCGCGCTGCGCTGCTGCTCCCCGTACGCGCTGTCTGCCCTGTCACGTCGTTCACTCCGTTGTCAACGTCCACCCGTCGTCGCCCCCCGAGAGAGCGGATGCGGTCGGGCCGGGTCCCGTGGGTGACACGAGCGGCAGCCGACCGGCACTGTGGTCCACCATACATATGGGTCGGATGTCCCAGTCGGTGAACTCAGGGATTGAAGCCCGGGGATCACCCTGACACGGGGAACGACCGACCCGAACGTGTAGTCGGTGGTCTCGGGTGCGGTGTTACGCCCGGTCGGGGCCACCTCGTCGGGAGACGTGATCCGACGGCTGGTCGAGGTCGCGGTTGGCCAGCCGGTCGACGAGGTCGTCGAGCAGGTCGTCGAGTTCCTTGCGCAGGTAGTCGCGGGTGACGGTGTCGCCGACGGCCAGGCGCACCGCCGCCAGCTCACGGGCGAGGAACTCGGTGTCGGACTTGGTCTGCGCGGCCCGGGTGCGATCCTCCTCGAGCGCAACCTTGTCGCGGTTCTCCTGACGGTTCTGCGCGAGCAGGATCAGCGGCGCCGCGTACGCGGCCTGGGTGGAGAAGGCGAGATTGAGCAGGATGAACGGGTAGGGATCCCATCGAAGCGAGACCGCGAACAGGTTGATGGCGATCCACACCACCACGATCACGGTCTGGATCGCGAGGTAGCGGCCGGTTCCGAGGAATCGGGCGATGCGTTCGCTGTAGACGCCGACGACGTCGGAGTCGAGGTTGAAGGCCGGACGTCGACGCTCGCGGGGGGTGTCCAGCCTGCGGCCCCGGGGTTCGCTCACGACCGCACCTCGTCGGGCTGATCGATCGGCTCGGTCTCGCGCCAGTCACGTGGCAGCAGTTGATCGAGGAGGTCGTCGACGCTGACCGCGCCGAGCAGGTGGTGCTGATCGTCGACGACCGGCCCGCACACCAGGTTGTAGGTTGCAAAGTAGCGGGTCACGGTCTCCAGGGAGTCCTCCGGTCGTAGGTGGGCGAGATCGGTGTCGAGGATGCCACCCACGATGTTGGCGGGTGGCTCCCGCAGCAGCGCCTGCACGTGCACGCAGCCGAGGTATTTTCCGGTGGGCGTGGAGGTCGGGGGGCGGACGACGAAGACCAGACTCGCAGCGGCGGGATTGATGTCGGGGTCGCGGATCCGCGCGAGCGCCTCGGCGACCGTGGTCGCCGGGGTAACGATGATCGGCTCGGAGGTCATCAGTCCGCCGGCGGTGTCGGGGGAGTGGGTGAGCAGTCGCCGAACCGGCTCGGAATCCTCCGGGTCCATGCGCGCCAGGAACGACTCGGCCTCGGTGTCGGAGAGCTCGCCGAGCAGGTCGGCGGCATCGTCGGGATCCATGGCCTCGAGCACGTCGACGGCGCGATCGAGTTCCAGATGCGACAACAAATCCTTCTGATCGTCGGGCGGCAACTCCTGCAGCACGTCGGCCAGGCGCTCGTCGTCGAGGGCCGAGGCGATCTCGTCGCGACGCTTGACGGGCAACTCGCGCAACGCATTCGCGACGTCGGCGGCACGCATGCCCTCGAACTGCAGGAGGGCTTGTGCCACCCCCTGTCCGGGCAGGTCGAGGCTGCTCTGCGTCATACCGTGCACGTTGGACCACTCCACGACGTGGGTCTCGCCGCGGCGCAGCCCCCGTCGGCCGGAACGCACCGCGACGCGGGCCACCACCCAGTCGCGGGTACGGGTGCGCTCGATGCCGAGGTCGACCACGGGCACATCGATTCCGGCGAGATCGGGCAGATCGGGGTCGACGACGCGGACCCGCGTGTCGAGGATCTGCCCGATCGCCAGTGCCTCACCGGGGCGCAGGTGCAGTCGGCGCAGGCTGACCGTTCCGGTGTTGAGTGTCACCGCATTGGGTTCGATCGAGGTCACCCGGAGCATCGGGACGAAGATGCGTCGCCGCGTGGTCAGTTCCACCGCGAGTCCGAGTGCGCGCGGCTGTTGGCCGGGCAACCGCACCGAGATCACCGCGTCGCGCACACGCCCGATCGATTCACCGTCCGGGCCAAGGACGGCCAATCCGACTAACCTGGCCACGAACACCTTGCTCACCGCCGACATGGGAGTAAGGGTAGTGGCATCGCACCGGGGACGAATGCATGCCGGCGGCGGGTCGAGGACCCGAGGCCGGTCGCGGACCCGACTGACCCGCAAGGAGTGAGAATGACCAATCCCATGCAGCCGTCGCGGCAGACGCCGGGACTGCCGACGCCGCCCAAGGGTTGGCCGATCGGCTCGTATTCGACCTACGCCGAGGCTCAGCGTGCGGTGGACTACCTGTCCGACGAGCACTTCACGGTCGAGGACGTCACCATCGTCGGCGTCGACCTGATGCAGGTCGAGCGCGTCATCGGACGGCTGACCTGGGGCAAGGTCATCGGTGGCGGCATCGTGTCGGGAGCGTGGCTGGGTCTGTTCTTCGGCTTGCTGGTCTCGATCGTCGTCTCTGGAAATCCGCTGGTGCCGATCCTCTTCGGTCTCGTCGGCGGTGTCATCTTCGGTCTGATCTCGGCGACCATTCCCTATGCGGCGACCCGCGGTCAGCGAGATTTCGCCTCGACCATGCAATTGGTGGCGGGACGTTACGACGTGCTGTGTGATCCCAAGAGCGCGGAGAAGGCGCGGAACATGCTGGCCCGACTGAACCCCTGAGACGGTTCACGCGATCCCCGGCCTGATCGGCTCGCCGTGATCCACGTGATCAACACGGTCTCGAATTGGCACGGCCGCACACATTGTGTTGCCCGTCACATACATGTCGGGATAGCGTAACCTCCGAGACGGCCATGATCGCGTCGCGCACAACGCGTCGGCGTCGTCATGTGCACGACATGGAGGAGGCCGCGTGCGGCGCAGGATGGGCGGTGCGAGTCGTGACCCCGGTGACGGGTCGCGAAACCGGAAGTCGTCTTTGGGGATCCGCGGCAAGGTGGTCATCGCCGCGGCTGCGCTGGCCACGCTGGCGCCGATCGTGACGGCCTGCGGCTCCGGGTACGAGGCAGGCGTGCTGAACCTGTATCCGCCTGCCGATGGCGCGGATTCGGTGAAGGTCCAGGCGGACAAGTGCTCCAAGGAGTCCGGGGGCGAATACCGGATCGTCACCACTGCGCTGCCCAAGGCGGCCGACGATCAGCGTCTACAACTGGCCCGACGCCTGTCGGGCAACGATCACAGCCTGGACCTGATGGGCATGGACGTGGTGTGGACCGCCGAGTTCGCCGACGCCGGTTGGCTGGTCCCGGTGCCCGATGATCTCGTCGCGCAGGTCACCGCGCGCACGCTCGGGGGTCCGCTGGAGACAGCGCAGTGGAAGACCCCCGGTGATGTTGCCCAGCGCCTCTACGCCATCCCGATCTGGACCAATACGCAGTTGCTCTGGTATCGCAAGGATGTTCTCGCCGATACGGTCCGCCAGTCCGCCGCGACCAACTGGGAGCGGATGCTCGAACAGGCCCAGGTCAGTCTCGGCAAGGGCGGTCCCGGCCAGATAATGGTGCAGGGCAAGCAATATGAAGGTCTGATGGTGTGGTTCAACTCCGTGTTGGCCAGTGCCGGTGGCCAGATCGTCGATCCCGACAACCCCAGCAAGGTGACGCTGAACGACACCCCGGCGCACCGTGCCGCGACGGTCAAGGCCCTGCAGATCCTCAAGGCGGTTGCCACCGCGCCGGGCCACGATCCGTCGCTGACCAACGGTGATGAGACCAGCTCGCGCCTCGGCATGGAGAACGGATCGGCGCTCTACGAGGTGAATTGGCCGTTCGTGCTCGCCTCGATGCGAGAGAACGCGTCGGCGGGCAGTGTCCCGTATCTGACGGATCTGCAGAAGTACAAGAGTCTGTTCGCCGACCCGAACAACTCGCCCACCGACGCGCAGTTGGCGCCGGTGACCAAGGCCGTGCGCCAGAAGTTCGACTTCCGGCCGTATCCGGGGGTGGGTGATCTACCCGCCAAGAGCACGCTGGGTGGACTGAACATCGCCGTCGCCAGCACCTCGCAGCAGAAGGATCTCGCGTTCAAGGCGGCGATGTGCCTGACGAGCGCCGACGCGCAGAAGTACTACAGCCTCAACGCGGGTACGCCGCCGGTGATCTCGTCGCTCTACTCCGACCCGGAGTTCCGGGCGGCCTATCCCATGGCCGACGACATCAAGCTGCAGCTCGAACCCGATCACGCGGCGCTGCGTCCGAAATCGCCGCAATACCAGTCCATCTCGACGCTGGTTCAGGCCAAGCTGTCACCGGTCGGGGCGTGGGACCCACAGAATCTGGTCGATCAGCTCGCCGATGCGGTACAGAAGGCGATCAACGGGGAGGGCATCATCCCATGACCAACGACGACAACGAGGCCTCACGCCGCGGCCGGCACGCGATGCCGGAGGGCGAACAGCCCACGGCCCCAGCCGAACCCGGTCTCGACGTGACCGCTCCGCACACCTTCGGGCCCACCGTGCATTCCCCGGTGTGGGAAGCGCCTGCGGAATCACCGGCGGTAGGCCGGGTTCCGGATGCTGATGCAGCCGGCTCGACGCGGGCCGCACCGGCCACCGCAGTGATCGATCGCCCTGCGCCGGCGGCCGCCGCCCCGAAGCGGAGTGAGGGTAAGCGGGCGGAGCGTCGGTTGGCGTTCTGGTTGGTGTTGCCTGCGGTGGTGATGATGGCGGTGGTGACGGGGTATCCGATCA
>NZ_JARJDD010000027.1:0-77433 GCF_029269935.1 Gordonia sp. N1V
CGCGACAGTTGGGGAACGAGTTGGCGGCCGAGACACCGGGCGGGTTACCGGCCGCGGAGGACAAGACGATCAACTCCTACACCGACCGCATCACCGACGACGGCCGGTTGGAGATCTCGGCGAACCTCGACATCATCGCCGGGGAGAAAACACGTACTTTGATGGAAACCTTGTCGGCGCCGAAACCTCAGCCCGATGGGTCCCCGGATCCGCGGACACCCGAACAGATCTGCGCGGCCGCATTCGAAACGATCGTGGAGTTGGCGGCACAAGGCCTGGCCGACACCACGTTCTCGGCGAAACCCACCAACGGCCTGTTGTGGACCTGGTCGGCGGACAACCCGGCACTCGGTGGGGATTTGCAGAACATGGGAGCCATCACCGAAGCCACCGCGAAACTGCTGTCGTGTGATACCACGATCACCAAGATCATGCTCGATCCCAACGGGGTACCGCTCAGTGTTGGGGAGGCGAAACGCTTCTTCACCCCCGGCCAGCGCAAAGCCCTACTCGTGCGTGACCGCGGATGCATCAAATGCGGCGCGCACGCTGGGCGCTGCCAAGGACACCATTTGCACCACTGGGCCGATGGTGGTCCCACCGACCTCGACAACGGATGCCTGCTGTGCACCAGCTGCCACGATGATGTGCATCACCACGGGTGGGACATCATCATGGGCTTCGACCGGCACCCCTGGTTGATCCCACCCGCCAGCGTGGATCCGAAACGCCGGCCGGTGCCGTCGTATCACCGACGGACCATGCGACTCGACGACACCGCAGCCTGACCTACCCTGCCCCACTACCTGATTCCCTGCACCCGGCCTGGCCGGGACCGCATCTGTTGTTTGAGAACTCCATAGCGATAATCCCACCCGATGGTCGAGGTGCGCGTGCCACCGTGGCCCGGAAACCTGTCGGCACAACAGGTCTCGAGGCTCGTCGCTAGCGCTCCTCGGCACCTCGACCATCGGGATGGGAAGGGCTGGGCATTCCCGCACGGGGAGGCTTCGACCACCGGGATGGGGAACGGCCCGAGATTCATCAATCGCTGGTCGAGGTGCGAGCCGCGTGCGGCGAGCCTCGAGACCGCATGCAGCAGAGCTGGAACCGGACCACCGTCATCCGGATAACTGTCGGCACAACAGGCCTCGTCACTGGCGCTCCTCGGCACCTCGACCACCGGATGAGAAGGGCATCGGGTGGGAAGGACCGAAACATCCGTCGACGGCCAGTCGTCATCGCCCGATGGTGTGATTCAGACCGGGTAGCGCTCCGGTTCGGGGCCGAATTGGAATCGGCGAGCAGAGATCTCGTCGACGGTGATTTCGACGTAGTTGTACTTGATCGTCGGAATCCACGGCTGCAGCGGCAACTCGTCGGCGGCGGCGATTTCGTCACCGCGGGATAGAATCCGTGCCGAGCCCTTGGCGACGACGCTCCATCCGGTCGCTCCGTCGCCGTAGAAATCGGACTCGAATGCCACGTGGGAATTGACCACGAGCTCCGACAGTTTGGTTCCCTCACCGGTGCGGAAAAGAATGCGTTTCTCGCCGGCGTAGTAGTTCACCGGGAAGATGTCGGGCTGTCCCCCGACACTCACCGCAAGACGTCCTACTTCCTTGGAGGCGAGCAATGCCCAGGCCTCGTCGACGGGAAGCTCCTGAACCGGGTTGTCCACCATGACCTCTCCTTTTCCCATAACCCATTGTCCCTCGGCGACATCACCGGTCACAGGGGCAAAGGTCCCAGGCAAAGCAGTCGCACAATCAATTGTCGGGCACCGGCACCGGTTCGAGAATCTCTTGGCGGGACTCGGGCGCCGCAGCGCGCAACGCATCGGCCGAGGCATCGTCGGGCTGCTGCTGCGAGGCGATCTCGGCGGCCACGCGCGCGTTGTAGGTCTCCACCTCGAAGGCGATACGCTCCGCGTCCCAGTCGAGTATCGGCGCCAGGAGTTCGGCAACCTCCTGGGCACAACCGACACCGCGGTGCGAATACTCGATGGCAATCCGCGTACGGCGGGCAAGGACGTCCTCGAGATGCAGTGCCGCCTCGTCGATCGCCGCATAGACGACCTCTACTCGCAGATACTGTGGCGCGGCCGCCAACGGGCGCAACAACGACGGATCGGCGTCGGCGTAATAGAGCACGTCATCGATCAGCGATCCGTACCGATTCAACAGCCGCCGAACTCGGTAGGGATGCAGGCCGAAACGCTTCCCGAGATGTTCGCACTGATTGATCAGCGCAAAGTATCCGTCGGCACCGAGCAACGGGACGCGCTCGGTGATCGACGGCGCCACCCGTGTCGGGATGTAGTCGTCGCACGCGTCCACCGCGTCGGCGGCCATCACCCGATAGGTGGTGTACTTGCCCCCCGCGATCGACACCAGCCCGGGCGCCACCCGCGCGACCGCATGCTCCCGCGACAACGTCGACGTCGACTCGTCCTCACCGGCGAGCAGCGGCCGCAGACCCGCATAGACACCCTCGATGTCGTTGTGGGTGAGCTTGGTCACCAGCACCTCGTTGACCCGATCGATGATGTAGTCGATGTCGGCCCGGGTAGCGGCCGGATGCGCGAGGTCGAGATTCCAGTCGGTGTCGGTGGTGCCGATGATCCAGTGCGTCTCCCACGGGATGACGAACAGCACCGATTTCTCGGTACGCAAGATGATCGCCGTTTCACTGACGATCCGGTCCCGGGGAACGACGATGTGTACACCCTTGGAGGCGCGCACCCGGAAGTGGCCGCGTTGATGGGACAGTGCCTGCACTTCATCGGTCCAGACCCCGGCGGCATTGATGACGCAGTGCGCGCGCACCTCCGCGGTATCACCGGTCTCGCTGTCGCGAACACGCACTCCCATCACCCGATCGGCCTCCCGCAGGAACCCGACCACCTGCGTCGACGTGCGGATCACCGCACCGTAGTTCGCCGCCGTACGTGCCACCGTGAGGCTGTGGCGGGCGTCGTCGACGACGGTGTCGTAATAACGGATGCCACCGATCAACGAGTCGCGCTTGAGGGCCGGCGCAACCCGCAGCGCACCCGACCGGGTCACATGTCGTTGTCCTGGAACGGACTTGGCACCACCCATCCGGTCATACAGAAAGATCCCGGCAGCAACATACGGCCGTTCCCACACCCGCCGCGTCAGCGGATACAAGAACGGAAGCGGCTTCACCAGGTGCGGTGCAAGAAGTCGCAACGACAATTCACGCTCGGCCAGGGCCTCACGAACGAGACCGAATTCGAGTTGTTCGAGGTAGCGCAACCCACCATGAAACATCTTCGACGACCGGCTCGATGTACCCGAGGCGATGTCGCGGGCCTCGACGAGCGCAACCCGCAGTCCTCGGGTCGCCGCATCGAGCGCAGCTCCCACCCCGACGACGCCACCGCCGATCACGACGATGTCGAATTGCTCCTCGGACAACCGCCGCCACGCCTCGGCGCGGTACAGCGGGCCCATATCGGCAGGTCGATCGGGATTGAACTCGGAGTTCATAGTCCGTCAGCGTAATTGATCTCGGCGTGGGGCACCGCGTGCGACACTGGCGGCGTGGCCAGCACCTCGGGATATGTCGCATCCATCGACCAGGGCACGACCTCCACACGCGCAATGGTCTTCGACCGCCGCGGCCGAGTCGTGTCCGTCGAGCAACTCGAACACCGCCAGATCTTCCCTCGAGCCGGGTGGGTCGAGCACGATCCCGCGGAGATCTGGCGCAACACGCGACGCGTGGTGGCCGCGGCCCTGGCGTCGGCCGACCTCAATGTCGACGACATCGTCGCCTGCGGACTGACCAATCAGCGCGAGACCACCGTCGCCTGGGATCGCTCCACCGGCGAACCCTTGCACAATGCCATCGTCTGGCAGGACACCCGTACCGGCGCGCTGTGTGAGGAACTCGGTGGCGACGCCGGCGTCGACCGCTACCGCACCCGCACCGGCCTGCCGTTGTCGACCTATTTCGCCGGACCGAAGATGCGGTGGCTCATCGACAACGTCGACGCCGTGGCCGAGCGTGCACGCAACGGCGAACTCTGCTTCGGCACAATGGATTCCTGGATCGCGTGGAACATGACCGGCGGACCGGCCGGCGGGCAGCACATAACCGACGTCACCAACGCCTCACGCACGATGCTCATGGACCTCGAATCCCTGACCTGGGACGAGTCCATCTGCGCGGGCATGGGTATCCCCGTCGAGTCGTTGCCCGACATCCGCAGTTCCTCGGAGGTCTATGGTTCACTGCGCGAACACGGTTCCCTGCCGGGCGTGCAGTTCGCGGGCATTCTCGGCGACCAGCAGGCGGCAACCTTTGGGCAGGCATGTCTGTCGCCGGGCGAGGCGAAGAACACCTACGGCACGGGAAACTTCTTGTTGCTCAACACCGGAACCGAAGCGGTGTTCTCCGATCACGGGCTTCTGACGACGGTGTGCTATCGGCTCGGCGAGGACGCGCCGCGCTACGCACTCGAGGGGTCGATCGCGGTGACCGGGTCACTGGTGCAGTGGCTTCGGGACAATCTCGGGCTGTTCAGCGAGGCCGCGGACGTCGAGAAGCTCGCAGCTCAGGCCGACGACAACGGTGGTGTCTACTTCGTGCCGGCATTCTCCGGTCTGTTCGCACCCCGCTGGCGGCCCGACGCGCGGGGTATCATCACCGGCCTGACCCGCTTTGCCGACAAGCGTCATATCGCGCGAGCTGCGCTGGAGGCCAGCGCCTTTCAAACACGAGAGGTCATCGAGGCGATGCAGGCCGATTCCGGGGTGCGGTTGTCGACACTCAAGGTCGACGGCGGAATGGTGGTCAACAATCTGTTGATGCAGTTCCAGGCCGACATCCTCGACGTCCCCGTCATCCGGCCCGTGGTCAACGAGACCACCGCCCTCGGTGCGGCCTACGCGGCCGGCCTGGCTGTCGGATACTGGGACGGCGAGGACGAGATCCGGGAGAACTGGAACGAACACACCCGGTGGAATCCGGCGATGGACGCCCCCGAACGCGACCGCCTGTACGGCGAATGGAATCGCGCGGTGGAACACAGCTACGGCCTGGCGTGAGCGTGCCGGACGTGGGTGATCACCCCGCGAACTCGACGAGCACGGCCACCACCCCAGCCGTCCCACCCATCGCCGCAGCCGCCTCGTAGGAGGCTTCGCCGAGTCGTTCGGTGGGTCCGACCGCCGAGTCGATCGCGATCGAAAGACACTGCAGAGCACGCGCTTTGATGAACGAGAGCCGCTGGGCGTCGATGTCGGACGAGCGATGGGCGAAGGCTGCGTCGACCTCGTGTCGTGTCATCACCGCGGCGAGCTGTGAGCGCGTCGCCGGCGAGACCCGTCCCTGCTCACGCCACTGCGTCAACACCTCATGGACGACCGACTCACCACCCAGGTCGACGACGTCGATGACGGTCACCGTCAGCATCCGCAGACAGTCAGCGACCTCACCCGCTGCGACGCGACCGACGAGTTCGGCCACTGCCCCGCCACTGAGTCGGTCGACACGCCGCGCCGCTCCCGGAACCGCCATCGGCTCAGCGCTCCGGTGATGTTGACGAATCAGTCTGCGGGACAACCGAATCGACATCAGTCGACTCCGATCCACCGGCGACGTCGGCGGGCTGACCGGCCACCGGCGACGCCGAGCCGCGGTCACTGATCGGTAATGCGACCGCCCCGAATCCGGAATCGTCCACGGTCGGCGGAAGCGCCTGCGGAGACCAGTCGCCGATCACCGGCGGACCGACCAGCGGCAGATCACCGACGATCTCACGCCCGTTCTCGCCGTCGCTGAGATAGTGGGCCGGTCGATGACGGGTATCGCGCGAACGGGCGCCGCCGGCACCCGGGCCGGCCCCGGGCCCGGTCGTCGGCCGCATCGCACCGCCGGGAGATCCCGGTGTTCCGGCCCCGGCCGCGCCGGCCGCGGGAGTACCCGCCAAGGTCGATGGTGGAGCGAAAGCGGTTGGCGGAAGGGAGATCACGCCCTCGGGAAGTCCGGTTCCGCCCGCAGTGGCGCCCTCGGGACCACCCGCTGCGCTCGCGGTGCCGCGCCCCGAGACCGGTACCGCCGCTCCCGGTGTGACCGGGCTACCGAGGCCCCCGCGGGTCAACGTCGACGGATCGTTGCCGCCACCGCGGTATCCCGATGGTCCCGACCCACCGCCGCCGCCCGCCGTCGACGCCGGGCCGGCTGTGGGAACGGCAGTGGTCGGGGTGTCACCACCCGTCGGGCCGCCACCGCCATCGGGTCCGCCTCCGGGGCCTGATGGTCCGGTGTCGTCGATGTCGGTGAGTGATGCCGACTGCTGGGTGCCCGACGGTCCCGATCCGGATGTCGACGTGCCATCCGCAGAGCTGGAACCACCGCGCACACCTGAGTACGAATCGGTGCCGATTGGTCCTGCGGGACCGGGCAATGCGGCCGCCGCACCGACAATCGGTCCGCCGTAGGTGCCCCGCATGATGCTGCGCACCTGTGAACGGACCGCAGCGGCATCCTCGGGATGATCCTGCAACCGGATCCGGTATGCCTCGAGCAGCGGCTTCTGACCATGTGTCGCGCCGAGGATGCCCGCCGCCTCGGTCATTGCCGCCGCGCTACCGCGCGCGTCGGCAACACTGGCCGACATCTCGCCCCCGAGACGGAGCGCGGCGTCGACCGCACCCCGTGCGGCCTGACCCATCAGCACCCCGTCGTCGGTGAAGCCGTTCAACAGGGCGTGGGCGATCCCTTCCACTTTCTCGATGGCGACGAGCACCGCGTCGGCGTCGCCCTGAGCGGCACCCTGCTTCATCGAGGCGATGATGGTGAGGATCTCGGTGATCGACATCGACCCCCAGTCGGTGCTGCCGCAGTCCGCCGGGCGCTCACCACTGCGCCGGGCATTGCGATCGCCGTCACCGGTCACCCTGTCTCCCCCAGCACTGTCTCCCCCATCACCTCGTCGGCATCGTGAGCGACCCTACCGGCCCCCGAGCAACCGAGCAGGACGAATCGGACACCTGTGCATGGATGAGAGCCGATGGCGCACAGAGACAGGACCCGTGGGAACAGGTCAGTCCAGATCGTCGTGTCGCACGAGCTGCCGGGCCGCCTCGGTCACCGACCCCGAGAGTGACGGGTACACCGAAAACGTCTGTGCCAGATCGGAAACGGTCAGTTTGTTCTGGACCGCCAGTGCTATCGGCAGGATGAGTTCCGAGGCGTTGGGGGCGACCACCACACCGCCGATCACCACACCGGTGGCGGGCCGGCAGAAGATCTTCACGAAGCCACGGCGCAGGCCGCTCATCTTGGCGCGCGGGTTGGTGGCCAGCGGCAGCATCACCGTGCGTGCCGGATACTCACCGGAGTCGATGGCGTTCTGCGATACGCCGACGGTGGCGATCTCGGGCCGGGTGAAGATCGCCGAGGCGACGGTCTTGAGTTTGATCGGGCTCACGCCCTCGCCGAGGGCGTGGTACATCGCGATCCGGCCCTGCATGGCCGCGACCGACGCGAGCGGGAACAGTCCGGTGCAGTCACCGGCCGCGTAGATACCGGTCACAGACGTCCGCGAGACGCGGTCGACGGTGATGTAGCCGCCGCGATGGGTCTCGACACCGGCGCGGTCGAGGCCGAGGTCGTCGGTGTTGGGAACCGATCCGACGGTCATCAGCACATGCGATCCGGTGACGCTGCGGCCGTCGGCGAGGTACGCGGTCACCGAGTCGCCGGTCCGCACGACCTTGTCGGCGCGCGCGTGCTTGACCAATTCGACGCCACGTTCGGCGAGCGCCTCCTCCAGCACGAGTGCGGCGTCCTCGTCCTCGTGCGGCAACACGCGGTCACGGCTGGAGATCAGCGTCACCTTCACCCCGAGTTCGGTGTAGGCGTGCACGAATTCGGCACCCGTCACACCGGATCCGATCACGACCAGGTGTTCGGGCAACGCCTCGAGATCGTAGAGCTGCCGCCAGGTGAGGATGCGTTCGCCGTCGGGCTGCGCGTCGGGCAGCACACGCGGCGAGGCACCCGTCGCGATCAGGACGACGTCACCCTCGAATCGCTGGGTGGAGCCGTCGGCGAGGGTGGCGGTGACGGCGTGTGTCGACACCCCGACCTGCGGCCCCTCCAGGGCCGCGGTGCCGGAGACCAGCGTGACGCCCTCGCTGATGAGTCGCGATCGGATGTCGGCGGACTGGGCGAATGCCAGATCACGGACTCGCTGATGGATCGACGGCAGCGTCACCAACGTGTCATCGGTGCGCAAATTGATACCGAGGTCGACGGCGCGTCGGACCTCGGTGCGAATGCCGGTGGACGCGATGAACGTCTTGGACGGCACGCAGTCCCACAGCACGCAGGCACCGCCGATGCCGTCGGAGTCGATCACGGTGGTGTCGGCGCCGTACGCGGCCGCGGCCAGAGCCGCCTCATAGCCTGCGGGGCCTCCGCCGATGATCACGATCCTGGTCACGTCCATCACTCCTGTTCGGGCCAAAAGACACTTGTCGCCTCCGCTGACCAACCTAGGCCATCGACGATCATTCCTCGTGCGCACCGTTACCGATTTCCGCGTCGTACCGCGGTCGGCGATCACCGCGTGCATCGTGCGGCGGCGTCCGGCGTAATACGATCGTCGTGGCCGCAGGTGCACCGGTGGCGGCAAATCGATGAGGTCGGGCTCCATCCCGGCGGGAAAGTGCAGGTCAGAGGCGACTATGCCGATCTACGCAGCGTACGGTTCGAACATGGATCCCGAGCAGATGGCGCTGCGCGCCCCACACTCGCCGATGTCGGGAACCGGATGGCTGCACGGCTGGCGACTGACCTTCGGTGGCGGCGACATCGGGTGGGAAGGATCACTGGCCACCGTCACCGAGGACCGCGACGATCCCGACGCGAAGGTCTTCGTCGTCCTCTACGACGTCCCGACCGAGGACGAGGACAACCTCGACCGGTGGGAAGGCTCCGAACTCGGCATCCACCGCAAGATCCGGGCACGGGTGAAGACCGCCGACGGCGGGGTCCTGGCGTGGATGTACGTCCTCGACGCCTACGAGGGCGGCCTGCCCTCGGCCCGCTATCTCGGTGTGATGGCCGACGCCGCCGAGGTGGCCGGCGCGCCGGCCGACTACGTGCAGGATCTACGCCTGCGCGAAGCCCGCAACGTCGGCCCCGGTCCGGGCGCCCCCGAAGGTTGAGAGTCCCGAAGGCTGAGCGTCCCGAAGGCTGAGACCCCCGAGCCCGACACCGGCGATCTCAGGTCGGCGCGCCCGGCGATCCGACGAACACCACGCCGGCAAGTGTGCGCACGCCGACGTCGAGGGCCCGTTCGTCGATGTCGAAGGTGGGCTGGTGCAGATCGAGTTGCGGTCCGAGACCATTCCACACGCCGAGCCGACCCATCGCTCCGGGCACCTGCTCGAGGTACCACGAGAAGTCCTCGCCGCCCGGTGATTGCGGGGTGTCGGCGACGGCGGTGGGACCGAGGGTGGCCACCGATGCGGCCAGCACCTCCACCGCGAGCGGGTCGTTGATCACCGGCGGTACGCCACGAAAGTACGACAGGTCATACGAAACCCGTAGCGGCGCAAGGATTTCGCCGATGACGCTACGCACCAACGGCTCCATGTCGGCCCAGGTGCCGTGCTCTCCGGTGCGTACGGTTCCGCGCAGCATCCCTTCTTGCGGGATCGCGTTGGGGGCGTTGCCGGCATGCGCTGCCCCCCATGCCATCACGGTGCCCGATCGCGGATCGATCCGCCGCGACAGGATGCCCGGCAGCCCGGTGATGACGGCGCCCATCGCGTAGACGAGATCGCCGGTCAGATGCGGGCGTGAGGTGTGCCCGCCGGGTGAGCGCAGTTGGAGTTCGATGTGGTCGGCGGCGGAGGTGAGTGCGCCCTCGCGCAGTCCGACCGAACCGACCGGCAGGCGCGGATCGCAGTGCAGCGCGTAGATCCGGCTCACCCCTTCGGTGACTCCGGCGGCCACCGCGTCGAGGGCACCGCCGGGCATCACCTCTTCGGCCGGCTGGAACACCAGCCGGACCCCGACGGGCAGCTCGGGCGCCGAGGCCAGCGCAGCCGCGGTCCCCAGCAGGATTGCGGTGTGCGCGTCGTGACCGCACGAGTGCGACACCCCGTCGACCGTGGAACTGAACGCCAGCCCGGTGTGCTCGGTGATCGGCAACGCGTCCATGTCGGCGCGCAGGGCTATCCGTTGACCGGTGCTCGGGCCCAGATCACAGACGACGCCGGTACCCAACGGGAGCCGACGCGGGGCAAGGCCGAGCGCGGTCAGTTCGGCCATCACCAGTTCGGTGGTCGCGACCTCCTGCCGGGACAATTCGGGATGGGCGTGGATGTGTCGGCGCCAGCCGACCAGTTGATCGCGGTGGGTGGCCAGCCAGGTGTCGATCACACCGCCGGACGGATCACCGATCTCGGCCTGCGTCACCACATTTCTCCTTCCATCCACCGGGAAATCCACCGCTGCGTCGGCTCAGAGCAGTTCGGGCGGCGTCGGCACCGCGAGGTCGTCCAAGAGCGGCCGTCGCAGCCCACGCTTGATCAAGGTCTGCGTGGGCCCGGCCAGCGGGGCCCGCTGCACCGCGACCTCGACGGCCCGGTTGAGCAGTTCGTCGACGGCCACGGCCTCGTCGACGATGCCGGCGGTGACGGCGTCATCGGCGCCGTAGCGGCGGGCCGTCAGCATCGCCTCGGTGGCCGTACGCTCGGGCAACCGCGTACGCAGCAGCGCGGCCATCCCCCGGGTGAACGGCATGTTGAGCGCCGCTTCCGGGAGCGACCAGTAGCCGCGTTCGGTGCGCATGATCAGGTGGTCGGCGCACAGGGCGAGCATCGCGCCCGCACCGAAGGCGTGTCCGTTGATCGCGGCCACGGTGGGCACCGGCAACGTCAGCACCTTGGTGTAGAGCGCGTGAACCGAATCCAGATAGGCGGGCAACTCCGCGGCGTGCGCGGCGATGTGGTCGGTATCCAGTCCGTTGGTGAAGAACTTTCCGGTCGCAGTGATGACCAGGGCCTTGGCGCCACCGGCGACGGCGTCGTCGAGCAACCCGCTCGTCTTCTCGATCCACGCGGGGGCAAACCGGTTCTCCGGATTCGTCTCGTCGAGTTCGACCCCCGGGGCACCGAGGAACAGTTCGGCGACGTCGGCGGCGGTGGGCTCCGCGCTCAGGAAAGGCATGAGCAGACCTTATCGCCTGCGCACACGCGCTCTCCGGGCGCCGGGCAGGCGCGGATCGGAGGTCATAGGGTGAGACATATGGATCCCACTCTTGACCCCGACGCCGCCGCGATCGCGGCGGCCGCCACCATCGCCACCGAAACCGATTGTGCCGCACACGATGTCGCACTGGTCCTGGGATCCGGGTGGGCGCCGGCCGCCGATGCCTTCGGCACACCGATCGCGACGCTGCCGATGTCGGCGGTGCCCGGTTTCACCGCACCAAAGGCCGCCGGGCACGGCGGGACGATCCGGTCGGTGCACATCGGTGACCGCCGGGTCCTACTGATGCTCGGACGCATCCACGCCTATGAGGGCCATGACCTCGCGCGTGTGGTTCATCCGGTGCGCACCGCGGCGGCGGCCGGTGTGCACACCATCGTGCTCACCAACGCAGCGGGCGGGCTCCGCGACGGCATGTCGGTCGGCCAACCGGTCCTGATCGCCGATCATCTGAACCTCACTGCCCGCTCGCCACTTGTCGGCGCTCAGTTCGTCGACCTCGTCGACGCCTACTCGCCGAGGTTGCGCGAGGTGGCACGCGAGGTCGACCCCACGCTCGCCGACGGCGTCTATGCAGGGCTGCCCGGCCCGCACTACGAGACGCCGGCGGAGATCCGCATGCTGCGCACCCTCGGCGCCGACCTCGTCGGAATGTCCACTGTGCACGAGACGATCGCCGCACGCGCCGCCGGACTCGAGGTGCTCGGGGTGTCACTGGTGACGAACCTGGCGGCCGGCATCACCGGCGAGCCGCTCGATCATGCAGAGGTCCTCGAGGTGGGTCGCGCGTCGGCCGCGCACATGGGTGAGTTGCTGGCGACAGTCGTCGGCAGGCTCTGACCGCCAACAATCGCGGACCTTCGACAAGCACTGTTATTCGACAAAGCCCCGACATCCGCGCGGTCACAATGTCGGGGTTGTCACTGCGGTACCGTTCGCACCAATCGTCACCGCGCATCCCAGGGAGGTTCCCATGAGCTATCCGCCGGGAGATCCAGGTGGTTATCCGCCTGGCGAGGGTTACCCGTCGGGCGGTGGGTACCCGACGCCGCCTCCGCAGGGATACGGGCCGGGCTATCCGCCGCCGCGGTCACCGTGGTCGTCGCCGCTGGTGATCGCTGCCATCGTGGTGGGTGTGCTCGTGGTGATCGGTGCTGGGGTCGGCGCGTACTGGCTGACCCGGGGTTCGGACTCCTCTGATTCGGCGGCCGATTCGGCGTCGACGTCGGTTGCGAGCGCCTCGACGCAGACCGTCACCAGTACGGTCACCGGTCCCGGGGGCGCCTCGGGTCCGACGGGCGTACCGACCACGACGACACAGCCGCAGGTGCGACCCAACCCCACCGTCTCGGGCGCCGACTGGCAGGGCTTCCTGTCCGGCCCGCGATGCAACGCCGCCGACGATCCGGCGATCGTCATCGGCCGCACCAGCCGATCACAGGTGGTGATCTGTCAGGTCGGCAACCAGACCGGGCGTTGGTATTACAAGGGTCTCGCCGACGGCAATCCCATCGAGATCGGGTATCCGCAGATGGTGGGCGCCACCTACGTGGCGCGCAACGGCGCGGTCACCTACACCGTTTCGCCGTCGGCGCTGGTCATCTCCGAGAACGGCGCGACGCTGGCCACCGAGCCGATGCTGGAGTACTGGTCGTCGAACTGACGCCCCCGCGTACCGGGTTCGTCGGTCGAGGTCTACAACTGAACGAATGTCCGCCGTTCTCGACGCCTCCCACATCGATGTCATCCGGAGTTCCCGGGCCCTGCTGCACGATGTCGACCTCGTCGTGCAGCCCGGTGAGCACTGGGCGCTACTCGGCCCCAATGGCGCGGGCAAGTCGACGTTGATGGCGATCCTCGGGGCCCGCTCGCACCCGACCACCGGGGTCGTCGACGTGCTCGGTAAACGCCTGGGTCGCGTCGACATGCGCGAATTGCGCACCCAAATCGGGCATGTCGATCCGCGCTGGCGCATCGACGTGCCGATCTCGGCGCACGATGTGGTCCTGACCGGGCTGACCAACACCCCCGAACTGGACCGGCGCCACGACTACACCGACGACGAACATGCCCGCGCCGACGAATTGTTGGAGATGCTGGGGATGAGCGAGCGCCGGGATTCGTTGTGGCCGGTCATGAGTCAGGGCGAACGTGGTCGCACGCTGATCGCGCGGGCGCTGATGCCGCGTCCGGCGTTGCTGCTGCTCGACGAGCCGGCCACCGGCCTCGATCTCGCAGCCCGCGAGAAACTGCTGTCGGCGATCGATCGGCTGCGCGGCGACGTCGCCGATCTCGCCAGCGTGCTGGTCACCCATCACCTCGAGGATCTTCCTGCGAGCACCACGCACGCGATGCTGCTGCGGGAGGGGAAGGTGGTTGCCGCGGGCACCGTGGAGGCGACCCTGACGTCGGCGACGATCAGCACCTGCTTCGATCACCCGGTCACGGTGCGCCGCCACCAGGGCCGGTGGTCGGCGGTGGCCACCTGAGTCCTGCGCTGGGCGCGGTCAGCGCGGACCGAACTGGCGGTCGCCGGCGTCGCCCAGGCCCGGCACGATGTAGGACGCCTCGTTGAGACCGTCGTCGACGGCCCCCACCACCAGGCGCACCGGATGGCCCGACTTCTCCAGCGCCGCAACACCTTCGGGTGCGGCCACCACACACAGCACGGTGATGTCGGTGGCGTTGCGTGCAACCAGGAGTTCGATGGTGTGCAACATCGACCCGCCGGTCGCCAACATCGGGTCGAGCACGAACACCGGCTGACCGGCGAGATCGTCGGGCAGCGATTCGAGGTAGGGCACCGGTTTGGCGGTCGCCTCGTCGCGGGCCACGCCGACGAATCCGACGAGCGCCTCGGGCACCATCGCATGCGCCTGCTCGACCATGCCCAAGCCTGCCCGCAGCACCGGAACGAGCAACGGCGGCTTGGCAAGTCGCGAGCCGGGGCACGTGGTGATGGGTGTCTGGATGGTCACCTGCTCGCTCGGCGCATCCGCCAACGCCTCGTACACGAGCATCTGCGTCAGGTCCGACAGCGCGGCTCGGAAGGCCGCGTTGTCGGTGCCCTTGTCGCGCATCGTCGTCAGTCGCGCTGCGGCCAATGGATGATCGACGACCTGCACGGGCAACGTTCGCCCGGCCTGGGCGCTCTCGGACCCGGGTCGTTCGGGTTCGGATTGTTCGGGCACAGGGTGTTCGGGCTGGGGGTGAACCGGCATGGGGAAACCATAGTGGGCGGCGGTTGCTGCGGCCTCGTGACCGGACTCATCGGGCCTCGCCGCACGGGTCGGCGATTCGATGGAACCAGAGCGCCGGCCGTTGCGTCCAAATCTGCATGATCGAACAACTCTCCGTATCCCCCGCGGCGCTGTCCGCCCATGCCGCCGGCGAGGCGGGTACCGCGGCCCGGATCGGCGCCCACGCGGTCGCCACCGACCTCACACCCCTCGCGCTGACCTTCGGGCTGATCGGCGCGGACTTCCTCACCACGCTGGGTCGGGTCCTCGACAGCAGGCGCGCCCGACTGAACGCCGTCGCCGGCCGGCACCTGGCCCTGTCCGGCGAAAGTGCCGCTGCGGCGGCCGCGTACACCGGCATCGACGACATGTCGGCCGCGACCTTGTTGATCGCCGGTGGGCCCGTCGCGGAGGTGGACGCCTGATGACATCGGCCGACCTGTTGATCGCTCCGCTACGAATCCTGGTGACGGCGTTGGGAACCGGTGTGCTGCCGGGTGACGATCCGGTCAGTGCCATCGCTGCCCTCGCTCCGGATCTGGCATCGACCCGCGACGACGCAATCGCCGCCGCAGTCAGACTCGGCACCGAATGGCAGGGGCGCGGCGCCGAGGCCGCCCAGGCGGCGTCGGCGGTGACCGCCGGACGCACCACCGCGATCAGCGGTGACGACGCGCAGATCGTGACGTTGACGCAGTCCGCAGCCCAGCGGGTGCACGGCGCCGCCCGTCAGCTCGAGTCGCTGATGGACTCGTTCGATCGGGCTGCCCGCGCCCTCGGTGCCGATCTGTTCACCCCCACCGGACTCGCGGTACTGCTACCGCTGGCGATCGATCACGTCGGCCGTGGCGTGGCGGTCGTCGAACGGACCCGGGCGGAACTCGCCGCCGACACCGCCGCGCTGGCCGAACTCGCTCGCCACGACGCGCCCGCCCGTACCGGCGGCCCCGGTGGACGACCCGCCGAGGGTGGGGTCCCCGACGGCGGGGTCGCGATCACCCTGCCCGACGGGTCGATCGCCTACGCCCCGAACGAGCGCGCCGCCGCAGCGGTGCGTGCGGCATTGAGCCAGCAGGGCGTGCCCTACGTGTGGGGCGGCACCGATCCCAGTGGTTTCGACTGCAGCGGCCTGACCCAGTGGGCCTATCGGCAGGCCGGCCTGGAACTGCCGCGCCTGGCCCAGGAGCAGGACACCGCCGGATTCGCGGTGGCCCAAGCCGATCTGATGCCCGGTGACCTCGCGGTCTGGGACGGACACGTCGCGATGTACGTGGGTAACAATCAGCTCGTGGAGGCCGGGGATCCCGTACAGGTCTCACCGCTGCGGACGACGAATGCCGGCCAGGGATTTCAGGGGTTCTACCGTCCGCGATGAGTGTCGATGCAGAAGTTCACCTGCCCGTCGTGGGGCCGGTATGGCGCTCACAGGCGCGATCGCTACGCTGTGACGTCATGGCCGGAGACATTGTCCCCATCGAGCTCGGACTGACCGACGGAAACAGCTTCACGCTGTGGGCACCCCGCTGGCGGGAGGGCGACGACGAGTGGGAGGCATTCCTCGGACTCGACGAGGACCTCTACGTCTTCGGCAGCGTTGCCGAGCTGGTCGCCTTCATCCGCACCGACGACGACAACGATCTCGTCGAGCACCCTGCCTGGGAGACCGTCAAGGGTCTGCAGGCCGACGAGCTGGTCCCCGACGACCGCCATTCCTATGACCTGGTGGGCGTCCCCGAACTGGCCGCCGAGGACCCGACACCGGAGGTGATCGCCGAACTCGAGGACGCACTGGAGATCGTGCGCATCCTCGGCGAGGTCTGCGAGCTGACCGTCATCACCAAGTTCTTCAACGGCAACCCGATCCTCGGTGCGGTGACCACCGGCACCCGCAACTTCGAGGGCCGCGACGGCACCGACCTGTGGGTGCGCATCGGCCGGCTCATCGCCAAGCACTGGGACAACGTGCTCGACGCGATCGACGAGGTGATCAGCACACCCGAGGTCGACAAGGCAGCGGTGACCACCGCCGAGGCCGAACTCGAGGCGGCCGCCTCCGCCGAGGACGAGGACGAGCCCGACGAGGATCTCGACCTCGTCGGCGACGCCGACACCGAGTCGGACGATTCCGAGACCGATCTCGCCGACGGCACCGACGACGAGGAAGAAGAGGACACCGACGACGAAATCGACGACGACGATTTCTGGGCGTCGGTGGGCATCGACCCGATTCGTATCGTGACCGGCACCGGTGAGTTCCTCTCGTTGCGGTGCTACCTCGGTGACGATCCGGTGTTCCTCGGTGACGACGGCAAGATCTTCGTTTTCGCCTCCCCGCGCGCGCTGTCGAAGTTCCTCGCCGAGGACAACTCTCATGACCTCTCGGGTGTGTCGACGTTCGACGAGGTCCGCGTCGCCGCGACCGACGGCTCCCTGGAGTTCGACGTCATCGACGACAACGTCTACGTGCTGCCCGGCCTCGTCGAAGACATCACCGACGGTCCCCGGCGCATCGATCGCAATCAACTGGAGTTGGCGGTCGAATTGTTCACCGACGCAGCCGATTACGCCGGTGACGACTCGGTGGCCGAAGCGCTGGGCTCGACGACCCCACTGGGCTGGTTCGTCGACTACGCCACCAACCCCGACCCCAAGCGGATGGCGCCGAGCCCCCCGTTCGACAACGAGGCCGAGGCGTGGCGGGCCCTCGAGCACGAGTTCGAGGATCGGCTCGTCAAGAAGCGGTGACCGATCCCCGTCGGCGCCGGTTCCGGGTGATCTTGTGCCCGGATTGCGGGCACAACATCACCCGGAAGGGCTGCCGCGGGCCTCAGCCCTGCAGCAGCACCGCGTAGCCGGGCTTGATGACGTCGTCGATGAACGCCAGCCGCTCGTCGAAGTGGATGAACGCCGATTTCATCGCATTGACCGTGAATCGCTCGAAATCGGCCCAGCCGTAACCGAATTGGTCGGAGAGTTTCGCGAACTCCTTGCTCATGGTGGTGTCGCTCATGAGCCGGTTGTCGGTGTTGACGGTGACGCGGAAACGCAGCCGGGCCAGAACGTTGAACGGATGCTGCGCCAGCGACGCCACCGCACCGGTCTGCACGTTCGAACTCGGGCACAGCTCGAGCGGAATCCGCTTGTCGCGCACGATATTCGCGATCAAACCTAGTTCGGCACCGGGAAACGAATCATCATCGGGTCGCGCGCCGGGCGGCAGGGTGATGTCGTCGATCACCCGCACCCCGTGTCCGAGCCGGTCGGTACCACAGAAACCGATCGCCTCGTGGATCGACGGCAGCCCGAACGCCTCGCCCGCATGGATGGTGAACGGTGCGCAGTTTGCCCGCATGTACTCGAAGGCGTCGAGATGGCGACTCGGCGGGTGACCGGCCTCGGCACCGGCGATGTCGAACCCCACCACCCCGCGATCGCGATACCGCACAGCCAGTTCGGCGATCTCACGGGAGCGCGCAGCGTGGCGCATCGCGGTGACCAGGCACCGCACGGCGATCGGGCGACCGGACCCCGCGGCGGTCCGCTCGCCCTGGGCGAACCCGCGCAACACCGCCTCGACGACCTCGTCGAGCTCCAGCCCACGCTCGAGGTGCTGTTCGGGAGCGTAGCGGACCTCGGCGTAGACGACGCCGTCGGCGGCGAGGTCCTCCACACATTCGGCCGCGACCCGCTCGAGCGCACCGACTGTCTGCATGACGCCCACGGTGTGGGCGAAGGTCTCCAGATAGCGCTCCAACGAACCACTGTCTGCCGCGTCACGGAACCACACCGCGAGGTCGTCGGCCGTCTCCGCCGGTAGCTCGTCGTAACCGGTCTCACGGGCCAACTCCAACACGGTCGACGGCCGCAGGCCGCCGTCGAGGTGATCGTGCAACAGCACCTTGGGCGCGAGGGTCAGGGCAGCGGGATCGAGCGGGGAACGCGGCGGCATCGACGTCATGATCCGAACCTAACGTGTTCGATCACCAGCGGCCGGGCGACATCAGCGGGATCGAGTTCGGCACCGGGGCCGCCGGAGTTCGGCTCGGCGGCAATGTCGACCGCCCCGACCAACGCCGCCCGCGCGGGACCGAACCGTTCCGGTGTTGCGGTGTGCAGCGTGAACAGCGCCGCACCCGCCTCGACGAACTCTCCGGGACGCGTGTGCCACTGCACCCCGGCCTCGGACTGCACGGCCTCACCGGGCACCGACCGCCCGGCACCCAGTCGCCAGGCGGCGTCGCCGACCGCTCGCGCATCCAGCCGTCGCACACGACCCGACGTCTCGGCGACGACGACATCGGTGTGCCGGGCCCGCGGCAGCGGTGCATCCGGGTCGCCGCCCTGCGCGGCGATCATCGCGCGCCAGGAGTCCATGGCGCGGCCGTTGCGCAGATGGTCGGCAGGGTCGACGTCGGAGATCCCGGCTGCGGCGAGCATCTCCCGCGCCAGGGCCACCGTCAGCTCGACGACGTCGGCGGGCCCGCCGCCGGCGAGCACCTCGAGCGATTCGGCGACCTCGACGGCGTTGCCCGCGCAGCGTCCGAGCGGGGTGTCCATGTCGGTCAGCAGCGCCGAGGTCGCCACCCCGGCGCGATGTCCGAGCTCGACCATGGTGGTCGCGAGTTCGCGGGCGGAGTCGAGTTCGGGGAGGAACGCCCCCGAGCCGACCTTGACGTCGAGCACCAGCGCGCCGGTGCCCTCGGCGATCTTCTTGCTCATGATCGAGCTGGCGATCAACGGGATCGATGCGACGGTGCCGGTGATGTCCCGCAACGCATAGAGCAGACGATCGGCGGGTGCAAGGTCGGGACTCGCCGCGCAGACCACCGCACCCACCGCCTCGAGCTGGCTGAGTATCTCGTCCATCGACAGGTCCGCACGCCATCCCGAGATGGACTCCAGCTTGTCCAGCGTGCCACCGGTGTGCCCGAGGCCTCGGCCCGACAGTTGGGGCACCGCAACACCATACGAGGCCACCAGGGGCGCGAGCGGCAGGGTGATCTTGTCCCCCACCCCGCCGGTGGAATGCTTGTCGACGGTGCGAAGCGGCCGACCGTCGCGGCGCAGATCGCCGAAGTCCGCGCGCCGCCCGCTGTCGATCATCGCCTGCGTCCAGGTGGCGATCTCACGACGGTCCATGCCGCGCAGCACGATCGCCATCAGCAACGCCGACATCTGCTCCGGCGCGACCGATCCCCGCGTGTAGCCGTCGACCACCCACCGGATCTGGCCGTCGCTCAGCGAACCGCCGTCGCGTTTGGTGGCGATCACCGAGATCGCATCGATGATCTCGGGGTTCATCGCCGCCCTCCGTCGCTGTCGAGGGTTCCGTCGCTGTCGAGGGTTCCGGCGCTGTCGAGGGTTCCGGCGCCGAGATCGTCGGGCCCGAATGCGTACGGCAACAATTCGGCGAGCCGCAGGGGCCCGTCGGCATGGTCGACGAGCAGATCCGCCCCGCCGAACTCCCAGAGCACCTGTCGGCACCGTCCGCACGGCATCAGCACCACCCCACGCGAGTCGCAGACGCTCACCGCACGCAGTCGTGATCGGCCCGATCCGATCAGTGCCGACACCAACGAGACCTCGGCGCAGACACCGAGTCCGTATGAGACATTTTCCACATTGCCACCGGCCACCATATCGCCCTCGACGGTGAGCCCGGCAGCACCGACCGGGAAGCGGGAGTAGGGCGCATAGGCGCGGGCGATCATCTCATTCGCCTTGTGGCGCAACATCTTCCAATCGATTTCAGCAGACAGGGCAAACTCCCGGTGAACAGTGCGGGGCCGGATCACACTCACCGGCACATCGTCGAAGCAATGGTAAGGCAAACCTAAGTCGGAATCTCTTGTCGCCCAAATCTGTTCGGGCAGTTTTCGACCACCCTCAGCATAGGTTTAGAGTCTGTTGCATGGGTCCGTGGTGGAGCCTGAAGATGCAGGCTGCCACCAGAGTCCATCGACGATGTTGGAGGCCGATTTCGCAATGAGCACCCCGACCGACACCGCACCCGACCCGGTGCGCAAGCGATCTCTTTATCGAGGCGACCCCGGGATGTGGTCGTGGGTGCTCCACCGGATCACCGGTGTCACCATCTTCTTCTTCCTGTTCGTCCACGTTCTGGACACCGCGGTCATCCGGATCGATCCGAACAAGTATTCCGAGATCATCGAGACCTACAAGACGCCGATCATCGGCCTCATGGAGATCGGTCTCGTCGCCTGTGTGCTGTACCACGCCCTCAACGGCGTGCGCATCATCCTTGTCGACTTCTGGTCGAAGGGCGCCAAGTACCAGCGGCAGATGCTGTGGACGATCCTCACGCTGTTCGTGATCGTCTTCGCCGCCGCGGCGGTGCGGCTCCTGCAGATTCTCATCGAGCACTCGTTCTAGGAGAGATCACCGATGACCGCATCCTCCCCACACCTGGCCAAGACGCTCGGCACCGACTACGACCGGCCGGCCAGCCTCGACAATCCGCGCGCGCCGCGTGCCCGCAAGGGCGGCAACTTCGAGAAGTACGCGTGGCTGTTCATGCGCTTCTCCGGCCTGGCGCTGATCATCCTGACCATCGGGCACATGTTCATCATGTTGGCCTGGGACAACGGTGTGCACCGCATCGACGCCTCCTTCGTGGCGGCGCGGTGGAAGGAACCCTTCTGGCAGATCTGGGACCTGACGATGCTGTGGCTGGCCCAGTTGCACGGCGGCAACGGTGTGCGCACCGTCATCGCCGACTACTCGCGCAAGGACTCCACCCGGTTCTGGCTCAACGTGCTGCTCGGGATCTCGATGATCCTCGTGCTGGTGCTCGGTACCTACGCGCTTCTGACCTTTGACGTCAACAGCGTCAACTGACGCCACGGACTCTCGTCTCTGACGCCCCGCCCTCGTCGACTCCAGGAGATTCGAAACACATGCAGGAACACCGCTACGACGTCCTGATCGTCGGTGCCGGCGGCGCCGGGATGCGCGCGGCGATCGAGGCCGCCCCCCGCGCCCGCACCGCTGTGCTCACAAAGCTCTATCCCACCCGCAGCCACACCGGCGCGGCGCAGGGCGGCATGTGTGCCGCGCTGGCCAACGTCGAGGAGGACAACTGGGAGTGGCACACCTTCGACACCGTCAAGGGTGGTGACTACATCGTCGATCAGGACGCCGCCGAGATCATGGCCAAGGAGGCCATCGACGCGGTGCTCGACCTGGAGAAGATGGGTCTGCCGTTCAACCGCACCCCCGAGGGCCGTATCGATCAGCGACGTTTCGGTGGCCACACCCGCGATCACGGCAAGGCACCGGTCCGGCGTGCGTGTTACGCCGCCGACCGCACCGGCCACATGATCCTGCAGACGCTGTATCAGAACTGCGTCAAGCACGACGTCGAGTTCTTCAACGAGTACTACGCGCTCGATCTCTGCCTCAGCGAGAACGAGGCCGGCGAGCCCGTCGCCACCGGGATCGTCGCCTACGAGCTCGCCACCGGCGAGATCCACGTCTTCCACGCCAAGTCGATCATCTTCGCGACCGGCGGTTCGGGTCGTATGTACAAGACAACCTCCAACGCCCACACCCTCACCGGTGACGGCATGGGCATCGTGTTCCGCAAGGGACTTCCGTTGGAGGACATGGAGTTCCACCAGTTCCATCCGACCGGCCTGGCCGGGCTGGGCATCCTCATCTCCGAGGCGGTCCGCGGCGAGGGCGGCATCCTGCGCAACGTGGACGGCGAACGCTTCATGGAGCGCTACGCCCCCACCATCAAGGACCTTGCACCTCGCGACATCGTCGCGCGGTCGATGGTCCTCGAGGTCCTCGAAGGCCGGGGCGCCGGCCCGAACAAGGACTACGTCTACATCGACGTGACGCACCTCGGCGAGGACGTCCTCAACGAGAAGCTCCCCGACATCACCGAGTTCGCCCGCACCTACCTCGGCGTCGACCCGGTGACCGAATGGGTGCCGGTGTTCCCGACCTGCCACTACGTGATGGGCGGCATCCCCACCACCATCGAAGGTCAGGTCCTGCGCAACGCGACCGATGTGGTCCATGGCCTCTACGCCGCCGGTGAGTGCGCGTGCGTGTCGGTGCACGGCGCCAACCGCCTGGGCACCAACTCGCTGCTCGACATCAACGTCTTTGGTCGTCGGGCCGGGATCGCCGCCGCGGAGTACGCCAACTCCGCCGAGCTCACCGAGCTGCCGGAGAACCCGACCGCGATGGTCGACGCGTGGCTCGAGACGATCCTGTCCGAGCACGGACACGAGCGGGTCGCCGACATCCGGACCGAGTTGCAGGCCTCGATGGACGCCAATGCGTCGGTGTTCCGCACCGAGGAGACCCTCAAGCAGGCGCTCACCGACATCCATGCGCTCAAGGAGCGCTACGCCCACATCCGTGTGCACGACAAGGGCAAGCGGTTCAACTCCGATCTGCTCGAGGCCATCGAACTCGGCTTCCTGCTGGAGATGGCCGAGGTCACCGTGGTCGGCGCGCTGAACCGCAAGGAGTCGCGTGGCGGCCACGCCCGCGAGGACTATCCCAACCGCGACGACGTCAACTACATGCGGCACACGATGGCCTACAAGAAGGGCGACGATCTGCTCAGCGACATCGAGCTGGATTGGAAGCCCGTCATCCAGACCCGCTACGAGCCGATGGAGCGTAAGTACTGATGACAGTGACCATGGAGAATCCGGCTCCCTCGTCCGACGATCCGCCATTGCCCGCGGTTCCGGACGAGGCGACGATGGTGACGCTGAAGATCTACCGGTTCAACCCGGAGAACCCCGACGCACAGGGTTTCGAGAGCTTCCGCGTCCCGGCCCTGCCGACCGACCGCCTCCTGAACCTGTTGCTCTATGTGAAGGGCTACCTCGACGGCACGCTCACCTTCCGGCGCAGTTGTGCCCACGGGGTGTGCGGCTCGGACGCCATGCGCATCAACGGCGTGAACCGGCTCGCCTGCAAGCTGCTGATGAAGGACTTGCTCCCGAAGGACAAGAACAAGGAGATCACCATCACCATCGAGCCCATCAAGGGGCTTCCGGTGGAGAAGGATCTCGTGGTCAACATGGAGCCGTTCTTCGACGCCTACCGGGCGATCAAACCGTTCCTGATCACCAGCGGCAACGAGCCGACCCGTGAGCGCATCCAGTCCGCGGCCGACCGCGCCCGTTTCGACGACACCACCAAGTGCATCCTGTGCGCGTGCTGCACCACCAGCTGCCCGGTGTTCTGGAACGAGGGCAGCTATTACGGCCCGGCAGCGATCGTCAACGCACACCGCTTCATCTTCGACAGTCGTGACGAGGGCGCCGTCGAGCGTCTCGACATCCTCAACGACATCGACGGCGTGTGGCGCTGCCGCACCACCTTCAACTGCACCGACGCCTGCCCGCGTGGCATCCAGGTCACCCAGGCGATCCAGGAGGTCAAGCGCGCACTCATGTTCTCGCGCTGACCTTTTCGCAGCTGACCGTTTCGCAGCGGGACACAAGCCACCTCTGCAGCCCCGATTCAGGCCCGCACCCTTCCGGTGCGGGCCTGAATTGTCGGACGAGGCCGGGGTGCCGATTCAGTCGACGAGGTCGGCCGGCACGATGTCGACGGCGAACGGCGCGGTCACCGCGAGACATTCCTCGCCGACGGCCGTGCCGGAATCGACGTAGGCCGCGTCGACCAGCGACCAGGTGGTGATCGAGGTCGGTACAGCGGGATCGACGACCCAATAGTGCGCGCACCCGCCCCGCCGGAGCCTGTCCTTCTTCAGCAGCATGTCCACTCCTCGCGTCGACGGCGACGCGACCTCGATCGCGAGCGTCGGCGCCTGTGGGAGGTTGGTCTCGGCGAACGCCGACCGGGGCGCCACGAGGAGATCCGTCTGCAGGCAGGTGTCCTCGGCGAGCACCACATCCAGCGGGGCGAACAACACCTCGAGGTCCGGCGGACACGCGGCATGTAGCAGCAGGTGCAGCCTCGCCACGACTCGCTGGTGCCGAGGCGTAGGGGCCGGACTCACGATCAGGACCCCGTCGAGAAGCTCGTAGCGCCAGCCGTCATCGGGCATGGACTCCAGGTCCGCGTACGTCAGACCGCTGCCGTGCGGCAGGCCCAGGATCTCGGTGGTCACGGTTGTCATGGTAAGTCGCCTCCCGGTTCACGGCGACAAGCATGATGCACAACCGGTCCGTGCCGACCGCACCGCAACTGCCTGTGGACAACCCGCGACCCGCCGGAACCGATCCGGCGTCCGCTGCGTCCAATCGATCATGACTCACCTGATCGCCCGCCCGCATCCGCTCGTCCTACTCCTCGTCCTCGCGGTCGTATCGGTGGCGTGCCTAGCCGCGGGCCTCACCCCGCCGCCGGTGGCGGCATCGACGGATCTCACGAATCCGTCTGCGCCCCAATCTCCTTCGCCCCAATCTCCTTCGACACCCTGACCATCACAATCGCCTCCGACGAGGAGGTCAACGAGCAGTTGCTCTGGTACGACGCGAACGGCCGACCACGACATCAGTTCGACGTGAAGCTCACCGATCACGACTCGCAGGCCGATCAATGGACAGGCTCGTTGACCCTGACCCCCACCGACGACCGCCGGCACACGCACCGTGTGGTGTTCATCTCCGGCGGCGAGGTCGCACACTGCACCGTCACCTCCGGCACCCGGGCGGTGGCGACCGACGACGCCGAGGGGCCTGCGGCGATGGCGGTCTGCGAGTGGTGAAACATCCGACAAACATCCCGTTCACGACGGATTCCATGATAATTCTGGATTGTTGTCACTAATTCCGTCATCACGCTGCGCGCTGATGACGGAAACCCTACTCTGTCTCCAGCACACGGACATGAGTGGGAGCAAGACATTGACCGAAAGCGTTCACGCCGAGATCCAGGGCGACAAGGGTTTACGAGCCGGTTCCATCGGCCTCGTCGGCAATGTGATCATCGGGCTGTCGGCGGTGGCGCCGGCCTACAGCCTGGCGGCCACGTTGGGGTATGTGGTGGCCGCGGTCCACACCAAGGCGCCGGCGATGTTCGTCGTCGCCTTCATCCCGATGTTGCTGGTGGCGTTCGCCTACCGCGAACTGGCGAAGGACACCCCGGACTGCGGAACGACCTTCACCTGGGGAACCAAGGCGTTCGGCCCGTGGGTCGGTTGGATCGGCGGATGGGGGCTGGCCGTGTCGGCCATCATCGTGCTGGCCAACGTCGCCGAGATCGCCGCGGTGTATCTGCTCAAATTCCTCGGCCTGGAGACCCTCGCCGACACCTTATGGGTCAAGGTGCTGCTCGGTTGTGTGTTCATCGCAGGGATGACCTGGGTGAGTATCCGGGGCATCGTCATCAGCGAGCGATTGCTCTCGGCCCTGATGTTCATCCAGTTCGGCGTCCTGATCCTCGCGAGTGTCATCGCGCTGGTCAAGGTCGGCACGGGACATGCCGGCCCGCAAGCGATCTCACCGGAGTGGAGCTGGCTCTGGCCCAGCGGACTGAGCCAATCCGAGATCGCGGCCGCGGTGATCCTGTGCATCTTCATCTACTGGGGGTGGGATGCCTGCCTGGCCGTGGGCGAGGAGACCAAGGATCCGGAGAAGACGCCCGGCCGGGCCGCGGTGATCACCTGCCTGATCCTTGTCGCGACGTATGTACTCGTGGCCTATGCGGTCCAGGCTTTCGCCGGCTTCGGCGACACCGGTATCGGACTCAACAACCCCGAGAACGCCGACGACGTGCTGACGATTCTCGGCAAACCGGTGGCCGGCGGCATCCTCGCCGCCGCACTGCTGCTGACGGTGAGCGTCTCGGCCATCTCCTCGACCCAGTCGACGATCCTGCCGACCGCCCGGGGCAGCCTGTCGATGGCGGTGTACAAGGCGATCCCGGATCGCTTCGCGAAGATCCACCCGCGCTACATGACACCGGCGTTCGGCACCGCGGTGATGGGCATCTCGGCGTTGGCCTTCTACCTCGTCCTGTCCATCGCAAGCCAGAACACATTGGCCGACTCGATCGCCTCGCTCGGACTCGCTGTGGCGTTCTACTACGGCATCACCGCCTACTCCTCGGTCTGGTACTTCCGGCGGACGCTGTTCGACTCCGCCCGCAACTTCTTCATGCGCGGTCTGTTCCCGCTCCTCGGCGGCATCGCGATGACATGGGCGTTTCTCAAGAGCGCCATCGACATGTTCAACCCCGACTACGGCTACACCTCGGTCGGCCCGGTCGGCGGCGTGTTCATCCTCGGCGTCGGCATGCTGGTGCTCGGCATCCCGCTCATGTTGGCCTGCTTCGCCCAACGCCGAGAGTTCTTCCAGGGCAAGACACTGACCGCCACGACCGAAGTGAAGGTTCCCGATGTCTACTGACTCCCCCGCACGCCCGAGGCTGACCGTCGGCTATCTCGCCACGCCGTCGGGCGATGACGGTATCGCCCTCGCGGTCGCGATCGCCCGGAAGACCGGTGCGGCCATCGATCTCGTGTGCGTGGTCCACCCCGTCCCCTACGACGGACACCCCGGCGTCGAGCAGTATCAGGCTCGACTGGAGAACCAGGCCGCTACCTGGCTGGCCGCAGGCGCCGCACGCATCCCCGACGACATCGAGACACGCACGGTGGTGGTGGTCGACGAGTCGTTCACCGACGGTCTCATCGGTCTGGCCCAGCAGGCCCGCGCCGAGATGATCGTGGTCGGCGGTACCGGGGATGGGCTGATCAGCCGGCACACGCTGGGTACGGTCAGCACCGAATTGCTGCACTCGGCACCGCTACCGGTGGCGCTCGCCCCACGCGGGTACGCCGACCGGACCGGGGTCGCCCTCGACATGGTCACCGTTGCGGTGCCGGTCAAGCCCACCACCAGCAATCCCCTGCCCTTCGCGCTGGCATTCGCCGAACAGGCGCACCTGGATCTGCGTCTGGTCTCCCTGGTCTCGCTGGAGTCGCCCTTCGACGACGACGTCTCGCGCAGTGCGCGTGCGCGTCGCGTCGAGGTGGTCCGGGATCTGCTGGAGAAGACGCGGGCCACCGTCGACTCCGACCTCGACATCGAGGTGCTCGTCGCCGACGGACCCACGCTCGACGAGGCCCTCGACAATCTGCAGTGGGATGACAACGATCTCGTGGCGGTCGGCTCGGGTCACCTCGGCGCCGAGAACCGGGTGTTCCTGGGCAGTACCGCAGCCCGCATCCTGCGCTGGACCACAGCGCCCGTACTCGTGGTGCCGCGCTCGGGCGACACCACGTCTGCCTCGTCATGACCCGGCCGACGATTCTCGAACTGCGCCATGCCGAATGCGAATCGCCGGGAACCTACGGCGCCGGACTGGCCGGCCTCGCCGACGTCCGTACCGTGCGCACCTGGCGAGAGAAGTTGCCGACCGATCCCCGGGACTTCGCCGGCATCCTCGTGATGGGCGGCCCGATGGGTGCCAACGACGGCGCCACACTGCCGTGGATCGACACCGAGATCGCCTTCCTCACCGCGGCGGTGGCCGCCGACGTCCCGATCTGGGGTGTCTGCCTCGGATCACAGCTACTCGCCCGCGCGCTGGGGGCGCGCGTGTTCACCGGGCCGGCCGGCGAGGTCGGTGTCGCCGAGGTGACGCTCACCGACGACGCTCGCACCGACCCGGTGTTCTCGGCGATCACCGAATCGACGTTCCCGGCGATGCACTGGCATTACGACACGTTCACACTCGCCGACGGGGCGACCCGACTGGCCGGCTCGCAGCGATACGAGAATCAGCTGTACCGCCACGGACCGCATTACGGGGTCCAGTTCCACCTCGAGGTCGACACCGATCTGCTGCGCGCATGGCTCGACGTCGAGGACTACCGCGGTGAACTCGTCGCCGCCCTCGGTCCCGGGGCACCGGCCTCCGTCGCCGCCGATGTCGCTGCCGCACAGACGATCACCGCGCCACTCGCGGCGACGCTGATCCGACGTTGGTTCGACTCCTTCGTCATCGGATAACCCTCACGCGTCGAGCACCTCGTCGATCCGAGCGAGGTACAGGCGCACCGCCTCGTCGATCAGATCGCCGGCCTCCGACTCCTCGACGAGCCCCCGCCCGCCGAGCGCGAGCAGCCCGTTGAGCCCGGCCCACGCGACCACCACCGCCCGCCGAATCCGGGTGCGCCGTGCCGGCGACCGACGTGCGGCGCCGCCACCCGGCCTGCCGACGATCGCGTCGATGACCATCTCGACGACAGCACGCAGCCGGTCGGCGATCTCGGTGCGCGCCACCACCACCGCGGGCGCCGCCGACTCGTCGACGTCGCTGAGCCCGAGCAGCCGGAACGCCAGCGGCTCGTCGCGGTGGAACCGCACGTATTCCTCGAGCGCCGCCTGCGCGGCCGAGCTGCCGATTCGTCCGGCCAGCACCGCGCGCATCCGCTCGTCGTGGACGTGAGCCATCCGGACCGCGAGTACCGCGTACACCTGCGCCTTTCCGTCACCGAAGTTGCCGTAGAGGGTGGTCAGTGCGATGTCGGCGCGCTCGGCGATCCCATCGACCGAGGTCGCCCGGAAACCGTTCTGCGCAAACAACTCTGCGGCAGCATCGAGAATGGCGGCGCGAGTGCGGCGTCGTCGGCGATCGCGGGGCTCGTCCAGGAGCGAGGTCATGTGCTAATTGTAGTACTACTACGTATACGTAGTCAGACTAGTGTTACCTGGAGGATTCATGACCACCACCGATCCGGCCACACCCACCGATCCGACACACCCAGGACCGAGACACCCGGGACCGAGACACCCAGAGCCTGCGCCGACCGACGGCTCAGCGGTGATGCGGGAGCTGATCCCGACCTCACCGTTCGTCGTCGTCCTCGGCATCACCCTCGAGTCGATCGGCGACGGCCGAGCAGAGCTCCGGATGCCCTTTCGGCACGAACTGACCACCGTCGGCGAGATGGTGCACGGCGGCGCGCTGGGCGCATGCGCCGATGTCGGCATCATGGCGGCGGCATGGGCCGGTCGCGAGATTCCGGACAAGCTGCGTGGCGTGACGACCTCGATGTCAGTCAACTTCCTGCGGCCCCTACAGGCCGAGGATCTCCGCATTGTCGCCGACCGTCTTCACAACGGAAAACGGCTGTGCCACTGCACCGTCGACCTGCTCGGAGCCACCAGCGGCACACTCGTGGCGCGAGCGACCGGGACCTATCAGATCGGTTGATCGGCGTCCATGTATCAGCTGTCGAAGCCGAGCCCGACCTTGTCCATCGCGGCCAACCATGCACCTCGCTTGCCCTCGCGACGCTCGCTGCGGGCCAGTTGGTGGCGGGTCAGCGTGATCCCGGTCCATCGCAGCGGTTCCGGCGGGAACGGAATCGGCTTGGAGCGCACCATCTTCAGAGATGTCCGCTCGGTCGCCAGACCGTCGACGAGATCGAGTGCGGTCGCCGCGGCGAAGTGTGAGGCCCCGACGCCGAGCCCGGTGAAGCCGACCGTGGTGACCACCCGACCACCGTGTGAGCGGTCCCAGAAAGCACAGAATCGTGAGCAGGTGTCGATCACACCACCCCAGGTGTGACTGGCGCGGACGCCCTCGAGCTGCGGGAACATCTGCAGCAGGTGTTCGGCGAGCAACGCGAACTCGGCGGGCTCGTATTCATGACGTCGCGAGTCATCGGAACCGTAGTGGTAGAGCGCGTCCCAGCCGCCGAACAGAATCCGATCGTCGGCGGTCAAGCGGAAGTAATGGAAGCGTGGACCACAATCGGCCAGACCCTCGCGCCCGGCCCAACCCAGCGCTGCCCGACGCTCGGCGTCGAGGGGCTCGGTCATCAGGGCGTAATCCCATACCGGAACCGTGTAGGGCCGAAGTCGGCGCACAAGAGACGGACTCGCCGAGGTCGCCAGGACGACGCGATCGGCGACGACGTCACCGAATCCGGTTCGCGCGCGCATGCGGTCGTTCTCGCGACGCAGCCCGGACACCTCGGTGTGTTCGTAGATGCGTACCCCCAGCCGCTCGGCGGCCGCAGCCAGCCCCCAGGCGAGTTTCGCGGGGTCGAGCATGATCACCTCGGGGTCGAAGAGCGCGGCCTTGACCATCGGCGAGTTCACCCGCGCACGCGCCTGCGGCCCCGGCAGCAACGGCATCTCCTTGCCGAGAAATGCTGCCGCCGAGGACATCTCCCGAAGGTCGTCGACCTGCCAGTCGGCGTTGGCGATGTCGAGTTCACCGGTGCGCTCGGCGTCGGCGTCGATGCCCAGACGCGCCAGCGCTGCCTCGATCTCGTCGAGCGTCTCGCTTCCCAGACGCAACAGTGTGTCCATCTCGTCCTCGAAGCGGTCGATGCCGTTACCGAGTCCGTGGGTGATACTCGACGAGCAGAATCCGCCGTTGCGGCCGGAGGCGTGTTCGGCGATGCGGTCACGTTCGACCAGTACGATCCGTCGGCTCGGGTCCCGTTCGGCGGCCGTCACCGCGGTCCACAGCCCGGTGAAGCCACCGCCGACGACCAGCAGGTCGGCGTCGACCTCCTCGGACAGCCGCGGACGCGGGGCGGGACGGTCCGCCCGGTCAAGCCAATACGACGTCGGCGCGGCCTGTGCCACCATCTCGACGGCCCGACGCCCGGGTCTGCTCGCCCACGTCATCGCGATCCCCGACCCGGATCGGCGAACACCGTTCGGTGCCAATCCTTCTGCGCGACACCGGTATTGTCGCTCATGACGTGTTTGACGGTGAGGTACTCCTCGAGCGAGTACATCGACATGTCCTTGCCGAAGCCCGAGGCACCGACGCCACCGTGCGGCATCTCGCTGATGATCGGGATGTGGTCGTTGATCCACACGCACCCGGCGTGGATCTCCCGGGAGGCACGGCCGGCACGGTAGACGTCGCGGGTCCACGCCGAGGCCGCGAGACCGTAGACGGTGTCGTTGGCGCGGCGGATGGCGTCGTCGTCGTCGGTGAACGCCGAAACGGTCAGTACCGGGCCGAAGACCTCGTCCCGATAGATCTCCGACGACTCGGCGACGTCGGCGATCAGCGTCGGTGGATAGAACGCGCCAGGACCGTCGGGCACCTGCCCGCCGACGACCACCCGGGCGCCCTGCGCCGGGGCGCGCGCCACCATCTGCGCAACCTTGTCGCGGTGGTCGGTCGAGATCAGCGACCCCATGTCGGTGGCCGGATCCCGTGGATCGCCCATCAGCACCGATCCCATCACCTCGGCGACCCCGGCGACGAAGTCGTCGTAGAGGTCGGCGGCCACGATCGCCCGGGTGGCCGCCGTGCAGTCCTGACCGGCGTTGATGAGCGATCCGGCGACGGCACCGGCGATGGCGGCATCGAGGTCGGCGTCGTCGAAGACCACGAACGGGGCCTTGCCGCCGAGTTCGAGTTGCACGCGGGTGCCGTGGGTGGCGGCCTGACCCATCACCATCCGGCCGACCGCGGTCGAGCCCGTGAAGGTGACCATGTCCACGTCGGGATGACCGGCGATCGCGGCACCGACGTCGGCGCCGGTGCCGACCACCACGTTGAGCACACCGTCGGGCAGGCCCGCCTCGGTGGCCAGTCGCGCCAGGGTCAGCGTGGTCAGCGGTGTCAGTTCGGCCGGTTTGAGCACGACGGCACACCCGGCGGCCAACGCGGGCAACACCTTCCAGACCGCCATCTGCAGCGGGTAGTTCCACGGGGTGATCGACCCGACGACACCCACCGGTTCACGGCGGATCGAACTGGTGTGGTCACCGGAGTACTCGCCGCTGGCCTTGCCCTCCAGGATGCGGGCGGCACCGGCGAAGAAGCGCACGTTGTCGATGCTGCCCGGCACATCGAACTCGCGGGAGAGCCGGATCGCCTTGCCGGTGTGCGCGGTCTCCTGCTCGGCAAGCAGATCGGCTTGGGTTCCGAGAGCAGCCGCGAGCGCCCCGAGTACCTCGGAACGCTGCGCGGGAGTGGCTGCACCCCAATCACTTTGGGCAGCACGTGCTGCCGATACGGCGGCATCGACATCGGCCGATCCGGCCAATGCCATCTCCGCGACGGGCTCGCCGGTGGCAGGATCGAGAACAGTATGGTCCGGCCCGGCACCGTCGATCGGCGCGCCGGCGATCCATCCGGACGGAATGCTGGTGGTCAACACGGCTGCGATACTACCGTCGATAATGCGGATTCGCGATTCTTTTCCGGATTTTTATGACGAAATCAGAAGTATCGGTTGCGCTTCACCACTGAATCCGTCAAGATCGGGGGGTGCCTGAAGCCTCTCACCCTCATCTCGACGGCACCGCGAAGAGAATCATCGAGCTACTGCAAGCCGACGGGCGCAGTTCGTATGCGTCGATCGGCAAGGAGGTCGGACTCTCGGAGGCGGCGGTACGCAATCGCGTACAGAAGCTGAGCGAGAGCGGACTACTGCAGATCGTCGCCGTCACCGATCCCCTCAAGTTGGGGTTCGCCCGCCAGGCCCTCATCGGCATCCGATGTACCGGTGACACCGAGGAACTGGCCACGGCACTCGCCGGGAATCCGGAGATCGACTATGTGGTGCTGACCGCCGGCTCGTTCGACATCCTCATCGAGGTGGTCTGCGAGGACGACGATCACCTCCTCTCGATCCTCAACCGGACCGTCCGCAAACATCCCGAGGTTACCGGCACGGAGACCCTCGTCTATCTGAAACTCGTCAAACAGCAATACAATTGGGGAACACGATGACCACAACCACCCAACCGTCCATCGACGGAACCTCTCTCGGAGCACGCAGCGCCGCGCACCTGTGGGGCCACTTCGCCCGACACGGCGAGGGCATCACCCCGCCGGTGATCACCCGCGGCGAGGGTGTCCGCATCTTCGACGACCGCGGGCGCAGCTACCTCGACGGCCTCGCCGGCCTGTTCGTGGTGCAGGCCGGCCACGGTCGCGTCGAGTTGGCCGAGGCGGCCGCCCGGCAGGCCAAGGAGCTCGCCTTCTTCCCGGTCTGGTCCTATGCGACGCCGCCGGCCATCGAGCTGGCCGAGCGCCTGGCCGCCTACGCACCCGGTGACCTCAACCGTGTCTTCTTCACCACCGGCGGAGGCGAGGCGGTCGAAAGCGCATGGAAGCTGGCCAAGCACTACTTCAAGCTCACCGGAAAACCGATGAAGCACAAGGTGATCTCACGATCCATCGCCTACCACGGCACCCCGCAGGGCGCGCTGGCGATCACCGGCATTCCCGATCTCAAGCAGATGTTCGAGCCGCTCACCCCGGGTGGGTTCCGCGCGCCCAACACCAACATCTACCGCGCACCCGACGAGGCACTGGCCGCCGATCCCAAGAAGTTCGGTCGCTGGGCCGCCGACCGCATCGCCGAGGCCATCGAGTTCGAGGGCCCCGAGACCGTCGCCGCGGTGTTCCTCGAGCCGGTACAGAACGCCGGTGGCTGCTTCCCGCCACCGCCGGGCTACTTCGAGCGAGTGCGCGAGATCTGCGATCAGTACGACGTCCTGCTCGTCTCCGACGAGGTGATCTGCGCGTTCGGCCGCATCGGTTCGATGTTCGCCTGCGAGGACTTCGGCTATCAGCCCGACATCATCACCTGCGCCAAGGGCATGACCTCGGGGTACTCCCCGATCGGCGCGATGATCGCCAGCGATCGTCTTTTCGAGCCGTTCAACGACGGATCGACCACCTTCCCACACGGCTACACCTTCGGTGGGCATCCGGTGTCGGCGGCGGTGGCGTTGGCCAACCTCGACCTCTTCGAGCGCGAAGGTCTCAACGACCACGTCAAGACCAACGCCCCGGCGTTCCGCGCGACGCTGGAGAAGCTGCATGACCTGCCGATCGTCGGCGACGTCCGCGGCGAGGGCTACTTCTACGGCATCGAGCTGGTCAAGGACAAGTCCACGAAGGAGACCTTCAGCGGACCGGAGGCCGAACGCATCCTGCGGGGATTCCTGTCCACGGCGCTCTTCGACGCCGGTCTGTACTGCCGCGCCGACGACCGCGGCGACCCGGTCGTCCAGCTGGCCCCGCCGCTGATCGCCGGACAGGCCGAGTTCGACGAGATCGAGCAGATCCTGCGCTCGGTGCTGACCGAGGCCTACACACTGCTCTGACCGGCCGACATCCGGTCTCGGCGTCGCCTACAAGACACGACACCGAGAGATGACGCCGCTGGTAACGTCCGTGCAGTGACGTGGGGGAATACGCACCTTGGCCGACGGATCGGCACGATCCTGGCAGCGGTGTGTGCGGCGGCCCTGGTGAGCGCACCCGGGGCCGCCGTCGCCGTTCCGCCGGCGACACCGGTCACCGATCAGTGCCCGCATCGGCAGACCCCGCCACCCCCGGTCGACACCTCCGAGGTCGTCGCACCCGGCTCGACGACGCCCACTGCACTCCCGGTCCCCACACCGGCCGTCGGCGGCGAGCGCCTCTCGGCATGCGGGGTGATCGCCGATCCCGGCGCCGGCCCGATCCCCGAACGTCTCACCTCGGCGGCCTGGCTGGTCGCCGACCTGGACACCGGCGCGATCATCGCCGCCAAGGACCCGCACGGGCGCTACCGCCCGGCGTCGACGATCAAGGTGCTGCTGGCCCTGACCGTCCTCGATGCCGGACTCGACCTCGACAAGATGGTCGTGCCGACCGCCGAGGACTGGAGTCAGGAGGGCGATTCGTGTGGCATGGGACCGGGCGGGCACTACACCGTGCGCGACATGCTCAGCGGGCTGCTGACCGTCTCCGGCAACGATTGCGCGCACGCGCTCGCGCGTGAACTGGGCGGGGTATCGAGCACGCTCACCAAGATGAACTCGCTCGCCGCGCACCTGCACGCGCTGGACACCCGGGCGACCACGCCATCGGGTCTCGACGCCGCAGGCATGTCCACCTCGCCCTACGACCTGGCGCTGATCTTCCGTGCCGCGATGGGCAATTCAACGTTCCGGGAGATCATCTCCACACCCACCTACCACTTCCCCGGATACCCACCCCGCTCGGACGTACCCAGCGACACACCGCACCCCGGATACGAGATGCAGACCTCGGATCAGCTACTGCTGCAAGACTATCCAGGAATGCTCGGCGGCAAGACCGGGTACACCGACGACGCACTGAAGACCTTCGTGGGAGCCGCCCGCCACGGCGACAAGACCGTCCTGATCGTGCAGATGTACGGTCTCTCGACCGGCGACGACAATTACTGGACCCAGGCACAATCGTTGCTGGAGTACGGATTCCACGCACCGTCGGACACCCGGGTGGGTGAGCTCGTGGCGGGCCCGAACACATCTGCACCGACATCGGCCACCGCGTCATCGGGGTCATCGGCGTCATCAGGGTCATCGGCGATGACGACGCAGGCGGATACCGCTCGCCCGTCGAGCACCGCCGATCACTCGACCGCCACCCGCATTCTCGTCGGGCTGGTCGTCGCCCTCGTCGTCGTGATCCTGCTGGCCGCGGCCACCCGCCTCGTCGGGCTGCGCCGCCGTTGACCGGCGCCGCAGCGACGCGGATCGTCAGTCGCCGCGGACGCGCCGGATCACCATACCCACCGCAGCTCCGACCGCGGCGGCACCGGCGAGTGCACCGACCTTCGGCATCGGACTGACCTCCACGGTCGGACGCATCACCACCGGTCGCTGCTGCGTCTCGTCGATCTCGTCGTCGACCTGGAAATCCTCGTTGATCGGATCGGTGGCGCACCACGCGGTGGCGTACAGGATGATCCGCGACGCGAGGTAGGCGAAGACCATGATGCCCAGAATCGGCCCGAACGCGGCTCCGGCCGGGCTGCCGAGCACCGACTTGAGGTAGAGCCCGCCGAGGTTCTTGATGATCTCGAACGCGATCGCGGTGATCAGGCCGGCGCTGAGGCAGTTACGGAAAGGCAACGGCACCAGGGGAAGACGGGCCAGCACGAGGGTAAAGAGCATCCAGCTGGCGAAGACCGAGATCGCGATCGCCACCACCCGCAGCAGCACCGGAGCCCATGAGGTGTGGTCCACGCCGACCCACTCGAGGACCTTCCTGACGATGCCACCGCCGTTGGCCAGCGTCGTCAGTGCCATCGTCGCAGCGAAGGCCAGCCCGAGCACCACGAAGGTGAGCAGATCGGTCACCTTCGAGACGAGAGCATTGCGCGACAGCCTGCCCCCGAACATCTCGGTCATCCCGGCTCGCACACCGGCGATCCAGCCGACACCGGTCAGCGCGGCACCGACGAGACCGATGATGCCGACCGTGGCGCGTGAGGAGATCGCCGAGTCGATCACGGAACCGATCTGGTCGCCCATGCCGCCGGGCAATTGCTTGACCACGGCGTCCTTGAGTTGTTCGATCAGATCGGGGTTGCTCGCCAGGACGAATGCCGCGATGGCGAACGCAACCATCAGGATCGGGACGAGCGCGAGGATTCCGTTGAAACTGATGCTCGCGGCATGGACGTTGCCGCGCCGATTGGTGTAGCGCTCCTGGGTGCGCATGGCGTGACCAAGCCACGGCCAGCGCTCACGAGCGGCAGCGAACCATTCTTTGGCGCGTGCAAGTAGATTCTTGAACCACGCGATCACCGAACCCATCGTCGCCTCACCTCCCTGTCGGCGAAGCGCCCGGGCTCCGCGTGGGTGCGCCCGACAGCGGTCCGCGTCGGTACGCCTACTGACGCTCCGCGTCGGTACCCGCCGACCCGGATCAACCGGGCACGGGCCTCACGCCCCTACCGTAGGTGCCAGGAACCCGACTTTGTCGTATACCGACTTCAGCGTGGCGGATGCGATCTCACGGGCCCTGGCCGCGCCCGAGGCCAGGATGGCATCGAGTTCGGCGGGGTCGTCGAGGTATTCGGAGACGCGACCGCGCAGGGGTGTCACGAATTCGGTGAGGATCTCGGCGGTGTCCACCTTGAGATCGCCGTACCCCTTGCCCTCGTACTTGGCGACGAGATCGTCGATGCCCACCCCGGACAACGCCGACTGGATCGTGAGCAGGTTACTCACGCCCGGTTTGTCGGTGGGATCGAAGGAGATCTGCGAGCCGGTGTCGGTGACCGCGGAGCGAATCTTCTTGGCCGAACGCTTCGGGTCGTCGAGCAGATTGATCAGACCCTTGTCGGTCTCGGCGGACTTGCTCATCTTGGCCGTCGGGTTCTGCAGGTCATAGATCTTCGCGAATTCGGAGACGATGTGCGCACGTGGCACCCGCAGGACGCCGCCGAAGCGTTTGTTGAAGCGCTGGGCGAGGTCTCGGGTCAGCTCGAGGTGCTGGCGCTGGTCCTCACCGACCGGGACGAGGTCGACGTCGAAGGCGAGGATGTCCGCGGCCATCAGGATCGGATAGGTGAACAGTCCGACCCCGGCGGCGTCGGCGCCCTGTTTGGCACTCTTGTCCTTGAACTGCGTCATCCGGTTGGCCTCGCCGAATCCGGTGATGCACTGCAGAACCCAGGTCAGTTGCGCGATCTCGGGGATGTGTGACTGCACATAGACGGTCGCCCGGGTCGGGTCGACGCCGACGGCGAGCAACTGCGCCACCGACACCCGGGTGCGGTGCGCCAATGTCGCGGGATCGAATTCCGCGGTGAGGGCGTGCATGTCGGGGATGAAGTAGAACGCGTCGAAGTCGTCCTGCAGGGCCACCCACTGACGCACGGCACCGAGATAATTGCCGAGGTGAAAGGAATCGCTGGTGGGCTGGATACCCGACAACACACGTTGACGCGGCGCAGACACCGACCCGGAGACGTCACTCATGGGTCGATTCTTTCAGACGGGTCGAGCGGTTTACCGCGGGAGCCCGACGGTGCGATCAGACGCCGGAGATCAGTCGTATATCACGGTGACCGGGGCGTGATCGGACCACCGGCGATCGTAGGAGTCGGCGCGATCGACGAAGGCCTTCACCGCCCGTCGGCTCAATGAACGGTTGGCGAGCTGGTAGTCGATGCGCCAGCCGGAGTCGTTGTCGAATGCCTTGCCCCGCCACGACCACCAGCTGTAGGGGCCGTCGACAGCGGGGTGCAAGTCGCGTACGACGTCGGTCCAGCCCGACTCGAGGCGCGCACCCACCCACTCCCGCTCGTGGGGCAGGAAGCCGGGATTCTTCAGATTGCCCTTCCAATTCTTGATGTCGAGCTCGGCGGGCGCGATGTTCCAATCCCCACCCACGACAACATGCCGACGGCGCCGCGCCGCGCCGGCGAGATACTCACCGAACTCGTCAAGGAAGCGCTTCTTCTCGGCGAACTTGGCGGTCTCCTTCTCGGTGGCCGACGGTGTCGGTTCTGCTGCGCCCTTCGGCAGATACAGGCTGGCCGCGGTCAGCGCCCCGAGTTCCGGGATGTCGAAGTCGGCCTCGAGGTAGCGACCGGTCGCGTCGAATTCCTCGCTGCCGAATCCGACACGCACCGCTTTCGGGGCGGACCGGCTCAGCACTCCGACCCCGGCATGGCCCTTGACGACCGACTCGGTCATCGACAGGTGCCAGCCGGCGTCGAGAGCAGGACCCAGTGCAGCTTCTGTCTGCTCGGTGTCGGCCCGGATCTCCTGCATCAGGACGATGTCGGTGCCCGACGCATCGAGCCAGCTCAGGAAGCCGGGGTTGATCTCCGAACGCTGCTTGGTGGCGGCGCGGATGCCGTTGACGTTGATGGTGGTGATCGACGTGGTCACGGTGCCCCACCCTACGTGCGGCCACCGACACGTTATCTGGAGTGGTTCCAAAGGTAAGGCAACCCTTGTGCCGACGCCGCACTTTATGTAATCCTCACCTAACAGCCAGATGAGGTGAGTTCCATGTTCGTTTGTATCTGCCGCGCGGTGACCGAGGACGAGGTCCATGAGCACTGCACCGCGGGCGCTCGAACCGTCGACGCGATCAGCGACCGCTGTGGCGCCGGCGAGGGATGTGGCACCTGCCTCGATCGGCTACAGCAGATCGTGAGCGAAAGGACGTCCGTCACCACCGCAGCCTGACCCACCCGAGTTCTACCCCACCGCGAATTGGGCGTGTGGGGCGATTGCTCGTGCTAACGTTCGAAGAACCAGTCCCTGGACCGAACGGAGTTGTGGCATGCGTGGAGATGACGAGGTCATCGCCCTGCTCAATGAGCAGCTGACCAGCGAATTGACGGCGATCAATCAGTACTTTCTGCACTCCAAGATGCAGGACAACTGGGGGCTGACCGAGGTGGCCTCCAAGACGCGCGCCGAATCCATCGAGGAGATGACCCACGCGGAGATCCTCACCGACCGGATCCTGTTCCTCGAGGGCCTGCCCAACTATCAGCAGATCCTCCCGTTGCGCATCGGCCAGACCCTGCGTGAGCAATTCGAATGCGACCTGGCCATCGAGATCGAGGTCGTCGAGCGTCTCAAGCCGGGAATCGCGATGTGCCGCGACAAGGGTGACATCACCTCGGCGAAGCTCTTCGAGGAGATCCTCAAGGACGAAGAGCACCACATCGATTACCTCGAGACCCAGCTCGAGCTGATGGATCGCCTCGGCGAGCAGCTCTACATGTCCAAGACGGTCGCCACGCCACCCGACGTGGGCTGATCGGGTCGTCGGGTCCGGCGCGCCGCCGCCAGGGCGACGCCCAGGACCACGACTCCCGCCACGGCCAGCGCGGCCCCGAGCACCGATGGTGCGCGATAGCCGTGACCTGCCGCGATCACGATGCCGCCGAGCCATGCGCCGGCGGCATTGGCGATGTTGAGGGCCGAATGGTTCAGCGCCGCCGCCAGCGTCTGGGCGTCCTCGGCGACATCCATCAAACGGGTCTGCAACGCGGGCACCATCGAGGTGCCGGCGACACCCACCAAGAAGGTCAACGCCAGTGCAGCCCAAGTGATCTGAACGAAGAGGGCAAAGCAGAGCAAGACCGCGGCGAGCCCAACGAGTCCCACCAGGATCGAGCGCGACACGCTGCGGTCGGCGGCGATCCCCCCGATGATGTTGCCGACGACCATGCCCAGCCCGAACAGCATCAGCGCGAGCGGGACCAGCCCCACCGGCAGGCCACCGAGTGTGGTCAACGTGGTGTTCAGGTAGGTGTAGAACGCGAACATCCCCCCGAAACCCACGATTCCGATGAACAGGGTGAACCACACCTGCGAGCGGCGCAGGGCACCGAGTTCGGTGACCGGGTTGGTGACGCGCATGTCACGCAACGACGGCAGGCTGCGGATCAGGGCGGCGACGGTCGCCACGCCGACGACGACAACCACCAGAAACGCACTGCGCCAACCGAAATGCTCACCGAGCCAGGCAGCCATGGGCACGCCTGCGACGTTGGCCACCGCCAGGCCGAGCATGACCTGCCCGATCGCCTTGGCGCGCCTGCCCGGACCCGCGAGATGCGCTGCCACCAGAGCGGCGACCCCGAAATACGCGCCGTGCGGCAGACCGGCCACGAACCGCGCCGCGACCAGCAGGCCGAAGGACGGCGCGAGCACCGTCGCGACGTTGCCGACGGTGAAGGCGACCATCAGGCCGATCAGCAAGGTGCGCCGCGACATCCGGGCGGTCAGGGCGGCGATGAGTGGCGCACCGACCACGACGCCGAGCGCGTACGCCGAGATCACCGTCCCGGCGGTGGGCTCGCTGACATCGAGGGCGCCGGCGATATTGGGCAACAGACCCATCGCGACGAACTCGGTGGTCCCGATACCGAAACCGCCGAGCGCGAGCGCCAGGATCGCCCAGCGTAGCGACGTCTGGCGACGAGAAACATTGTCGGACAACGCAATACCGAGATCATCGGACGCCACCGACGGCGCCGCGCCGGTCGCGGGCGTCGCGTCGGCGGTCACGGCGGAGGTGGGATGGGCTGATTTCGACACGGGAGGCGTAACCACGGCGCGTCCGCCGCGGATTCCCGCCGACGCGGGTGAGTTCGTTCACACGGGTTTGTCGGACCGGAATCGAGACGCCCGTCACGGTGTGGCGGCAGCGGATTCCTTCACCGACGACGGGGTCGGCACCGTAATTTGATCGGGCGCGGAACCGCTTCCGGCATCACCTGGTGACGGCGCGGAACTCTCCTGCGACGACGTTGCCGACGGCGACGGCGTCGCGCCCGACTCGGACCTCGAACTCGACTCCGGTGACGTGCTCGGCGCAGGTGACGTGCTAGGAGCAGGTGACGCACTAGGAGCAGGTGAGGTGCTCGGCGCAGGTGACGTGCTCGACTCCGGTGCCCGCCTTGCGCCGACAGCGCCCCCGCCCTCACCGACAGCGCCCCCGGTCCCGCTGACTGCGCCCGCCTCATCGCCCACAGCGCCCGCCTCATCGCCCACAGCGCCCGTCTCACCGTCGACTGCGCTCTGCTGGGACGCAACCAGCGGCACCGCGACATGTGTCGGGGTCGACAGCACCGACGCACCCGCACCCGTCGAACCCCTCGGCACCGTCGTGATCCCCTCGACGACGCGCGCCACCCAGTACCTCACGAAATTGAGCGGCAGCGCGACGATGCTCTTGCCGCTGGCGAGCAACGCCTGGGCTCCCTGCTCGAAGAGCTCGCCGTTCCAGGTGAGCACGCCGGTGATGGTGTTCTCGAAGGCGTACAGATCCGGCAGGTACGCGCCGTAGCCCAATTGCGGCAACGGCGGAAACCAGTCCATGACCCACCGGATCGGCGGCTGAAAGTCGGCGAGGGTGATCCCGATGATGTCGGGTAGGCGGAACCGGTAGGCCACGAGGTCCGGGACCGACCAGTGCAGGCCCACGGCGTCGACGAGGTTCTGGGTGAGGATGGCCATCGACGAGGGCGAGGCGATCGTGCAGGTCTGCAACGCTCCGCTCTGCGTACATGTCATGGGCTCGTTCGCGCCGTTCATGTCCCAGGTCGTGCCGGTACCCGGGAATTGATACATGTGAAACGGATACTGACCATGTTTGACCCAGTAGCCAAGGAGCGCGTCGAGGTCGCCGATCGGGTCATGGAACGGATCGGGGAGATCGCAGATCGGATCGCCCGCGATGCAGTAGGTGGTCACCGGCAGGCCCCCGTAGTCGGTGACTGCTCTGGTTCCGGACATGGTCAGACCGGGGATGATCCCGACCAGGGTCGCCTCGATCCCCTGTCCCCACAGCGTCGCCGACATCCGCGGATCGGAGTAGAGCTCTCCCGACACCGTGCGTGCACCGTCGGAATCGGTGGTGGAGATGACGTAGGTGGAGCCGTCGTCCATGGTCACCGGCCGATTCGCGCCGATGTCGGTGAGGACGTCGCCGGCCACCCGCGCTCCCTGCGAATAGCCGGCGATGACGATCTTCTTGTCGGCACCGCACTGCTGCTGGTACGCGGCGACGGCCTGCTCCAGGTTGGCCGACCCTTCGGCCTCGCTGGCGTTGTATCCGACAGACCCGAGTGGCCAGATGGTCGCGGAGTACGGGACCTGCTCGATCTCGTAGGCGCCCGCGCCGGAGTACGGACTGTTCGGCAGCTCCTCCCAGTTGGCGCCGTGCCCGGTGTAGCGCTGTTCGATCCCCACGAGATAGGAGCCGTCGGAATTCCACGTACCGCCGACGATGAACACCCGACCGGGTTGACTGCACGCCGCCGCCGTTTCCGCCGACGCGACCCCGTGACCCCAGAATGCGGCCGCGATGAGCGCCACACTCGCGGCCCCGACCACTCCGGTCGAGATGCTGCCGCGGAGCGAGGCGAAGGAAGGTGAGAGCCGCATCGGACACGTCCTTGGGCGAGGGAACCGTGATGTGGCAAGAGTAGGCAGACGGGGCGGCCGATTCCGGCGGATCGGTCGAGATCAGGACGGCGATTCGTCCGTCCGGGCGACACCTACCGCCGCGCCCGAACCGCACGGACCGTTTCTGTCCAGCACGCAAACCAGGCTGAGCAGGAGGGTTCTCAGCCGACGACGACCGTGTTATATCCTTGACGCCAGGTCATGAGTATCAGCGTCAAGCCCCGGCTCGCTGATCGGCAACCCTCCAACCGCGGTGGGGTGCTCCGGGTGATGACCGGGTTGTGGGATCGCGACGAGCATCCCCGGCAAGCGCGGGTCCGAAGGTCGGACCCCATCAGGGTCACCACACCCTGCCGACCGCAGAAAGTGATCTATTTTCATGTCTGACGTAGCCAACGACGGTACGGATGCCCAGAACCCAGCCGACAACTGGAGTTTCGAGACCAAGCAGATCCATGTGGGCCAGTCGGCCGACGCCGCCACGAACGCTCGTGCACTGCCGATCTACCAGACCACGTCGTACGTCTTCAACGACACCACCCACGCGGCCAACCTCTTCGGCCTCGCCGAGCCGGGCAACATCTACACCCGCATCATGAACCCCACCCAGGACGCCGTCGAGCAGCGGGTCGCCGCACTCGAGGGCGGTGTCGCAGCACTGCTGGTCGCGTCCGGTCAGGCCGCCGAGACCTACGCCATCCTCAACATCGTGGAGAACGGCGGACACGTCGTGTCGAGCCCGCGTCTGTACGGCGGGACCTACAACCTCTTCCACTACACGCTGCCCAAGCTCGGCATCGAGGTGAGCTTCGTCGAGGATCCCGAGGATCTCGATTCGTGGCAGGCCGCGGTCCGCGACAACACCCGCGCGTTCTACGGCGAGTCGATCTCCAACCCCAACAACGAGATCCTCGACATCGAGGGCATCTCCGAGGTCGCCCATCGCAACGGCGTGCCGCTGATCGTCGACAACACCGTCGCCACCCCGTACCTGCTGAACCCGCTGGCCCATGGCGCCGACATCGTCGTCCATTCGGCGACCAAGTACATCGGCGGGCACGGCACCGCGATCGGCGGCATCATCGTCGACGGCGGCACCTTCGATTGGCGGGTGCAGCGTGATGGTCAGGATCTGTTCCCCGGCTTCACCACCCCCGATCCCAGCTACCACGGTGCGGTGTTCGCCGACCTCGGTGCGCCGGCCTACGCGCTCAAGGCGCGCGTGCAGTTGCTGCGTGACACCGGCGCGGCGATCTCGCCGTTCAACGCCTTCTTGCTCGCCCAGGGACTGGAAACCCTGAGCCTGCGCGTCGAGCGCCACGTCGCCAATGCGCAGCGGGTCGCGGCCTACCTCGCCGATCACGCTCAGGTCGAGTCGGTGGCCTACGCCGGTCTGCAGTCCTCGCCCTGGTATGCCCGTGGTCAGAAGCTCGCGCCCAAGGGGCAGGGCGCGATCATCGGCTTCGAGATCGCCGGTGGCGTCGACGCCGGGAAGCGCTTCGTCGAGGCGTTGACGCTGCACAGCCACGTCGCCAACATCGGTGACGTGCGGTCGCTGGTCATCCACCCCGCGTCGACCACCCACAGCCAGCTGACCCCCGAGGAGCAGCTCGCTGCCGGCGTGACCCCCGGCCTGGTGCGCCTGGCCGTCGGTATCGAGGGCATCGACGACATCATCGCCGACCTCGACCAGGGTTTCGCGGCGGCCAAGTAGTTCGAGGACAGGAGCACAACACCCGTGTCGGTGAGCATCGACCCCCAGGCGACCACGACGCATCAGCCCGAGTGGGAACGAGTTCCCGACGGGCAGATGGTCCGAATGCGTCTGGGGTCGTTGTCTCTCGACAACGGGCAGCAACTCGACGACGTCACCCTGGCGTTCCAGCGCTGGGGGGCGTTGTCGCCTGCACGGGACAACGTGATCCTGACCCTGCACGCCCTGACCGGTGACTCGCACGTCACCGGCGCTCCCACCGACGAGCATCCCTCCCCCGGGTGGTGGGATGGTCTGATCGGGCCGGGAGCGGCCATCGACACCGACGAATGGTGTGTCATCTCCGCCAACGTCCTCGGCGGCTGCCGTGGGTCGACGGGCCCGTCGTCGCCGGATTCGCAAGGGCGGCCTTGGGGTTCACGCTTCCCCGACATCACCGTGCTCGATCAGGTGCGTGCCGAGGCAGCCCTGCTCGATGCCCTCGGCATCAAGGGAATCGGCGCGGTACTCGGCGGCTCGATGGGTGGCGCGCGTGCGCTGGAGTGGGCGATCGAGTACCCCGATCGGGTCCGCAGCGCACTGGTGCTGGCGGTCGGCGCGCGTGCCACCGCCGATCAGATCGGCACGCAGACCACCCAGATCGCGGCCATCACCTCCGATCCCGACTGGCAGGGCGGCGACTACCACGGCACCGGACGGTCCCCGATCGCCGGCCTCGGGATCGCCCGGCGCATCGCCCACCTCACCTACCGATTCGAGGGTGAGCTCGACGAGCGGTTCGCCAATACGCCTCAGGCGCAAGAGAATCCGCTTCTCGGCGGTCGCTATGCGATTCAGAGTTATCTCGAGCACCAGGCCGACAAGCTGATCGAGCGCTTCGATCCGGGCAGCTACGTGGTGCTCTCCGACGTGCTGAACCACCACGACGTCGGCCGCAACCGGGGCGGGATCGCCGCCGCCCTCGCCTCGTGCACCGTCCCCACCATCGTCGCCGGCATCGATTCGGATCGCTTGTATCCGTTGCGGTTACAAGCCGAGATCGCCGAGGGCCTCGGCAATTGCGTCGGCGGGCTCCAGGTGGTCCGCTCCGACAAGGGCCACGACGGGTTCCTCACCGAGTTCGACGCGATCGCCGATCTCCTCAAGCGCACTGTGGATCTCGCTCGCCGCTGACGCACTCACACCGACACAGACCGACCCGCCCACGCGCCTGCAGGCGTCGTGGGCGGGCTCGTCTCAGCGGGCGGGTGTGGTGGTGGTCGTCTCCGCCGGATTCCCCGCACTCGGCGCCTGCGCGGTACTCGACGACGGCTGTGAGGGCCGCATTTCCGGAGCGAATCCCGGCGCGGTCGTCTGCGGCGGCACGATGCTGGGGATCAGACCGGACGGGATCAGACCGGACGGGATCGGCAGCGTCGGATACGGGGTCAGTGTCGGGCCGGTCGGGGTGGTGGTCGACGGGGTGGTCGCCGACGGCGTGGTGGTGTTGGGCACCAGCGTCAGGGTGGTCGTCGACGTCGTGAGCGGCAGTTCGGTCGTCGCCCAACTCGGGAGTTGCTCGTGCCCGTCCGGCGAGGTCGGCGAAGACACCGCGACCGAGGTCACCACCGACGTCGTCTGGTGATGTGACGTCGTCGTGAATCCCGAATCCCGGGTGGTGTCAATGGTGTGCGCATCGGCGGTGCGCGTCGGCGAAGGCAGCGGGTCGGCGTCGTCGGTCACGGTGGCGCCGACGGCGACCGCCGCCATCACGATCGCACCGATGATCCCGGCCACGATCGCCACCGGTACCGCCGACCAGCTACGCGCGCGGCGACCGCCGATGAAGGCCAGTCGGTTGGTTCCCGACTTGCCGGCGAGCATCGCCGCACCGGTGGCCGCGGCCAATTCCGGCGACGCCGGGGTGAGGAGTTCGAGTCCGGCATCGGGCACGATTCGTCGGGTGACGGGGAGATTCGCCAACCCACCGACCAGCACCGCGGCGTCGGGGGCGTCACCGCGCAACCGGAGATCGGCGAGGTAGCGGGCGAACACCTCGCGCGCCTCGTCGACCATCGGGCCGGCGACCCGCTCGACGGTCGCCGAGGTCAACGACACCCCGGCCAATCCTGCCGATGAGCCCAGCCCCGCGGTCGATGCACCCGAGGCGGACGTGGGGTCGGCGACCTCTTCCTTCGCTGTGCGGCAGGCGCTGACCAGCTTGGCCCGCTGGCGCTTGGTGCGGGTGCCGGCGTCGGCGCCGTCCACCTCCGCAGCGATGTGGTCGGCGAGTGCCTCGTCGATCCGGCGTCCACTGAGCACCGTCGACCTCTCGATCGACCCGACCCGGCCTGCGGCCGGATCCACGGTGTAGAGCGACACGCCGGTGTCGCCGCAATCGGCGACGACCACCGACGAGAATCGTCCGATCTGTCCGGTTCGGGTCAGGAATTCGGCGACCGCTTCTTCATCGGAGCCGAGGTGGATCTGACGGCGGGTACCCGACCCTCCCGAGCGCAGACGACGGCGCTGGGTGGCGGTCCGCGCCGCCACCCCGATCGGGCCGACGCGTAGTTCGGCGGCGCGGGCGGCGTCGAGCATCAGGTCGATGCCCGCGTTCACGCGTCCCACCGAATCGAGTCCGTCGGTGGGATCGACGTCGAAGACGCGCGCCTCGAGTGCGGTGCGACCTGCCTCGTCGTGCGTGAGCAGGACGTAATGGATCATTCCCTCACCGACGGAGACGCCCAGCGACGTGGTGTCGCCCGGTCTTGCCTGGTCGTTGATCTCGAACGTCGAACTGATGTCAATCCCCACTTAGTGTTGCTAACAATCGCTCCGCTCGGCGGAGTTTGTGCGTCGGGTCCGTACCCCGAATGTCACGCTTAGGTCACCAGTGTAATCAATCTGTGCCCAAAGGGTCGATCGACGTCGCCAGCCAGAGGATCAGCGCACCTGCCGACGCCATTGCCGCGACATCGAAGAATTTACCCCTGACCTGCAGCAACCCGGCCCGCGAGGTGGGGATCAGCGCGCGCAGGAGTGCGCCGAACAACAACGCCGATCCGAACACGAACGCTCCGCGACGCCATCGATCGAACAACACGAGTGCCGCGGCGGCCACGACGCCGAGCAGCACCAGCAGGTAGGGAATCTGTACCGCGTAGGCGCGCACCCGTCGGACGTGGCGCAACCGCTCCACCCGTTGGGGGGCGCCGCCGGTCATCGCGAACGGGTCCCGACGGCGTCGCCCGCGGCGTTCCGCACGGAGTCGCCTGCGGTGAGCGCCGCGAGCTGAGCCTCGGCCCGTTCGACGACGTTCACCAGCAAGAAGGCGCGCGTGAGCGGCCCGACCCCGCCCGGGTTGGGCGAGACGTGTCCGGCCACATCCCAGACGTCGGGCGCGACGTCGCCGCGCAGGCCGTCCTCGGTCCGGCTGACGCCGACATCGATCACGGCGGCACCCGGCTTGACCATGTCGGCGGTCACCAGGTGCGGCACCCCTGCCGCGGCGATGACGATGTCTGCGCGGACCACCTCGGCGGCGAGGTCGCGCGTACCGGTGTGGCACAGGGTCACGGTGGCGTTCTCGCTGCGCCGCGTCAGCAGCAGGCCGATGGGCCTGCCGATGGTGACGCCGCGGCCGATGACGGTCACCCGCGCACCCGCGATGTCGATGCCGTAGCGCCGTAGCAGGTGGATGACCCCCCGCGGCGTACACGGCAGGGTCGATTCCTTGCCCAGCACGAGTCGGCCGAGGTTGATCGGATGGAGGCCATCGGCGTCCTTGGCCGGGTCGATACGCTCGAGCGCAGCGTTCTCGTCGAGATGTTTCGGCAATGGGAGCTGCACGATGTACCCGGTACAGGCGGGATCGGCGTTGAGTTCGTCGATGGCCGCATTGAGGTCCTCGGTCGTCGTGTCTGCGGGCAGATCCTTGCGGATCGACGACACCCCGATCCGCGCACAATCGGCGTGCTTGCCCTTGACGTAGGACTGCGAGCCGGGGTCGTCGCCGACCAGGATGGTCCCGAGTCCTGGGGTGACTCCCGCACTGCGCAACTTCTCCACTCGTGCGGCGAGGTCGGTGAAGATCTCGTCGCGGGTGGCCTTGCCGTCCAGTCGTATCGCGCTCACGCCGACCATTGTTCCATTCCGCTGTGCGACCGATCGCCCGGCCGGGCCGGTAGCCTGCGCTCATGTCGCCTGCAGCGCCCGATCGGGACGCCGATCGCGCCGGAACCCCCGTCGCCGTCACCGCTGCCGACGTGATGGCGGCGCGTGCACGACTCGCGGGCCGCCTGCGGCGCACTCCCCTGCTCGAGACCACGCTCGACACGGTCGGCGGACCGGTCGATGTGGTGTTCAAGCTGGAGTACACGCAGCTCGGTGGCTGCTTCAAGGTGCGCGGCAGTCTCAATGCGGTGCTCGACGCCGTCGCCCACGATGCCCTGCCCGAGGCCGGGGTTCTCGTGGCCTCCGGCGGCAACGCCGCGCTCGGTGCGGCCTGGGCTGCCCGACTCGTCGGCGTTCCGGCGACCGTGGTGGTCCCCGAGACCGCTCCGGCGGTCAAGATCTCGGCGCTGCGTTCACTCGGTGCGACGGTGCGGCTCATCGGCACTCGTTATCAGGAGTCCGCCGACGCCGCCGCCGCGCTGGCCGCCGACTCCGGCGCACTGCTGTTGCACGCCTACGATCTGCCGACGATCGTGGCCGGCGCCGGGACCATCGGCCTCGAGGTGGCCCAGGACCTCCCCGGCCACAGACTGCAGACCGTCGCCTGTGTCGGCGGTGGCGGTCTGCTCGCCGGACTCGCTGCCACGTTGCGGCCCGGTGACCGCCTCATCGGCGCCGAACCGATCGGCGCCTCGTGTCTGGATCAGGCCCGGGCGGCCGGAGAGCCCGTCACCGTCGAGCTGGACAGCATCGCGGCGGATTCGCTGGGTGCGAGTCGGGTCGGCGGCATCTGCTGGGCGACCATCGCTGACCGGGCCGTGGACTCCGTGGTCGTCGACGACGCCGACCTCATCGCGGCCCGCCGGATGATGTGGGACCGCTTCCGGATCGTCATCGAACACGGCACGGCCACCGCCGTCGCTGCGGTCACCACCGGCGCCGTCGAACCCGCGACCGATTCCACGTTGTGCATCGTCCTGTGCGGGGCCAACACCAGGCTCGACGACCTGCACCCGGCACAATGACAGCCATGTTCCGGATCATGTTCTACCAACCGTGCATCCCGCCCAACACCGGCAACGCGATCCGGCTGGCCGCGAACACCGGATGCGAGCTCCATCTGATCGAGCCGCTGGGGTTCTCGATGTCGGACGCCCAGGTCAAACGAGCCGGCCTGGACTACCACGAAATGGCCACGGTGACAGTGCATCCCAACCTGGTCACGGCATGGACGACGCTCAAGCCGCAGCGCGTGTTCGCCTTCACCGCGCATGCGCAGCGCTATCACACCGACGTCGACTACCGTCCCGGCGACGTCCTGTTGTTCGGCCCCGAGCCGACGGGACTGCCCGAGGAGGTTCTCGACGAGCCGGAGATCACCGACCGCATCCGCATACCGATGCTCGCCGGCCGACGCTCGCACAATCTCGCGAACGCGGCGAGTATCGCGGTGTACGAGGCCTGGCGACAACAGGGGTTCGACGGGGCGGTGTGAATCCTGCGCACGTTCCTCAGCGCAGCGCTTTTCGGGCCTCCGGCCAGAAGGCCATTCCGGCGACGGCCAATCCACCGGCTCCGATGATGGCGACGGCGGCGTCCACGCTGGTTCGGCCCTGCTTGGCCCAATAGACGTCCTCGAGATCGAGCAACAGGGCCAGTTCGTCGACGATGAGTCCGACGCCGGTGCCGTAGGCGATGGCGGTCGCCGGGTGGCGCCGGTGTCGTTCGGCTCCGCGCACCGCGACGGCACCGATGGCGCCGAGTAACCCGATTCCGATGTTGTAGTGGTGAAAGTGGTGTCCACCCAGACTCATTCCACCGCCGGCGGGGCCGTGACCGGCGCGAATCCAGTGCGTGATGCCGCGCGCGGTGACGAAGGTCGTGGTGAAGGCCGCCCACGACAGCACCGCGGATTGTTCGCCGGGCTCGAGCGACCCACGCCACGCCCGTCGCAAGCGCACCCACGGCAGTCGGGCCGCGGACAGATCGGCGTCACCGGCCTGCCCGTACGCGTGCTGCGCCGGCCCGCTCGGTATCGAGCCGGATTCTCCGGTATGGGGCAATTCTTCGGTTTGCGTAACCTGTTGTCGCACGGCAGATTCCGAGTTCGACGGGGAGCTGTCAGGTGACATGACCCGATGATGCCACTTCCTGCTGCTCGCGTGCGGAGACCCGAGAAACCCTCCTCAGGCGACCCGGAAGCGTTTGGTGCGTGAGGTCGCGCCGCCGATGAGGTTCACCCTCGACTTCGGCACACCCAGGTGGGCGGCGAGTAGTTCGGCGACCGCCTTGTTGGCCTTGCCCTCGGTGGCGGGCTCACGCACGTAAATCGTGATCGAGCCGTCCGGACCGGTCTGCACCAATGGTCCCTTCCGACTGTTCGGCTTCACCGTCACCACCACTTGCTGTGGCATTCTCCACCCCTCGAATCGTCACGTCCCGCCGCGGCGCAGGCCCGGTGACGATTGTGCCGTATGCCCGATGCGGCCGCTCTCACCGCATCAGCGCAGCCCGGTGTCCGGACCGATCGCACCACAGCCCGCTGTCCCCCGGGTCACCTATCGTCGCCCAGTGAGCCCGGAGACATCGCACGGGTTGCGTCTTCTTGGCAACCCATGCACGGCCCCCTTCACTTTCGGATGCTCGCGATATCCTCCAATTGCGTTGCGCAACACTCTTTTTCAATATCGCATGGCCATTGTTATATGTTCGGACGGCCGAATATCGAGCAATGTAGACAGAATTGAAATATATGTCCTCATAACTTGTTATTGTGTGATGAGTGGCGAATCCGCCACTTACCACCAGCGACAATCGGATAGAAAGATGACCATCAACAACAGCCAGACCCCCGACCCCACCGCCAAGCGCCGCAAGAAGAAGGCCCTTCTCGCCGCGGGCTCGGTCCTCGGCGTAGGCGCGGTGATCACCCTCGCCGCCTGGAACGATTCCGTGTGGGGCGACTCGCAATTCGGCACCGGCGAGAATTCCTGGAACGTTCAGGGCAGCTTCGACGCCGGGGCGAACTGGGACGAATTCCTGACACAGGACGACGCGGGCAACATGGTCTTCACTCTGGGAACCATCGATCCCAGCGCATTGATGCCCGGCGACTCCGTCCATGCGCTGGTCGGACTCAAGGAGACCGAGGGCAACATGGCCGCCGACGTCACCGTCCAGGGCGCCAGGGTCGACAGCACCAACACCCTTGGCCAGAAGCTCATCGTCAGCATTGCCGACCTGGGCGCTGTTAATCCGGGCACATACGACGGCACCGGCGGTTCGGCCATTCTGAGTAACAGCGCCATGACCTCCGGACAGAGTTCGTCGACCGTCCGGGTCGACGCGAACGGCCAGAAATGGCTGGGGTTCACCGTGACCCTGCCGTCCGGGACCAATCCGTCGGGACTCGACCAAACCGTCAACGCGGCCTGGGAGATGTCGGCCCAAAGCGTCGACAGCTGAGCGGATCCCGCTGGTCCCCTCCTCACGCAGGCGGCCGGCCACCGCGCCGGCCCGCCTGCCCGCATCATCACAAGAACTCAGCGACGTCCATCACTTCCGCTGTATCACAGACTTTTTCGACCGCAATCACCATCGTGGTCACCACTCACGCACTCCCCCGGGAGAGCACGATGAGAACATGTACCCCTGACACACCCATCCGGATCGGCCGCCACCTGCGTTCGCTGTTGGCCATATCGATCGCCGCGGCCACCGCCATTCTCGGCTTCGGCGCGCTGACATCGCCGGTCGCCACGACCGCAACAGCGAGCACACCGACAGCGGCCACCTTCAACCTGTTCATCCCGGGGACCTGGGAGACCGACGATGCCGCCGATCCCACCTCGGCCACCGGCATGCTCGAACCGGTCGCCAACCGCATCGCCGCCGATCACGGCGCCGGCGCGGTCGTCTACTTCCTTCCCTACATGGCTCGCGCCTTCGACAACGGGCAGAGTTACGCGACAAGCAAATCCACCGCGGTCGCCAACGCGTCACAGATTCTGCGCGAACACGCCGCAGTACATCCCGGCGCGAGCTACACCATCACCGGATACAGCCAAGGCGCCGACGCCGCAGGCGATCTCGCCGCCGCCATCGGTCACGGTGACGGTCCGGTGACCGCAGATCGCGTCCGCGCAGTGGCGTTGCTGGCCGACCCCCGGTCCGGAACCGACGGGGAGCAGACCGTCGGCCCCACCTCGACGGGCACCGGGATCGCCGACCCCCGTCCCCAGGGCATGGGTGCGCTCGCGGGCAAGGTGATCACGATCTGCCACCCCGACGATCTGTACTGCTCCATCGACAAGGACCGCAATCCCGTTCTCGGGCAGATCGGTTCGGCTCTCGGGACAACCACCGAGGAGACCGAATCGGCTCTCACCCGGACCGCCGACGCGATGAGCACCCTGGCCTCGCTCGACATGGCCGGAATCGCCGACAACGCCGACCGGCTCCGCGAGAGTCTCGTCGCCGGCGACCTGCGCGCCGCCCACCAGATCTCGGGAACCCTGAACAACCAATTGCGCCCGCTGGTGACGCTCGCCGCCGCCATCGATTACGGCACCGTCGCCGACGTTCTCACCGTCATCCCGGATGAGACCGGAATGATCACGGCCGCAGCCGCACTCGCCCGCATCCTGGATCGCGTCGACATCGAACGCACCGCCGACGTCGTCGGCCGGATTCAGGAACTCAGCTGGTACGTCCTCGGTCGTCTCACACCCTCCGACGCAGTCCTCACCACCCCCGATGTCGTCACCTCGGCAGGCGACGTCGTCGACATCACACGTGAACTCGGCTCCCTGGCGAATGATTTCGTCACCGGACGCAGTGCCGGTCCGTCCGGTACGCCCTTGGTGTCGACCGAATTGACCGACGCCGCAAGCGCGTTGGCACGCGTCATCGCCGCCCACGCGATCGCCGACCCGGCGGCGGTCATCACCGACGCGGTCACCGCCGCCGACTTCGCCGCCTCCGACGCACATGTCGACTACCGCTCCTTCGTCGTCGACGACCACGGGACCACGGCACTCGACTGGATCGGCACCTGGCTCTCGAGCCGGATCGGCGAGATCTGACCAAGCGATCGGCCCTCCACGTCGGTCGCGCACGAAAACCACAGCACGAGAAAGAAAGACAATGACACGCGCCATGTCGCACCCGGCGTCGTCACGGCACACCCCCACCATCCTCGCGTGGTCGGTGCACACCACCAACGACACCGGCCCGGCGACTCCCATCGACCCCGCACCGGCGGGCCCGCCGCCCCGATCACCGATTCTGCGCGTGCTCGAGAACACGATCATGAATGTCCTCGCCGCCGCAGGCCTTGTGTGCATCGTGCTGGTCATCTGGGCCTTCGTGGGCAACTACTCACTGATCATGTTCAAGACCGGATCGATGTCACCGACGATTCCGCAGGGATCGCTGGCCCGGGTCCATCAGATACCGGCGTCGGAGATCTCCGTCGGCGACATCGTCACCGTCGATCGTGAGACGGGACGTCCGGTCACCCACCGGGTGACCGAGGTCCACCCCCAAGCCGACGGCCACGCGTTGATCGCCATGAAGGGCGACGCCAATCCCAACCCGGATCCGGGCATGTACCGGGTCGCCGAAGTCCGTGAAGTCGTCTGGCACGCACCAGGACTCGCCAAGGGCGTGGTGTGGCTGGCCAATCCCTACGTACTCGGCACGATCACCATCTGTGCCTCGCTGCTGGTGCTCTGGGCGTTCTGGCCACGCTCGCCTCGCATCCGCGAGTGAGCTCGCCCGCGTCCACCGTCCACCCATCCACCTGCTCGCACCGGAAACCACCATGACACGCACCAAGATCGCCGTCGTCCTCGCCGCCATCGCAACCATCGCCGCCGGCATGCTCGCCGTCCAGACCACCGGGGTACTCGCCTCCTGGCAGTCCGCGATCTGGGGTACCTCGACGTTCGCGCGGGCCGACGTCACCGAGGGGTACGCACGCTCGCTCACCGGTCGGGCCACCATCGATCGCGTCATCACCACCGACAACGTCGAGGCCACCCGCGTCACCCACACCCACGACAATCCCGGTACGTCCACCGTCACCGATGTCATCGACACCAGCGGGCTGCTCGGGATCACCAGAGCCGAGGGCGCCGGCACGTCGACCGCGAGCTACACCGCCTCCGGAAACGCGACCGGCTCGGCCTCGGCGACGATGAACAGCTTCGAGATCTACGCGACCGCACTGTCGTCGAGTCGCCGGGTTCAGCTGACCGCGCCGATCAGCGCATCGGCGGTCTGCACCGCCGACAGCGGTCCCACGGTCACCGCACCGGCGGGCGGCACGATGACCATCGGCAGCACGACGGTTGCGGTCCCCGCCGCAGGCACCTCCACCGACTTCACTGCGCCGATCACCGCCGCACGCCTGCGGGGCACGCTGACCAGCTACGCGAGCGTGACCGGGGATTCCGCGCTGTCGGCGCTGCGGCTCCAGATCGGCGAATACGACCTGTTCGGCACCAACTACTGGACCATCGATGCACTACTGGTCCGCGCGGAATGCGGATTGGGAGCCGCCCTTCCCGATGTCGACACCTTCGCCGCACCGATGAGCTCCGTCGCCGAGGAGACCCGCGCGGACGCGGAGTCCAGCACCGCAGAGGCCACCGGCGACGCCGCGGTCGATGACGAGAACACCGAGGAATCCGATTCGGCACCAAGCGATTCCGTTGCCGAATCGCCCAGCGGACCCAACACCGTGACCACGGTGCAGCGCGGTGTCCCGTTCGACCTGATCGCCACCGACGGCACCGAGTTGGGTCGCGCCACAGTGCATGACGTCGTCTCGACCGCCGGCGACGACGGGATCGTCGTCGCGGTGCGGATGAGCGTCGACACGTCGGCCGAGACCGGTGGTGCACGACTGTCGCGGATGTCCGCCGACGATGTCGCACACCTCGTCAGCGGGCGGAGGATCGCTGTCGGATCGGCCGAGACCGACCGGGGCACAATGATTCCGGCCACGCTGCACCCCGAGAGCACCTACACCGGCTGGTTCGCCTTCACGATCGGACGCGGCGGCGGCTCGGCGGTGTGGCAGCCCAGCGGCACCGCGGGATGGATGTTCGCGTTGCCGAGCACGGTGATCGCCCCCGAGATCACCACGCCGGGAACCACTCCCGAGAGTGTCACGCCGGAAGGCACCACTCCCGAAGTCACCGAACCCGAGGTCACCACGCCCGACCCGGGTGCCCCCGAAGCCGGGGCAGCCGAGACGACGACGCCGGGCACCGGTGGTGCACCGACGACCGACACGGCAGGATCAACGGTGGGCACCGCACGACCAGGGACCACGGACAAGTCCGGCAGCTGACCTCCGACGGCACTGGCTTCCGGGGCAGGCACCGTAGCGCCTCACTGCCAGTCCCGCGATCGCGTCCCCACTCGAAGGTCCATGCGCTGCAATCGGTCCGCGACCACGGTGACGGCCCCTTCGGCGTTCTGCACCTTGCCGCGCACCAGCAATGCCGACGCCGAGGTCGCCAGCTCGCGCTGGCGAATCCACAAGCCCACCGAGCAGACGACGTTGACCATCCCGGTCTCGTCCTCGAGATTGATGAAGGTCACCCCGGAGGCGGTGGCCGGGCGCTGGCGATGGGTCACCGCCCCGCCCACCAGGACCCGCGACCCGTCGGGTACCGACAGCAGCCCGTCGGCGGGGATCACGCCGAGTGCGTCGAGCCGCGGACGCAGGTACTGGGTGGGGTATGCCGTCGGGGTCACCCCGGTCGCCCACGCATCGGTCGCGGCCAACTCGACATCGGACAGGCCCGGCAGGGTCGGGGTCGCCGCCGTCTGATGCAGGTCGAGGTGTTCGGCCCGGGCGCTCGACGCGACTCCGGCCTCCCACAGGGCCTGGCGTCGGCTCAGCCCGAAGCAGTCGAACGCGCCCGCACCGGCGAGTCCCTCGAGCTGACGGGTGCTCAACGCGGCACGCCGGGACAGGTCGGTGACCCCGGTGAAATCACCATCGGCGTTGCGGGCGAGCACGATACGCTCGGCCACCTCCTCGCCGACCCCGCGTACCGCAGCCAGACCGAGCCGCACCTCGAGCCCCGTGTTCTCCAACGTCGCCTCGGCGAGTGAGCGGTTGATGTCGGGCCGGTGTACCCGCACCCCGTGCCGCCGGGCGTCGGCGACAAGGGACTGCGGTGAGTAGAACCCCATCGGTTGTGCACGCAGCAATGCTGCGCAGAATGCCGCCGGATGATGCAGCTTGAACCACGACGAATAGAACACCAGCGACGCGAAACTCTGCGAATGACTCTCGGGGAAACCGAAATTGGCGAAGGCCGCCATCTTCTCGTAGATGTGGTCGGCAGCCTGCCCGGTGATGCCGTGGGTGCTGCGCATGCCCTCGTAGAACCGTTGACGCAACCGTTGCATCTTCTCCGGCGAGCGCTTGGAGCCCATCGCCCGGCGCAGCTGATCGGCCTCGGAGGCGTCGAACCCTGCCACGTCCACCGCGAGTTGCATGAGTTGCTCCTGAAACAGCGGAACCCCCAGTGTGCGTTCGAGAGCCCCGAGCATCGACGGGTGTTCGACGGTGACCGGCTCGTCGCCGTTACGGCGGCGGATGTAGGGATGCACCGACCCGCCCTGAATGGGCCCGGGCCGGATCAGCGCCACCTCGACCACGAGATCGTAGAAACAGCGCGGTTTGAGACGGGGCAACGTGGCCATCTGAGCGCGCGACTCGACCTGGAACACCCCCACCGAGTCGGCGCGGCAGAGCATGTCGTAGACGGCTTCCTCGGTGAGATCGAGCTGCGCCAGATCGACGTGGATGCCCTTGTGCTCGGCAACCAGGTCGATCGCATAGTGCAGCGCCGAGAGCATACCCAGCCCCAGCAGATCGAATTTCACCAGACCGATTGCCGCACAGTCATCTTTGTCCCACTGCAGCACACTGCGATCGGCCATCCGGGCCCACTCGGTGGGGCACACGTCGGCGATCGGTCGATCACAGATCACCATCCCACCCGAGTGGATACCCAGATGCCTGGGCATACCGGCGATCTCACCCGCCAGACGCGTGACGTCGGCGGGCGCGTGGTCGGGCATCTTGGCCCACGCATCCTGTTGTCCCGGCGCGTATCCCAGGGCGCGCGCCATGTCACGGACCGCGGACTTGCCGCGATAGGTGATCACGTTGGCCACCTGTGCGCTGTAGTCACGGCCGTACCGGCGATAGACGTACTGGATGGCCTCTTCCCGACGGTCGGACTCGATGTCGACGTCGATGTCGGGCGGGCCGTCACGCTCGGGAGCGAGGAACCGTTCGAACAACAACTCGTTGGCGACCGGGTCGACATTGGTGATACCCAACGCATAACAGACCGCGGAGTTGGCAGCGCTACCACGCCCCTGACACAGGATGTCGGCGCTCTTGCAGAAATCGACGATGTCGGCGACGACCAGGAAATAGCCGGGGAACGTGAGGGTTTCGATGATCGCGAGTTCGTGTTCGATCTGCCGATAGGCCTGTGGATGTTGCGCAGGCGTGCCGTAACGCCGGAGTGCCCGGGTCATCGTGAGGTGACGCAGCCAGGTGGCCTCGGTATGACCGTCGGGCACCTCGAAGGGTGGCAGTTGCGGTGCGATCAAACCCAATTCGAAGGCACAGTCGCCGGCGATGTGCACCGCGTTGTCGATGGCCTCCGGATGCGCGGACAGCAATCGCGCCATCTCGTCACCGCTGCGCAGATGCGCACCGCCGACCCCGGGCATCCACCCGGCGATGGTGTCGATGTCGGTGCGGGCGCGAACCGCGGCCATCGCCATCGCCAGACGTCGCTGGGGCGGTCCGGCGAAATGCGCACCGGTGGTGGCCACCGTCGGCAACGCGAACAGACCGGCCAGAGAGGACAATACGGCGTTGCGTTCGTCGTCGTCGGGCTGGCCGGTGGCGGTGAGTTCGACGGCCACCCCGTTGCGGCCGTAACGGTCGACGAGATCGCCGAGAGCTTTCTGCGCGGTCGCACGTCCGCCCCGCTCGAGGGCTCGGCGTACCGACCCCTTACGGCAGCCGGTGAGCACGAGCCAGTGACCGCCGTGGTCGGTCAGCCGGTCGGGGTCGTAGCGCAGCAGCCCCTTCTCGCCACCGGTCATGTGCGCGTCGGCGATCAGCCGCGAGAGCCTACGATAGCCCTCGCCGTCTCGGGCCAGGACGAGCAGGTGCTCGCCCGGTGGGTCGTTGACACCGGTCCGCGCCACATCGGGCTGCAGGGACAACTCGGCGCCGAAGACCGTCGGCATCCCGAATTCCCGTGCGGCCTCGGCAAATCGGACAACGCCGTAGAAACCGTCGTGATCGGCGATCGACAATGCCTTCAGATCGAGGCGCTGCGCCTCGGCGACCATCTCCTCGGGCATCGACGCCCCGTCGAGAAAGCTGTAGGCACTGTGCGCGTGCAGTTCGGCGTAGGGCACACCCGAGGGTTCCTGATCGACCTCGGGCGCGACATAGGGTCCGCGTTTACGCGACCATGCCGGGGAGTCACCGCCGTCACCGGGGCCGAAGAACTCGCCGGGCCGCTCGCCGGCTCGCGAGCGGCCGGAGAGCACTCGCTCCATCTCCGACCAGGTCGGTGGTCCATGGTTCCAACCCACTCATCGAGTATAGAACATGCGTTCGATTCGCGTCGGTCTTACCTCATCCTCTCAACTCTTCGGCGAGACGGGCCAGTCGTCGGGGTAACGGTCGGCGACCTCATCTCGCATACGTCGCAGCCCCTTGCGCGCCCGGGCGGTGAGCCGATCGCCGAACACCATGCCGGCCAGATGATCGGTCTCGTGTTGCAGACACCGGCCCAACAGCCCGCCGGCGGTGATCGTCACCGGCTCGCCGAACTGGTCCTCACCGTGACAGGTGGCGACCGACGGACGCGACAGGGTGGCGTACGCGCCGGCATACGACAGACACCCCTCGTCGTAGTCGACGAGGCGGCGGTCGCGCCCCTCGGGCAGTTCCAGGCGCGGATTGCAGACAACCCCGGTCCGTCGCGTTCCGGTCTCGTCGCCGCAGTCGTAGATGAAAACCGCGAGGTCCACCCCGATCTGGGCCGCGGCCAGGCCCGCACCGGCCGCCGCGGTGTTGGTGGCGAACATGTCGGCCAGCAACGTCTGCAATTCCGGGCCGAAGTCGGTCACCGGGCGCGCCTCGCGATGCAACACCGGATCACCCCAGGCGACGATGGGGCGCACGGTTCCGAGCTTCAGCAATTCGGCGATGGGCATGCACACAGTTTCCTCCGCCGATGAGCGTGCCGTCAGGCGGGCTCGTCACACACCGCCGACAGCGCTCTCCCGACTCGCGACAGCGCCCTTCTCCACGCCGACAGCGCCCTCCAGACCCGCGACAGCGCTCTACCGAGCGCTCTCGAGGCGCGGGTGAACGCCATCGACGCAGACGACTACTGCCCTGTGGGCGTGAAGAAGATCAGTCGATTGCCGAAGGGATCGGGCACTCGGACCTCGTCCCGCCCCGGCTCGTGGACGAGTCCGATCCGCAACGGGTAGATCGTGCTGTCATGCAGCCGACGCTGCAGAGCAGCGGCGTCGCGCACCCGGATGCGCACCGCACATCCGGGTGTGGCATCGCCGTGGTGCTCGGATAGGTGCAGCACGCACCCCTGCCGGGATACCTGGCGATAGAGGGGCATTCCCGGTTCGAAGCGATGCTCCCAGTCCACACCGAATCCGAGGAAGTCGAGGTAGAAGCGGTCGGCCTCGTCACCGGGAAATGTGCGCACGATCGGAACCGTGATGGGATCGGAGCAATTCTCCGACGCTGCTGCGCACGTGTTCCAGTCGCGGAAACCCAACTGTGCCGCGACGATTTCGAGCGCGCGTGAATGAGTGATCGTCACGTCCGATTCCGCGAGGCGTGCTCGCAACGTGACGGCCATGGCCTTGGGGCTGAGATGGTTGTCCATGAGACGACTCCTGGTGCGGCGGTGGTCGATACGTCAGTGATCGAAGGTCGGGTTCTCCATTGCGATCACCGTACCCACCGCGACAGCGCTATCGACAACGCCGACAGCGCTCTCCAGACTCGCGACAGCGCTTCGCCGAGCGCGCTCGGCATCATGGCGGGCGCTGTCGGCGTCGTGCCGGGCGCCGTCGACGACTATGTGATCGGCACCGAATCCCAGAAGTCGCACTGGTGCTCGGCACGGAAGTCGACGCCGTGCACTCCGTCGGCGGCAAAGGACTGCACCGGACCGCTCGCCCCCGACACCGACGGCCACTGCGGCTGGTCGGCGGCCGTGGGTGTACCCGAATGCGCGAACGACGTCCAGTACCCGATCATCGCCGCCGACAGCGTGGACTGGGGAGGTCGCGGGGCGAGGTTGGTGCCGTTCAAGTCGAACAGGTACGGCAATTCGTCGGCGTGGAACGCAGCCTTGGGCACTGCCAAATTGTCCCCACCGCTCACGTTCGGCCCTGACGCATCGGCGAATTCATAGGTGAAGGTCGTCGCGTGGCCGGACAAGTCGTGGGCCGCCCGAAGGGTCGGGCAGGACCACCCCGAATCGGTGAACACCCGCGCCAACGCGGCGGGCGCCGACGAGAACGACGACAACGGATACCGCGCGGCTACCTCCTGTGCCCGTACCCCGTACGCGGCCCGTAGGTCGGCCGGATAGGACTCGGCGGTGTAGGCGTGCGGGTCTGCCGTCACCGCGCCTGCGGTGAAGGCGCCGTTCTCTTCGGCGTTTCCGCCGGTGATGACCGGGATACGCAGGGTGGTGCCGTCGGCGACGGCCGTGGCCGGACTCGTGGGCAGCAGCGCGGTGCCGTAGGCGAGTCCGTTCGAGAACGTCTCGTTCTGGGTCAGCAGTTTCTCGACGGGCAGGTCCCGCAGGCAACGCACGGTGTCGGCACCGGCACACCCCAGCGATGCCGCGACCTGCGCACCGGTGGCCTCCGATTGTTCAAGGGGTGCATACGGACGTGACTGCGGAACTCCGGGGAACAGACTTCCGGTGGGGAAATCCAATGCGCACGAACCGGACTCGATGATGGCCTTGTCGATGAGTCCCTTGGCGGCCGGCGAGGTCAGGGCCGCACACGCCGACATGCCGCCTGCCGATTCACCGAACACGGTCACATTGCCGGGATCGCCACCGAACGCCCGGGCGTTGTCGTGTACCCAGCGCGACGACTGGATCTGATCGGCGAATCCGAAGTCACCGGACCCGACGAGTCCCGGCAGTCCGAGATAGCCGAAGATCCCCAACCGATAGTTCACCGTCACCACGACGACGTCACCGGCGTCGGCCAGACGCTGTGCGTCGTAAGACGATCCGGACCCGCTGACATATCCGCCGCCGTGCCACCACACCATCACCGGTAGCGATGAGCCATCGGGGATCCGTTGCGGGGTGGTCACATTCAGGTACAGACAGTCCTCGCTCTGCGTGGGTGGCGGCTTCCCCGGTACCGGCGTCGCCGCCTGCGGACACTGGGGCGCCACACCGGTGGCGTCGACATCGGTTTTCGGGTCCGACACCGGGACCGGTGGCGCCCAGCGCCGATCCCCGGTGGGCGCTTGGGCATAGCGAACACCGGTGAACTGACGGGTGGCCCCGACCGTGTGGCCGTGCAGGACCCCACTGCTGGTCGACACCTGCAGCGGCGCAGCATGTGTGGAGTCATCGGCGCTCGTGCACGCCACACCGCCGACGATGATGACGGCGATCAGCGTGATGGTCGAACTCATTCGTCTCAAGCACTGTGTCATGTCGCCTTCCGTGGGCTGGAGATCCGCGGCGGTCGAATCCGCGGTGGTCGGATTCGCGGTGGTCGGATTCGCGGTGGTCGGATTCGCGTGGTCAGATCCGCGGGTGCTCGGCGCGTAGCCCCGCCAGCACGAATCGGTCGAGTTCCTCGGCCACCGCCGCCGGCGGATCGCCGGCGATGATCCGGCGCAGCCCGAGGTCGAGCGTGACGCGCACGAGGTCGGCGGCCAGCCCCACGTCGAAGGTCCGGAACAGTCCGGCTTTCTGACCGTCGGCGAGGATGGCATCCACCGCTGTCATCTCCTCTCGGTGATGATCGCTCTCGTCGCGGTTCGGGGCGTCGGGATCGTCGGCCGCATACAGCGCCGAGAGCACTCTCATCTCGCGCACGTGGCGAGCGTAGAAGGCGATGCTGCCGCGGATGAATGCCGTGAGCATGGCCTCCGGCGACCGCGCCGCGTTGGCCTCTGGCTGGACCTCACTGCGGCCGAGGTCATAGACGTGCTCGACAACCGCCGCGAAAAGTGCTGCGCGACTGTCGAAGTGGTAGGTGATCAGCTTGCGGCTGACCCCCATCTGTCGTGCGATGCGTACCAGTGACGCCTGGCTGACGCCGATCTGGTCGATGACCTCGACAGCAGCTTCGATCATCTGCTGCCGACGCACCCGCGCGATCATGGAAGTAGCGGCCACCACGGCAAAACTACCACCCCTGGCAATCATTTACCAGGGGTGGAAAATTTATCCGCGAGCCTCCAATGCCTGTGGTGCACCGACCGCCGCGCGAGCCACCAGACCTTGCCTGCGACGGCCCGGAGTGACAGGGTGTGAACCAGCACACCGATCTTACTGTCCAGTAAGAATGGTGTTTTCGTCAGCCTGCGAACATGGAGTTCACCGTGACCTCGTACTTTGTGACCGGTGGCAGCGGATTCATCGGACGCCGCGTCATCAGACAACTACTCGCAACCGATCCCGACGCGCAGATCCACGCGCTCGTCCGCCAGGGCTCACTGCCCCGATTCGTCGACACCGTGCGCAGCTTCCCCGGTTCGCACCGCGTCCACCCGGTCATCGGGGATCTCACCGTCGACGGCCTTGGCGTCGACGACAACGACATCGAGGTCGATCACGTCGTCCATCTCGCCGCGATCTATGACATGGCAGCCGACGCGGCCAGCCAGCATGCCGCGAATGTGGAGGGCACCGCACGGGTCGCGGACTTCGCCGTCGCCCATGATGCGATGTGCCATCACATCTCGTCGATCGCGGTGGCCGGTGACCACGCGGGCGAGTTCACCGAGCAGGACTTCGATCTCGGGCAGGGTTTCCCGACGCCCTATCACCGCACCAAGTTCGAGGCCGAGAAGGTCATCCGCGAGTGTACGGGTTTGCGCTGGCGTGTGTATCGCCCGTCGGTGGTCGTCGGCGACTCCCGTACCGGCGAGATGGACAAGATCGACGGCCCGTACTACTTCTTCGGTCATCTTCGTCTGCTGGGGAAACTGCCTGCGGCACTGCGTCTCCCGTTTCCCGACCTCGGACGCATCAACATGGTACCGGTGGACTATGTGGTCGACGCCCTCGTCGCCCTGATCGGTCTCGACCCGGAATCCGACGGCCAGGTGTATCACCTCGGAGACCGCCGCGAGGTGACGATCACCGAGATGTACAACGCACTGGCCCCATCCCTGCGAGCCCCCAAGGGCATCAACGCGATCCCCCACCAGATCGTCGGACGCGCCACGTCGTTGGCCGGCACTCCCCCGTTACGCCTCGGCCGCAACCTCATCGCCCGCCAGGCCGGTATCCCGCCCGCCCTGCTCGACGGCATGGATCTGCCCGTGACGTTCCGCTCCGACCTGACCATCGCACGGCTGGCCCGATTCGGGATTCGCCCACCGGAATTCGACGACTACGCGCCCTTGCTCTGGCGGTACTGGGAGCGCGCACTCGACCCGGCGCGTCATCGGCGATCCGATCCGCGCGGCCCGCTCGTCGGCAAGGTCGTTCTGATCACCGGTGGCTCGTCGGGAATCGGCAAGGCCACCGCCCGCATGTGCGTCGAGCGGGGTGCCACGGCGCTGATCGTCGCACGCCACTCCCAGGAGCTGGAATCCGCGGCGCGCGAGGTGAATTCGGCGACACCCAAACCCGGAATCCCTCGCGGGCAGGCGATCCCGTTCGTCTGTGACATCACCGACGAGGAGTCGGTACGCGCCATGGTGAAGACCGTCATCGTCGACCACGGTCACGTCGACGTCCTGGTCAACAACGCCGGCCGTTCCATCCGCCGGGCGACCATCAACGCCGTCGATCGCTCCCACGACTATCACCGGGTGATGGCGGTCAACTACTTCGGTGCGGTCAATCTGGTACTGGCGTTGCTACCGCACATGGTCGAACGCAACAGTGGCCACATCGTCAACGTCACCTCGATCGCCGTGCAGGCGCGCGGCGCCCGCTTCGGCGCGTACGCGGCATCGAAGGCGGCACTGGAGGCGTTCAGCGATTCGGTCGCCGCCGAGACCTTGTCGGATCACGTGACGGTCTCCCATGTGCGGCTCCCACTGGTTCGGACACGAATGATCGCGCCGACCGAGCAGTACCGGGACTCGGCCGGGGTGTGGTCGGTCGACAAGGGCGCCTCACGCGTACTGGATGCGATTCTGCGCCGCCCACAACGGGTGTCGACACCACTGGGTGACCTCGCCGACCTGGGCCACCGCTTCGCCCCACGGCTGACCACCCGGATCATGCATCAGGACTACCTCCTCAGCCGCGAATCGACGGCCGCTCTGGAGAACTCCACAGCCGGTGACACCCCGTGACCGACACCCCGTATCTGGCAGTCGATCTCACTCGACTCGAGTCCAACCTCACCGCCATGGCGCGACGCTGCGCCGACCTCGGCGTGGCACTGCGCCCACATGCCAAGACCCACAAGTGCATCGAGATCGCTCGGCGCCAGATCGACTGCGGTGCGACGGGTCTGACGGTGGCAACCATCGGTGAGGCCGAGGTGTTCGCGGCCGCGGCAGAACAAACCGGGTGTCGCGATCTGTTCATCGCCTACCCGCTGTGGGTGACCGCCCACACGGGTGCGCGGTTACGCGAAATCGCTCGCGCGGTGTCGATGCGCGTGGGTGTCGACTCGATCGCCGGAGCGCACCGCCTCGCCGCCGAGGTCGCACGGCCCGATACACATCTCGAGGTTCTCGTGGAGATCGATTCCGGACATCACCGCACCGGGGTGGCGGCCGAACAGGCCGGGCAGGTGGCGGCAGCAGCAGCCGCCGCGGGCCTCGACGTGGTGGGTGTGTTCACCTTCCCCGGACACGGATACGGTCCCGGATCGGCGCGCGCCGAGGCCGCCGCCGCCGAGGTGGTGGCGTTGCGCGACGCGGCACAGTCGTTGCGCGACAATGGTATCGATCCCCGCGTGATCAGTGGCGGATCGACCCCGACGGTCGAGTTCGCCGAAGCCGGAGCCCTCACCGAGATCCGGCCCGGTGTCTACCCGTTCAACGACGCCCAGCAGGTGGAGTTGGGCAGCGCCACCGTCGACGAGGTGGCGCTGACCGCGGTCACCACGGTGGTCCATCGATCGCGGTCGCGGGTGATCGTCGATGCCGGCAGCAAGATCCTCGGCGCCGACCGGCCCGAGTGGGCAACGGGTTTCGGGCATGTCCTCGACTCCCCGCGAGCCCGGATCACCGCGTTGTCGGAACATCACGCCACCATCGACTACCCCGAGGACGACGACCCCGAGGGGCCGGCGAGGATCCCCGATCCGGGAGACCGGATCGAGGTGATCCCCAACCACGTGTGCACGGCCGTGAACCTCGTCGATGACCTGATCGTGAAAGGCCAAGGGGAACACTCACTGTCGTGGCGCGTCGCCGCACGCGGCCGCAACAGCTGAAGCCAGGTCGCTCAGTCGTAGACCCCCTCCACCACCCAGCCGCCGGAGCGGTAGCACAGCAGCAACGCGCGCGAGTCGTCGAGCAGCACCTGCGCGCGGGCACTGATCGCCTCATGCCCCGATTCCGGACCGGCAGGTTCCAGACCGACCGGCCACGGCCCGGCCCACCACCGCACCTCCCAGCCCTGCCGGGAGGGTTCGGGCATCCGGACCATCGTCGGTTCGGCGGTGAACGCGCCTCGCGGGGTGACCTGCACCGGCTCTCCCGCGGGATCGATCACCTCGACCGGCGCGTCGGACGACATCGTCGGTGCCGGTTGGGGCAGGCGGCCCGGCCAGGGCGCCTCCGGGTCGCGCCCGGGCACCGGGTCTTCGCCGAGGGTGATCATCGAGATCTGTTCGGCGGGACCGCGTCCACCGCTGAGCACGGGTATGCGCACCGCATCGCCGCCGAGCAGGCCCTGCACCCGCTCCATGCTGCGGCGCGCTCGTTCGGTCAGTTCCGGTTCGCCGGGCAGCCCGGCACCGGTCAACGCGTGCTGCAGCATTCCGGCGTCGACGACCTCGACGGGCACCAGCCGTAGGACCGCGATCGGTGAATCCGGCCGCGCGTCGCCGGAACCCCGGGTACGACCACTGGTCATCCATCCCTCGAGTTGCCAGCGGATACGGTCGGCGGTCGCCGACGCGGTGAGCGGTTGGCCGCATCGCCAGGTTCGCGAATGACGCTGTCCGCGTTCGGTGATCGCTTCCACCGTCAACTTGGTGCAGGCCACCGACGCATCGACGAGACGGCGGTGCAGCAGTTCGGCGATCCGGCGGCCGGCGAAGGCAGCCGCGTCGATCCGATCGATCAGCGGGTCGCACGGGTACTCGATCACCAGGTCTTCCGGCAGCGCCTGCGTCGAGGGGGGACGGCCCGGCTGGGCGGTGGCCTGCCGATGTGCGATGACCGCGTCGGCGTCGAATCTCGTGGCGACGTCGGACGCCGCCATCGCGGCGAACGCCCCGATGGTCCGTAGGCCGAGCCTGCGGAGCAGATCGACCAACTCGGTGCGGCCGGGCCCGCACAGGGAGGGTTCGGCCGCGAGGTCGGCGATCGGCCGATCCGCCAGGTGCTCACGATCGCCGCCGGGCGGCACACTGTGTCCGGTGCGCGCGGCCAGAACCGCGGTGAACAGTTCGTCGGCGACGCCGACCTGCGACTCAACCCCGCACGCGGAGACCCGGTCGATGAGTTCCTCGGCGAGTTCGGCCTCTCCCCCGAACACACGGGCCGCTCCCGACAGCCGCAGGACCACCAACCCGGGCCGCACCACCTCCATTGCCGGGACCAGGTCGGCGACCGCGGCGGCCACCGGCTCGAACAACCGGCCGTCCCGATGTTCGTCGGCGGTGACGACCGTCATCTCCGGACACACCGATTGCGCCTGCCGTTTACGCATCCCCCGCCGCACCCCGAGCGCCCGCGCCGGGGCCGAGCAGGCGATCACACGATTGGCGTGCAGCACCGCCACCGGGTGTCGGGGCGGCAGATCGGCATCGGCGGCGGCTGCCGTGGCGGGCCAGTCTGGACACCACAGCGCCAGCACCCGCGCCTGCGCGGCCATCAGTTGGCCACCGCACCGGGCGCGTCGGCGGCCACCGACACCGACGGTCCCACCCGTCGGATGTGTACCGCGTCGTCGCCGAATCCCCCTGCGGTGAACTCGATCTCGGCGGAACGTCGGCGGTGGTCGCGACCACCGACGACGATCTGGAGCCGCATGCCACCGACCCGTCCGTAACCCCGATGTGCACTGGCGAGATCGGCGGCCTCCGGGCCGTGTCGATAACCGATCACCCGCGCATCCATCCGGGTGTGCGCGCCGGGCCAGTCGCCGTCGACGACCACCAGCGACGAACCCTGCTGGCGCGCACGGCCCCCGACCACCCGGCTCCGCGAGGGTGCGACGGTGATCCCGCGCAGCCCCACCACGACCACGTCCATGCCGTCGAGCAGTACCGCGGCCACTTCCACCGGGTCGATACCCGGATCGGGGACCACCGCGATCCGACGCAGATCGGCGCCCATCTCCACCGCGGCGAGCAGATTCAGGCGCGGCATCCCGACGATGCCCACCTGGTGTCCCGCCTGCGTGAGGGTGGCGATCATCGCCATCAGCAGCGACCGCGCACCCCGGTAACCGACCACCGTGCCCCGGGCGATCCCGTGCTGTCCGGAGCTCCCGTCCTTCCCGATTCCGCTGCGGGGCAACAGGTCTGCGATGGCGTCCGGTAAGGCAAAGACCTCGGCCGGCCCAGGCTGTACCGAGCGTCTGTCGGGCATCCCCGACATCACCGCCATCTTTCGGCGCAGGGAGTCGAGGGTGTCGGGATCCGCACGTCCCGACCCTTCTCGCCCACCCCGATCCAGTGGCACCACACTCATGACACACCCCTTCCGGCCAGCGCACACAATGCTCGGCGGGCCGGGAAGTGCCACACCATCGCGTCCCATCCGACTCGGGGAATCACCCCGCGAATCGAATGTTTTTTCGATGTCCCGATCGTACGACGCGGCTCCGACAGTCCGCAACCGCGCAGGTCGCCCGAGCTTCTTCCCGAAGAAACAAGACCTTCCCCGCAAAATCTCCCGAGGAAGAACGAAAACACCCGGGAAGAACGAGCGATCTCAGAACAACGTGAGCGCTTGTGCCAGTTCGGGTTCGGCCACCGGATCGTCGACGCCGGAATGCTGCTCCGGGTGCCCCACACGCGAGCCCGACGACCCGGCCAACCCGTGACGTGCCACCATCGGCCGCATCCGTTCCCGCAGCCACGACGAGTACTCCGGGGTGACGTAGGCGCCCCGCCCGTAGAGCGTGCGATATCGGCGGACGAGCGCCGGGTGATGTTCGGCAAGCCAGGTCAGAAACCACGGCTTGGTGGCGCCGCGCAGATGCATCGGGATGACGGTGACGCCCGACGCCCCGGCCTCGGCGAGCGAGGCGAGCAGAGCGTCGAGGTGCGCGCTGGAGTCGGTCAGGTACGGGATCACCGGGGCGACCATGACGTGCGGGGCGAACCCGGCCTCGGCGATGTCGCGGATCAGTGCCAGCCGCGCCGCGGGCGACGGCGTCCCCGGTTCGATCTGCTTCTGCAACTCGGCATCATGAAAGGCCAGCGAGATGCTCAGCGACACCGGCACCTGCCCGGCGGCTTGACGCAGCAGGGGCAGATCGCGTCGCAGCAGCGTGCCCTTGGTGAGGATCGAGAAGGGCGTGGCCGATTCCGTCAGCGCCGAGATCACGCCGGGCATCAGCCGATAGCGGCCCTCGGCCCGCTGATAGGGGTCGGTGTTGGTGCCCAGGGCCACCGGTTCCCGACGCCAGGATCGACGCCGTAATTCCTTGCGCAACACCGCGGCCACGTTGAGTTTGACCACGACCTGCGAGTCGAAGTCCCGGCCCGCGTCGAGGTCGAGGTATTCGTGGGTGGGCCGGGCGAAGCAGTACCGACAGGCATGGGTGCACCCCCGAAAGGTGTTGACCGTGTAGGTGAACGGCAACCCGGACTCCTCGGGCACCCGGTTGAGCGCACTCTTGGCGAGGACCTCGTGAAAGGTGATGCCCTCGAACTCCGGGGTCTGCACCGATCGCACCAGCCCGGCCCGGCCCAGACCCGGCAGGGCACCATCGTCGGCTTCGACAGCCTGTTCGGACCAACGCATACCCGGAGTCGAACACATGTGCTAGGTCTTGTCAATCCAGCGCGCACAACACCCTCGGGGCGGGAGCGGCGTCGACCCACCCACGGGTCTCGGAGTTCAGGACGTCGGGCACGTCGCACACGGAGGGTTCGCAGGGCACACCGGTACCTGCATCGGTCATGATTCGGGTTCGAAGAGTCGGTCGAGATGCTGGTCAATCGCCGCGAGTGCCGCTCGCGGTTCGATGACGTCGAGGTCGAGAAGAGGGCCGAGTCCGGTCAACGCAAGGACCAGATCCGTTTCGATGACCGGGTCGCAACCGCGACGGATATGCCCCTGGCCGATCGCCTCCCGGATGAGAATTTCCACCATCGCGCGTCCCTCCCGCAGTCCGCGTCCAACCTGCTGACGCAGCGATGAGTCGTGCATCGCCTCGAGCACGTAAGCGGCGTTCATACGGCTGGTGGCACGGGAGTCAGGGCGCAGAGGAAGCATCTCCGTGAGGACCACTCGCAGCACGTCGCGAGGATGCGGGGGTTGGTCGAGCGACGTCAGGCTTCGTGAGACTCGGCGAGTTGTTTGTTCCGACGCAAACTCCATCGCGAAGGCCAACATCTCGGCACGAGAAGAGAAGTAGTGCTGCAACTGACCCAGTGAAACCCCCGCCTCAGCGGCAACTTCACGCATGGTCGCCCGTGCCCAACCGCGCTGATCAACGACGCGCCACAGCGCATGAGCGATCGACTCACGCCGCTGATGATGATCAACCTGCTTCGGCACCCGTAACCCTCTCACTGTTGCAATACAGATGACATAATACATCTGACTGAAATAGATTCACGACATGGAGTGCTGACGATGCATGAGCACACGCCGCCCCTGACGTTCTGCAACCCGTCCGCTTTCGCGTTCGACTCCGAAACGGCGATCGCTCTGCTCGCCGACATGCATATTCGGAAGGCGATCGAACGGGGCGACTTTGATGACCTCCCCGGCAGCGGCCAGCCACTGGATCTGTCCGATGCCGATGACCCGGACTGGTGGCTCAAGAGGTTCATGAAGCGCGAGGGACTCGTTTTCCTGCCGCCGTCCATTCAGTTACGAAAAGATGATGCCGCCCTGGACGAGCAACTCGATCGGCTATCGAACGAGAAGGCCGTTCGACGCGAGATTGCCCAGTTCAACGACCGGGTGATGCACGCTCGTCTCCAGCTGCCATCCGGACCGCCGCTCATCACCATGCCCCGTGACACCGAAGCCACGGTGGCTGCATGGGCCGAACGCAAGGCGGCGCGATCTGCGGAAGCACGCTCTATGCCACGTCAAGAAGCGAAGGCGCAGAAGCGGTCTCGCCGAGGTATCTTAGGCAAGGCGGGTCGACGACATCACTGAGACCGCGATCGGCCAGGTGTGCCGGTACCGGTCGACCGCACCGCTTCCCAGGAGGCGGCTCCCTCGCGAACGCACCACCCGGCATCCGTTTGCCGCGCGCCTCACATCCACACCAGACGACTGACTCCCCTTTTCGACGGACAGCCCAGCTCACACCGGGCGGTGTGCCTGAGCGCCACGGCTATCATCGCTGTCATGCCCGCCGACGTCGACAGCCACCGGACACCCGGCCCCAATTTCTTGGTGGCCGGACGCTATCGGCTCGTCTCGCGCATCGGCGGCGGTGGCATGGGCACGGTCTGGCTCGCCCGCGACCAACTCCTCGACCGTGAAGTGGCCGTCAAGCAGGTCCTCTCCACCGAGGGATTGTCGGAGGACTCCGCGGAAACCGTTCGGCAGCGCGCGATGCGCGAGGGCCGGATCGCGGCCCGACTGAGCCACCGCAACGCCATCGCCATGCACGACGTCGCCCTCGACGGCGGCGAGCCCTGGCTGGTGATGGAGTATCTGCCCTCACGCAGCGTCGCCCAGATCCTGCATGCCACCGGCACTCTCGAGATCACCGAGGCCGCGAAGATCGGCGCACAGGTCGCCGACGCGATGGTCGAGGCGCACGCGTCGGGAATCATCCACCGCGACATCAAACCCGGCAACATCCTCATCGCCGGGGGTGGGCGTCAGGCCGGGCTGGTCAAGATCACCGACTTCGGCATCTCCCGCGCCAAGGACGATGTCACCCTCACCCAGACCGGCCTGATCACCGGTACCCCAGCCTATTTCGCACCCGAGGTCGCTCGCGGCGACGAGCCGGCCGAGCCGTCGGATGTGTACTCTCTCGGCGCCACCATCTACACGATGGTCGAGGGTGAACCGCCGTACGGCGTCGACGACAACTCGCTGGTGATGTTGCATCGGGTGGCGCGTGCGCAGATCAATCCGATGAAGCGGGCCGGCGTACTCGAACCGGTACTGTTGCGGATGCTCGAGCCGAGCCCTCGGCGCCGCGTCACGATGGCGCAGGCACGCGACGAACTCGCCCGGATCGCCGCGGGTGAGCACGGCTCCACCGAGCAGGTGCTGACCAGCCTCGTCTCCCGATCCGACCTCGGTCTGAACACCCGGCCCCGCACGGCACCACCCGGACCACCGCCGGCGTCGGGCTCCTCACCCCGCGGTATTGCCTCGAATCCCGCTGCACCACAACACCATTACGATCCCACCCGCGTGGCGACGCCGCCACCCTACGATCCGGCCCGAGCACCCGGCGCCATATCCCGTCCCGGTGCCATGTCCCATCCCGGCGCCCAGCCTCCGGGACAGTACTCGCCGCGCTATCCGACGGCACCGTCCTACAGCAGCGCGATGCCGCCGCTCGGTCCACCCGCGCCGCGCCGGCAGACCTCGCCGGGTGTCCTTGCCGCCGTGGTGTTCTTGTTCTTCGTCGTCCTCGCCGCCATCATCGTGCTGGTGATCGCGCTCGTCTGATCAAGCGCTCGACTGATCAAGCGCTCGGCCATCAAGCACTCGCCCATCAAGCATTTCGGTCGGATCCGGGCGAGGCACGGTTCACCCGATATGACGGGTCGCCGCCCACCGGGTGAGCGCATTCCGGTTGGACTGCTGGGTCTTTCGCAACACGTTGGAGGCGTGGGTTTCGACGGTCTTGATCGAGATGAACAGTTCTTCGGCGATCTCGCGGTAGGTGTACCCGCGTGCGAGCAGCCGCAGGACCTCGAGTTCCCGGCGGGTCAGCGAGTCGAGTTCGGGGTCCAGTTGCGGCTCCGGCGTCGACGATTTGCCGGTGAAGGAGTCCAGCACGAATCCGGCCAGACGCGGACTGAACACGGCGTCGCCCTCGGCGACCCGACGGACCGCGTCGGCGAGTTCGCTCCCGTCGATCGTCTTGGTCACGTAACCGCGGGCACCGGCGCGGATCGTGGCGATCACGTCCTCGGCCGCGTCGGACACCGACAATGCCAGGAACACCGGGGCATCGACGCCCAGCGCGTCGGTCACCCCACGCAGCACCGCGACCCCGCCGCCGGCGGGCATGTGCACATCGAGTAGCACCACATCCGGTCGCAGACGGGTGATCCCGGCGATCGCCTCGGCGACCGTGCCCGCCTCGCCGGCGACCGTCAGACCGTCCTCGCCGGCGAGTTCGGCCCGCACCCCCGACCGGAACACGCCGTGATCGTCGACGAGGAACACCCGGTAGTGCCCGGTCTGCGGCGCTTCGATGGTCATGATGCCTTTCCGTGGTCGGTGCTCGGATCGTCGGTGTTCGGTTCGTCGGTGGCGTGCTGGTCGGTGACTCGCTGGCCGGGGCCGGTGTGGTCCGTGCCGGTGTGGTCGGAACCCAGGTGCCCTGCACCGCGATTCCCGGGAGTCCGGACGACCGAGGGATCCTCGCCGGAAATGGGGATATCCGAATGCTTTTCGAGATCGGCCCCGGCCTTCTCGTCCTCGTGCGGGACGGAATCCCCACGGGGCATGGTGACCCGCACATTGGTGCCACGCCCGGGCGCCGAGCGGATCGACACCTGTCCGCCGACGCGTTCGGTGCGGGCCCGGATCGACCGTGCGATGCCCTGACGATCACCGTCGACCCGGTCGGGATCGAAGCCGACGCCGCGATCGCGCACGTACACCTCGACCTCGTCGTCGCCGACCTCGAGGTAGACATCGATCTTGCGTTCGCCGGAGTGCTTGGCCGCGTTGATCAATGCCTCCCGGGTCACCCCGATCAGCGCGGGCCACCGTTTCGCGATCGACTTGTCGGGCTCCTCGTCGGGCCGCAGATCGCCGACCGTCACCACCTCGACCTCGACGCCGTAATGGTCTTCGATCTCGCCGGCCACGCTGGTCACGGCGGCAACCAGGGACCCGCCGCGCTGCGCCGGATCACCGAACAGCCACGTCCGTAACTCGCGTTCCTGGCTGCGAGCCAGGCGCGCGACCTCCTCTGGCTTGGCGGCCTGCTTCTGGATGAGGGCCAGCGTCTGCAGCACCGAGTCGTGCAGGTGCGAGGCGATCTCCTCGCGTTCGGCATTGCGGATGCGCGCGGCCCGTTCTTCGTTGAGGGCGCGCCACATTCGCATCCAGAGCGGCACCGTCAGCAACAGCACGCCCAGCAACGTCGCACCGACGGCGAGGAGCGTCGTACTCAGTCCGCCGAAGTTCCGGGTGCCGGCGAACACGATGACGACCAAGCCCCCGATCACCAGTACCGCGCCACCGGCCAGTCGTGTCCAGGTCAGCAGCGGACCGTGGGGGCGGGCACGCGCCGAGGTGTCGAATTCGCGCCAGACCAGGCTCGCACCGACGGCCACGAACACCAGCGGCACGAGGTAGGTGGCGGGCGTACCGGATGCGGCGAAACCCACCACGCTCATCGCGACCAACCCGATGAGCGCGAGTCCCCACGCCTGCCTGCGCTCGGACGGGCCGGGAGCGGCGACGTCGTCGCCCGGCGGGCAGAAGAACCACAGCAGCGCGTAGGCGAGCGCGCCCGCCCCGGCCATCGCGGTCAGCACGACGAAGACGACGCGGACCCGGAATGCGTCGACGCCGAGGTGGTCGGCGACGCCGCCGGCGACACCGCCGATCACGCGGCCGCCACTGCGGCGCATCAGTCTCTGCGCACGCTCGACGTCGGTTGCCATGCCTTCGATACTTCCATGATCGTCGGGCCCGGGCATCAGGGTTCACCCCGGTGCCGACCCCGAAGACCGCGACACCGGCCGGCGTCGGCGACGCGTCGATCCGGGTGGATCTCAGGGTCGGTCCCCGATGTGAGCTCGCCACGAACCGAGCACGATGAGTGCCATGGACACGACGCAGCTTCGGACGCAGCTCGAACGGCTGTGGGCCACACGGCCCACCAGACCGGCCTCTCCGCGCACCATTGCCGGTGTCTGCACGGGCATCGGTGAGCGCTACCGGGTCGACCCGACGCTGGTGAAGGTGGCGTTCGTGGTGGCGGCCGTCTTCGGCGGCAGCGGGGTGCTCCTGTACCTCGCGGCATGGATCGCCTTTCCGTCCACCACCCGGGTCCGCACGCACGCCGCCGGCGGCGATCGCGGTGCCTCCCGCGGGTGGCACAACAATCCGACGGTGATCCTGTGGGTGGTCGTCGTGATCGTCGTCTCGTCGGTGTTCTCGCGTGGCCCTTGGGGTTCGGGCGGAATCGTCGGCGGCATCCTGATGCTCATCGGATGGTTGTTGCTGTTCCTGCGCACGCCCGAACCACCTGCAGATACCAGCGTTTCGACCGTCTCGGCGCCGGAACCGCCGCAACGATTCGTCCGCTGGACCCCGCGCGCGGTACGAACCGGTGCCGCATCCACCGCATCGGCGTCGGTACCCGGCGCACCGGGTGCGGTCGATCTCGCCAAGCCGGCGGCCGGGGTCACCGCATCACCCACCGCGAGCACCACAGCCCCGACTTCCGCCGCACCGACCGATTTCATCGAGGCCACACCCCCGTCGTGGGATCCGCTCGGGGCCGCCCGATTCGCCTGGGATCTCCCCGAACCCACCACACCCGCGACGCCACCGACGCCACCTGCCGCGCCCCGCCGATCGGCGTTCTCGTTCATCGTGGTCGGCATCGCGGTCCTGGTGGTCGCAGGCGGGATCGCCGCCCACGGACTCGGCGCCGGCTGGTTCACCGTGCCACACATGCTGTCCCTGGCATTGGCCGTGATCGGAGCGGGTCTGCTGGTCAACGGGCTGCGCAGGCAGTCCACACGCTCGCACCCGGGGGCGTTGGTACCACTCGCGGTCGGACTCTCTGCGGCGGTGATCGTGACCACGTTGCTCGCCGGAGCCGCCTCCGGTGACCACCGGTTCGGTATGCCCGGCGGCGGAGTCGGCGAACGGAACTGGAAACCGATGAGCGAGAACGACATCCGCGACGAGTACACACTGACCATGGGCAGCATGACGCTCGATCTCCGCGACGTCGACCTGACGACCGACGAGACGGTGCACCTGCGCAACGGAATCGGCGAGATCGTCGTCGAGGTGCCCGCCGGGATGAACGTCCGGGCCGAATGCACAGCAGGCGTCGGCGACTATTCCTGCCCCGAGGGACTCGACGGCGGCAACGACGGCACCACCGGCCCCGTGCTCACCATCGACGCCCACACCAATGTCGGCAGTGTGAAGGTACAGCGATGAGCAGCTCCGGCAACCCCTGGACAGGAGACGAGATGAACAGCACGACACCATCATTCGGCAATGGCGATCACAATGACACCGACCGCGCACCACAGCGTCGGGCCCCCGTGGTGGCGTTGATCGGACTCGCCGCCCTGCTGGTGGCAGGCTGGGGACTCGCCGACGGGCCGACGCTGCCCGACCCGGCGACCATCGGGTGGGCCCTCGTCGGGATCGCCGTCGCCGTCGGCGCCCTGCTCATCGCCACCGGAGCACGGTCGGCCCGGTCGCGCTGAGGGTCGGCGCGATGCGGTTTCACCGCATCGCGGTGCTCACCACCCGTCGGCGCTCATCGGCGCGGTACGGCGCCTACTCCCACTCGATGGTGCCCGGCGGCTTACTGGTGACGTCGAGGACGACACGGTT